>CAYWHG010000031.1:35002-38449 GCA_964457865.1 uncultured Steroidobacter sp.
CGAACGCGATGGCGTGATCCGCGATCGTCTTGCCGACATCGAGCAGGAACGCCGCGGCGGCTATGCCTGGTACGACTACAGCGGCACGAAGGTGTTTCGAGCGTTACGCGCAGTGGAGGGGAGGGAGAAGAAGCGCCGCCCCGCGAGCGGACGGGAACAAGAGGCCGCAAGAGACCGCATATAAAGAAGGGAAGGAATTGCGGTCCTTTGCGGCTCTCTTCGTTCTTTTGCTTACTTCGGCACGCGCCTGAAGGCCTGGCCGCTGTCGAAGGCGGAGATGCGCCACTCGCCGTCGGCGTCGCGTTGGCAGTCCATGCGGACATCGGCGGTCGCGGCCGGGTCGGCGTGATTGAGGCCGGATGACATGCCGGCGGTCGTGAAGTAGAGCAGGCTGAACGTGATCGACACGTCGGTCGCGCTGCGGAAGCTGACGCGCAGGTTGGACAGCATGTGGCGCTGCGTCGGTACGCCGTCGGGCTGGGCCGACAGCCGCTCCAGACGGTCGCTATAGAATTTTTCGACGGCGGGCCGACCTTCGCGCGGTGTGCCGCCCACCACGTATCTGCAGTCCTCCGTCACCAGGCCAGCGATGTGCAGGCCGTTGTTCACGTCGAGTTCGTAGGCCCAGTCATTGATGAGCTGTTGCACGGAGGCAATCGCCAGGGATTGCTCCATCGTGATATTCGCCACTGTCGTACCCCTGAGGTGATGTCGATCGCGCCGCAGTATTGGCCGGCTCGCGTCCGCTCGCAATTCATTCGGTCTATTGCCCGACGGAAACGGCGGCGGCGATTCTGCGAACAGGTGTCAGAAGGCCTGGTCATGCCGCGCGCGCGAGTGCCAGCGCATCGGCGCCGGCGGGAAACCGCAGCTGCGCCGATTCATCATGTGCGGCACGCCACACTGCCTCGGCCACATCCGATTCGGTGGTGACCGCCGTCGGCTGTGTGAGCGACGCAAAGATCTGGTGAGCGAATGAGGCATATGACTCGGGAATCAGTCCTTGCATGCGTGCGCCGCCGTTCTGGGTGAATCGGGTGGTCGGACCATAGCCGGGCTCGACGAGCTTCACGCGAACACCGAACGCCTGGAGTTCGAATGCCAGCGACGCCGTGAACCCCTCGATGGCTGTCTTGCTCGCGGTATACACCGCGACCAGAGGCATCGGCGCCAGGGTCGCGGACGAGGTCACGTTGACGATCACGCCTGATTTGCGTGTACGGAACCGGGGCAGCAGCGCCTGTGTCATCGCCATGACGCCGAAGGTATTCGTCTCGAAGATCTCGCGCGTCGTCGACATCGGCGTAGCTTCGAAGGCGCCGAAGAGACCGATCCCCGCGTTGTTGACGAGCACATCGATGGGTCCGTTTGCTGCGAGTACTGCTTCGATGCTGTCCGGCTGCGTCACATCGAGCGCCTGTACGCGCATTCGATCCGATCGGGGCAGGCCGTCTTCGCGAGGCGTGCGCATGGTGGCGATGACGTTCCAGCCCTGCGCATGGAAGTGGCGCGCCGTTTCGCGGCCATAGCCTGACGAGCAGCCGGTGATGAGGACGGTTTTCATGCGATCTCTCCGTTGGTGGTCGATGGAGATCACGATAGCGACGCCGTTCCGGACTATCTATAATCAAAAGTCCATTTTTATTTTGCAAGAGTCCAGAAGATGGTCGACCCGCTGACCGAGGTCATTTCAGTGCTGCGGCCACGCGCCGTGTTTTCCAAGGGCATCAGCGGCGCGGGTCGCTGGGCCGTGCGCTATTCGGACTTCGGCCAGCCCAGTTTCTGTGTCGTGCTCGAAGGACGCTGTCTGCTGGCAGTCGACGGCCAGGCGGTGATCACGCTGGAAGCGGGCGACTTCGTCCTTATGCCGGCCACGCCCGGCTTCATACTCTCGGGCTTCGAGCCAGCGAAGCCTGTGTTCGTCGATCCGAAGACGGCACCGGCGCCGACGGGGGAAGTCCGTCACGGCAGGCGCGGCGGACGTGCGGACGTCCGTTTGCTGGGCGGGTATTTCGCTTTCGACTCAGCCGATGCGGCGCTGCTCGTATCGCTGCTGCCGGCTCTTCTGCACGTGCGCGGCGTCGAGCGGCTCTCGATGCTCGTGAGATTCGTCGGCGAGGAATCGAGCGGACGCAAGTCCGGTCGCGATCTCGTCCTTACCCGCCTGATCGAGCTGTTGCTGATCGAGGCCTTGCGCTCGACGCCGGGCGAGGAAACGCCGCCCGGGCTGCTGCGGGGATTGCTGGACGCGCGACTGGCGAGCGCCATCAGGCTCATGCACAGCAATCCGGGGCGCTCATGGACGGCGGCGCAGCTCGCAAGGCACGTGGCGCTGTCGCGTTCGGCGTTCTTCGAGCGGTTCACGCAAGCCGTGGGTCTTCGTCCCATCGAATATCTTCTCGCCTGGCGCATGGCCGTCGCGAGGGACCTTCTGCGCCGCGATGACATTCCGCTGGCCGAGGTCGCGGAACGGGTTGGCTACGGTTCAGCGAGCGCGTTCAGCACTGCCTTCAGCAGGCACGTCGGTCAGACGCCAGGCAAGTACGCGCGCGAACATTCGGGCCCGGAGGCGAGGCCAGCGCGCTGAGCAACCCGGCTGTGTCCAGGACTCGACGGGTGTCGAGTCGCAGGTGCAGAATCCGCACGTGATTTAGCGGGCAAGTCCAACCACCGTGGGTTGGGGGTGTTCATGACCATCAGCTTCATCGATCCGCCGGGCGTGAGGCATCTGGGTGAGCTGGCCTCTCTGAAGAAGGCGATCCTCGCGCACTTCGACGGAGACTCCGGTCTGCGCTTTCACTCCGATGAAGATCGCTGGCGAGCCATCGTCACGCACTACACACCCGCACAGCGCAGTCTCATCGCCGGACAGATCCGCGAACTCGTTTCGCGCGACGATGCCTTCATCCTCAAGTTCTGGGACAAGCACTCGGACTATTTCGCGTTCGCGACGGCGGATGAGGTTCGCGTGTATCTGACGGAAAAGCTGGCGCTGTTCGATTAGCGCGATGCTCGTGCCTCGCGCTTGCGGGACGCAGCCTCCGCCGGGACAATCCTGTCGTCCCGTCACAGACCAACAATAATCATGACCACCCCGCTGAACATCCATCCCGAGCTGCAGTCGATCAAGGCTCACAAACTGCCGGGGAATCGCTGGGCGCTGGCGGCGCTGCAGAAGTTTCTGTCTGCGGTGAATGCGCTGCACCGGCGCAAGTTCGCATCGAGCTTCACGCGGACAACGATCCCGGGTGTCGATGGCTATCCGGTGCCGGCGTGGATCATCCGGCCGCAGACGCTGCAGCCGCAGTCGCCGGCGCTGGTCTACTACCACGGCGGTGCGTTCGTGATGAAACCCGCGCCCCAGCATTTCGAGAATGCGCTGCGCTATGCACGAGAGGCGGAATGCGTGGTGGTGTTCGTCGAGTATCGGCTCGCGCCGAAGCATCC
>CAYWHG010000032.1:0-36118 GCA_964457865.1 uncultured Steroidobacter sp.
TCGCACCGCCCATCGTCATGGGCAGCATCGCCGTGCATCTGTCGCGCGATCAGCAGTTGCAGCAGCAGTTGCGCGAACACCCCGAACAGATTCCCGATGCGATCGAGGAGTTCCTGCGTCTCTACACGCCCTATCGCGGCTTCGCCCGCTCCGCGAGTCACGAGGTCGAACTGCATGGCCGGCGCATCCAGCCGGGCGAGGCGATTGCGCTCGTCTACGCCTCGGCCAACCGCGACGAAACCGTGTTCCCCGATCCCGGCACGTTCCAGCTCAACCGCTCCAACATCAAACAGCATCTCGCCTTCGGCCGCGGCCCGCACATGTGCGCCGGCATTCCGCTCGCCCGCCAGCAACTCGCGGTCGCGCTGGAAGAACTGCTGAAACAGACCCGCCACTTCGAGATCAGCGGCGAGATCCGCATGAGCGGCATGCCGGAGCTCGGGCCGATTCGGGTGCCGCTGCGGATGACGGCGGCGAAATAGAGATTTGGGATTGGTACGCAAGAGGCGCATAAGAACGCAAAGAGCGCAAAACAGAATCTTCTGAATCTTCTTATCGCAACCTCCCTCTGCCTTCCCTCCCACGCACGTCCTGGGTCGATACCGAAGTCTCTGCGCGATTAATACCTAGGTTTTCTGTGACAAGTTCTCCGCTCATCCGCGTGACTACGCGAGTAGATTTTCGCCGGTCACTCGCGGTGCGACGAATCGCAGCCATACAGACGTATTGGGGTGCTCGATCGTATCGTCGACCGATTCAATCCAAGGATAAACAGCGGGAGAAAACCATGAATGCCCGGATCTTCGTACTGGCGATGGCATGTCTGTTGGTCGCGCCTGGGGCCGCGTTCGCGAAGAAGAGCAAGGCGGAAGAACAGGCGGAAGTGCGTGAAGCAGCGCAATCCGCGCTCGATATGCTCTACAAGACGCAACCTTCGGCACGCAAAGCCGTTGAATCGGCCGCCGGCTATGCGGCGTTCAGCAATTTCGGCATGAAGATCCTCGTTGCCGGCAGCGGCACCGGCAAGGGCCTGGCCGTCAACAACCGTACAAAGCAGCAGACCTACATGAAGATGGCCGAGATCCAGGCAGGGCTGGGATTCGGCGTCAAGAAATTCAAGCTCATCTGGGTCTTCGCAACCCCGGAGGCGCTCGACAAGTTCGTCAATTCCGGCTGGGAAGTCGGTGCGCAGGCAACCGCAGCGGCGAAGTCCGGCGACAAGGGCGAAGCCTATCAGGGCGCCGTCGCCATATCGCCGGATGTCTATCTCTATCAGCTGAGCGACAAGGGACTCGCGCTCGAACTGACCGCAAAAGGCACGAAGTACTACAAGGACGATGACCTGAACTGACGGGTGTATGCCCCGTCTGACGCCGGACGCGGACCTGGCTGCTCATCGCCAGGCCCGCTGATCGCATGACGTCGCATCAACCCCCGTGTTCGCCGCTGTCGATGAACGCGCGCATGGCGAGGCCTAACTTAGTGCCATTCCTCCCTGGGATTTCTGCCACTGCGTCGGCGACACGCCGAACTCGTTCTTGAACCAGCGCGTGAACGATGTCTGCGTCGAATAGCCCAGCAGCTCCGCCACGTGTCCGAGCGAATGCTGGCCGCCTTCGATGTAGCGAATCGCGAGTTCGCGACGCACGGTGTTGATGAGATCCGAGAACGTCGCGCCCTGCTCTTCCAGGTGGCGCTGCAGTGTGCGCACGTTCATCGCCAGACTCTGTGCCACCTGTTCGACGGTCGCCCGGCCTATCGGCAGCAGCAGATAGATCGCCTCGTGCACCTCTGCTTCGATGGACTTGTCGCAGGCTTTCGGCAAGGTCTGCAGGAGTTGTTCCGCGTAGCGCGCCAGCGCTGGATTCGCGGCAGAGCATGGATAGTCCAGATCCGCGGCGCTGCAGACGAAGCCGTTGTACTCGCTGCCGAACTCCAGCTTGCATCTGAACAGGCGGCGATGCAGTTGCAGATCCTCCGGCGCTTCATGCTGGAACAGCACTCGCTCAGGCTTCCAGTGACTCCCCAGCAGCGCACTGCCGGCCCGCGCCAGTACCCCCAGCGCCAGTTCCGTCGCCTGCCGCGAGTACGCGGGCGGATCGGTCACGATCTCCTGGCGAATGACGACGTGCTTGCCCACATCGCTCATGTGCAGGATGAGCGCCTCGTTCAGCAGGTGGCGGTAGTTCATGAGCGCGAGCAGCACCTCGCGCAGCGTCGGCTGGTGCGTGACGAGCAGTCCGACGGCGCCGAAATCGGCGATCTGCCGCGTCTCCGCCATGCGCAATCCGAATGTCGGGCAAGCAGCGAGGCGCGCCGATTCCTCCAGCAATGTTGCCGCGGCGCTGGCTGAGATCCTGTTGTCGGGATTGGCCAGGATCGTGCGATTGAATCCGGCATCGCTCAGCAGCGTGACCGGATTCAGACCGACCTGCTGAGCCACATCGAAATAGTTCGTGAGCGCCGCGGCTCGGACCATGCGGGTCATTGGATGTCGTATCGCAGGTTCGGCAGGTGACGCAGGTTCAGCGAATGGCGTAAAGCCGAAACGACTCTAGCCCGCGTGTCGCGAAATGAAAAGGCCCTGTCATCCCGTGGACAGAATGTGCCTGTGCACGCCCTCTACGCTCGACCTCCGGACCTGACGCCGTGGACGACACAACATGACGGGAAGGGATGCGTCCGCGCACTCGCCCGGATGCACCACGGTCTCGCGCACGGCGCCAGGTTCACCTGTTGCATCGCCAGAAGTTCGATCTGACTCGCAGTCATGCGGCACTACACGCCGTCCGGGGGTTTTCGATGAAGACATCGTATTCGCTGCTCACGCTCGCCGTCGCGACCATCCTGGGCGCGCAGCAGGCGCGTGCTCAAGCCGCACCAGCCGACACCAGCACCATCACGCTCGAAGAGATCCAGGTCATCGCACGCAAGACGTCCGAACCGATCCAGGACGTGCCGATGGCCATCTCCGCCATCACTGCCGAACAGGTTCAGGCGGCAGGCATCCGCGATGTTGCCGATCTGACCGTGCTCGTGCCGTCGCTGGTGGTGACGACCAACTCGAATCCTTTCAATACCAGCTATCGCATTCGCCGCATCGGCAACGAAGGCAACATTCCGGATTTCGAACCGGATACCGGCCTGTTCATCGACGGCGCCTATCGCTCCCGTTCCGGCCTCGGACTCGGCGACCTCGCCGACATCGAGCAGATCGAAGTGCTGCGCGGACCGCAGTCGACGCTGTACGGCCGCAACGTGACGGCAGGCGCCATCAGCGTCCGCACCGCCATGCCGAGCCAGACGTTCGGTGCCATGGCTGAGCTGACCGCGGGCAACGACAATCTATGGGGCGTGCGCAGCTATGTGACGGGCGGTCTCACCGATTCGCTCTCTGCGCGGCTCAGCGTGACCGGATCGCAGCGCGACGCGATCGCCGACAACCTGATCGGCGCCGACAGCGACGACCTGAATCAGTACGCCGTGCGCGGCCAGCTGCTGTTCGAGCCCACCGATTCGTGGCAGATCCGCCTGATCGGTTCGCATGTCGAGCGCGACATGAAGCCCGCGCTGGCGGACATGTTCTACGGCCCTGGCGTCACGGCGCTGGTCAACGCCACTGTGGCGAATCCCGGCGCACTCGGCGCCGCCGACGGTCCGGGCCTCGCGGACGGCGTCATCAATGCGAGCGGGCGGCCGATCCTCGACAACGATCCGCTGAATCGCCGCGTGCAAGCGCTGGCACCGCTGCAGTTCGAACAGAAATCCGACGAGGTCATTGCCTCGATCGAGTACTCAGCCGATGCGTTCACGCTGACCTCGCTCACAAGTTTCGACGTCTACGACATCACGCAAAGCTGGAACGACGCCGGCCAGACGGGCCTCGACCTGGTGAACTATCGCGATTTCCAGACCGGCGAAACCTTCAGCCAGGAACTGCGGATCAATTCCCGTTCGGGCGGCCGCGCCACCTGGCTCGCCGGACTGTACTTCTACGACAACCATTTCCAGCGCGGCGATCCGGATCATCACGAGTTCACGCTGGGTCAGGCCATCGACGAACTGGGCGTCGCCGCAGGCCTCGCATCGCCGGCACTGCCTGACGTGCCGGTGTTCGGCCTGCCGGGCGACACGGGCGACTTCTACGAGATCTCCGACAGCCGCAGCTATGGCGCCTTCGCGCAAAGCTCGCTGGACGTGACCGACCGTCTCGCGCTCACCCTGGGCCTGCGCTATTCGCTCGAAGAAAAGGCAGTGTCGCTCACCAACACTCCCTTCACGACAGCGCCGGGTCCGCTCGCAGGACTGTCGCTGCCGATGCGCCTGCTGACGCCTGCCGCCGCCTCCTTCGCACTCGACGACGAATGGGATTCGGTCACGGGCACTTTCAACACGGTGTATCGCTTCAATCCGGACGCGATGGCGTATGCGACTGTCGCCACCGGCTTCAAGGGCGGCGGCTACAACGGCGGCTTCGGCAACACGCCGCTCGCAAGGCGCCCGTTCGATTCCGAAGAAGTCATCAGCTATGAAGTCGGCGCCAAGACCGAGTGGGGCGGTCGCGTGCGGCTCAATGCGGCGGCATTCCTCGCGGACTACGACGATTTCCAGTCGGCCTCGTTCATCGGCCTGCAGTTCCTGGTCAACAACGCGGAGAAAGTCCGTGTGCAGGGACTGGAAGCGGATATGACCGCGCGCCTCACCGATGGTCTGACCCTGGACATGTCGGCGACCTACGCGGAAGCGACCTACGAACAGTACACACAGGGTTCGTGCTATTCGGGCCGCACGCCGGATGACCCCGTCACCGGTGGCTGCGATCTGTCGGGCCAGGTATTGCCGTTCGCGCCGAAACTGACCGCCACCGCCGGCCTGACATGGGAGCACGACGTCGGTCCGGGCACCCTGTTCTCGCGCCTGGATGGCAGCTGGATCGGCGAACAGAACGTGACGTCGGAACTGGATCCGAATCATGGTGAGCAGGATGGCTACGCGGTCGCGAACCTGCGACTGGGCTGGCGACAAGGCTCGTGGGAAGTATCGACCTGGGTGCGCAATCTCACGGACGAGACCTACATCACGCAGACCGCACAGTCGAATCTGTTCGCGTCGCTCGCCGATGGCACCTATCAGAACTATCTCGGTGCTGAACGCTCGTACGGCATCACCATTCAGGCGAAGTACTGATCTGCCCTCTTCGGGTCCGGTGCAATACCGGACCCGAAGAACTGCACCGGCTGCACGCGTTCGCGTGCGGCCCCCTTTCCCCTTCAATTTCGAGTCAGGCAATGGTCGAAGCGAATCCTGTGATGAGCGGCCAGATGATGACGATCCCGCTGACGCTCACCGGCGTCCTGCGTCACGCAGAACGCGTGTGTCCCGACAGTCGCATCGTATCGATCACCGCGGACAACCCCCGTCATCGCTACACGCTGCGCGATGCTTTCGCGCGGGTGCGCAGATTTGCCAACGTGCTGCGTTCCCTCGGGCTGCCGTCAGGGACGCGCGTCGGGACGCTCGCCTGGAACGATCACCGGCATTTCGAGGCGTATTACGCGATCTCGTGCTCGGGGTACGTCTGCCACACCATCAATCCGCGCCTGTTCCCGGCGCAGATCGAATACATCGTGAATCACGCGGAAGACCGGGTGCTGCTGGTCGATCCCGCCTTCGTGCCGCTGGTCGAGAAACTGGGGCCGGCGCTGCGGACGGTGACGCATTTCATCGCGCTCACCGGCGACCGCTCCGCATTGGGCAACACCACGCTGCCGTGGCTCTGCTATGAGGATCTGATCGCGGAGGCTTCGCCGCAGTTCGCGTTCCCCGATCTCGACGAAGAGGCGGCCTGTGCACTCGCCTACACCTCCGGAACGACCGGCTCGCCGAAAGGCGTGCTGTACAGCCATCGCTCGACCGTCCTGCACACCTATGCCGTGACGATGCCTACGGCGTTCGCGCTGGCACCGCGCGATGTCGTTCTGGCAGTCGTGCCGATGTTCCATGTGAATGCCTGGTCCCTGCCCTATGCGGTCCCGGTGTCCGGGGCAGCACTGGTACTGCCCGGTTCGAAGATGGGCGACGCGGCGACATTGGCGACCCTCATCAATGAGGAGCGCGTGACCTGCGCTGCAGGCGTCCCTACGGTCTGGATGAATCTGCTGGCGTATCTGCGCTCGAATCAGATCAGCATTCCGACCCTGGAGCGCGTCATCGTCGGCGGTTCGGCATGCTCGCGCGCACTGCTGGAAGCGTTCGAGAACGAACACGATGTCGACGTGCACCATGCCTGGGGCATGACCGAGATGAGTCCGCTCGGTACGGTCAACACCGCACCGCGCTCGGCTGACATTCGAATCAAGCTGAAACAGGGTCGGCCGGTCTTCGGCGTCGAGTTGAAGATCGTCGATGATCACGGCAGCGAACTGCCCTGGGACGGCGTCGCGTCCGGCTATCTGAAAGTTCGTGGCCCGTGGGTATGTCGCAGCTACTTCCAGCACACCGCAAGTCCGGCACACGACGAGCACGGCTGGTTCGACACCGGCGACGTGGCGACGATCGATCCGAACGGCTACCTGCAGATCACCGACCGCGCCAAGGACATCATCAAGTCAGGCGGCGAGTGGATCAGCTCGATCGACCTGGAGAATGCCGCCCTGATGCATCCGCTGGTGCGGGAAGCGGCGGTCATCGGCGTGCCGCATCCGAAGTGGGACGAGCGGCCGGTGCTGTATGTCGTAGGCAAGGATGGATTGCGCATCGATGAAGAGTCGCTGCGTCATTGCCTCGCCCGCCACGTCGCCGACTGGTGGCTGCCGGATGCCATCGTCCAGACCGATGCACTGCCGCATACGGCGACCGGCAAGCTGGACAAGCGGACCCTGCGTGAACAGCATGCCGCTGTCACCAAATGAACAGCCGCTGTCGCCCGTTGAGATAGCCAGCCGGGTCGCACTTTCTTACCTTCAGCAGCGGCCCTTCTTCTACAGCGGCGACCGCGGAGAGACTCATGGCGAGAGCAGTTCGTTTCTATGACGTCGGCGGCCCCGAAGTGCTGCGTCTCGAGGATGTCGAAGTCGGCGACCCGGGCCAGGGCCAGGTGCGCCTGCGTCATGTGGCGGTCGGACTCAATTTTGCCGATACCTACTTCCGCAGCGGCATTTATCCCGTCCCGCGTCCGAGCGGCATCGGCGTCGAAGCGTCGGGCATCGTCACGGCCATCGGTCCGGACGTCAGCAATGTTGCCGTAGGTGATCGCGTCACCTATACCGGCTTCATCAACACGCTCGGCGCGTACAGCACGGAGCGTCTGATTCCTGCTGCACCCCTCATCCGGCTCCCCGAAACCATCGCCTTCGAAACGGCGGCGGCAATGACCATGCGCGGTCTCACGGCCGCCTACCTGCTGCGGCGCATTCGCGATCACAAGCCGGGCGACACCGTCCTGCTGCACGCTGCCGCCGGCGGCGTCGGCCTGATCGTGGCGCAATGGGCCAAGCTGCTGGGTCTCACGGTCATCGGCACTGTGTCGACCGATGCCAAGGCGGATCTGGCGCGTGCGCACGGCTGCGACCACACGGTGAACTACGCGCGCGAAGACGTCGCGAAGCGTGTGCGCGAACTGACGGATGGCGTCGGGGTCGACGTCGTCTTCGACAGCGTCGGCAAGGACACCTTCATGGCCTCGCTCGACTCCCTCAAGCGTCGCGGTCTGTTGGTAAACGTGGGTACGGCCTCCGGGACGATTCCGCCTTTCGATCCGCAGTTGCTCGCCATCAAGGGTTCGCTGTTCCTGACACGACCCGCGCTCGCGGACTACATCGCCGACCCGGCCGAGAAGGCAGCGCTGGCGCAGGAACTGTTCGATCACGTCGGCAGCGGACGCATCAAGATCGAGATCAACCAGCACTACGCGCTGGAGGATGCCGTCGCGGCACATCGCGATCTGCAATCGCGCAGAACCACCGGCTCTTCCATCTTCGTCATCTAGGCGACCCCCATGGAGCTTCCGCGTCGGAGTACGGTGCCGGAAAGCGACAGTGAAGCGCTGCCCGTGTCGCGCACGTACGCGTGGGCCGTTTTCGCGGTGACGTTCGGCCTGCTGCTGTCGGACTACATGTCCCGGCAGGTGCTGAATGCGGTGTTTCCGTATCTCAAAGCGGAATGGATGTTGTCCGATGCACAGCTCGGCACCCTGAGCGGCATCGTGTCGATCGCCGTCGGCGTGCTGGCGTTTCCGCTGTCGCTGCTCGCCGATCGCTGGGGCCGTATCCGCAGCCTGGTCCTGATGGCCGTCCTGTGGAGTCTGGCCACGGCCGGTTGCGCCATCGCCCAGGACTTCCAGCACATGTTCATCGCCCGATTCCTGGTCGGCGTCGGCGAAGCTGCTTACGGCAGCGTCGGCCTGGCGGTCGTGCTCTCGGTATTTCCGACGCGTCTGCGGGCGACGATTGCCGGCGCGTTCCTCGCCGGCGGCATGATCGGCTCCGTCCTGGGAATTTCGGCCGGCGGGCTGCTTGCACAGCATTTCGGATGGCGCAGTGCATTCGCCGGCATGGCCGTGTTCGGCATGGTGCTGACGATCTGCTATCCGCTCATCGTCCGCGAGAAGCGGATTGCACCGGCTGCGCCGCGGGGAACAGCCCGCGAACCACGGCCCAGGCTGCGCGAACTGGTTGGCAGTCGCTCGGTCATCTGCGCGTATCTCGGCAGTGGCGTGCAGGTCTTCGTGACGGGCGCACTGCTGGCGTGGCTCCCCAGCTACCTGAACCGCACCTACGGCATGTCGGTCGCGCAGGCCGCCCTCGTCGCCGCCGTGTTCGTGTTGAGCAGCGCCGCCGGCATGACGATCTGCGGCCACCTCTGCGATCGCATCGGCCGCAATTCGCCCGCAGCGAAACTGTCGCTGGCCATCGGGTATTGCCTGAGCTGCTTCGCGCTGCTGGCAGTGGCCTTCCAGCTGCCGGCCGGCATGCCGCAACTGGTATTGATCGGCCTGGGCATGTTTGTCGGTGCGGGCACGGTCGGTCCGGCCGGCGCGATGGTCGCGAATCTCACCCCGGCACCGATCCACGGAACCGCCTTTGCCACGCTGGCGCTGGCCAACAATCTGCTCGGCCTGGCGCCTGGACCGATCGTGGTCGGCGCCCTCGCCGACGCCTATGACCTGACCACGGCACTGCAGCTCATGCCGCTCGTCTGTCTGCTGTCCGCCTTCATCTTTGCCTGTGCGAGGCGCCGCTATCGCAGCGATCTGCAGCGGGTCGAAATGCGCGTTGGCATGGCGTAAGTCCGATGCTGCCCGCGACGCTCTCGACATTCCGCGGCGCGATGACTGTATTCAGGGAACGCGGCCGTGAACTGTCGCCCGGCCTGACGGTGACAGTGATCGTTGCCGCAGCCGCCACGTTTCTCGCCGAGCACTACGACGCACCGCTCATGCTGTTCGCCCTGCTGCTCGGCATTGCGATGAACTTCCTCTCGACCGAGACGCGCTGCGCCGCAGGCATCGAGTTCTCTGCACGCACTGTCCTGCGTGTCGGTGTCGCGCTGCTCGGTGTCCGCGTGACGTTCGAGCAGATCGCGCAACTGGGCTGGCAGCCGCCGGTCATCGTGGTCGTCTCGCTGATCGTCACGATTCTGGCATCGGTGTTGCTGGCGCGATGGCTGCGCTTCCATACGCTGTTCGGCTTCCTGACCGGCGGTGCCACCGCCATCTGCGGCGCGTCCGCCGCGCTGGCCCTGGCTGCCGCCCTGCCTGCGCATCCGGCCAAGGAGAAGGCGACGACCTTCACGGTGATCGGTGTGTCCGCACTGTCGACGCTGGCCATGATCGTGTATCCGCTGGTCGCTCATTTCCTCGATCTGTCTCCGGCAGCCGCCGGCGTGTTCATCGGCGGCACCATTCACGACGTCGCGCAAGTGGTTGGCGCCGGCTACAGCATGTCGCCACAGACCGGCGACGTCGCCACTGTCGTCAAGCTGATGCGCGTTGCGATGCTGCTGCCGGTGATCGTTTGCGCCACGATGATCACGCGCGCACAGAGCGACGCAAGCGGTCCCCGACCGCCGTTGCTGCCCTGGTTTGCCGTCGCGTTCGTGATCCTGGCAGCGATCAACAGCACCGGCTGGATCGGCCCTGCGGTACGCGATGCCGGAAGCGAAGTGTCGCGCTGGTGCCTGGCGATCGCGATGTGCGCCATCGGCATGAAGACCCAGTTGAAGGAACTGGCTGCCGTCGGACTGAAGCCGGTGATCCTGATGGTGATCGAGACGGTGTTGCTGGCGGGATTGGTGCTCGGCCTGTCGCACTGGCTCGGCTGATCGATTCAGGAAGCCAGAGGTTTCACACGGAGTTCACGGAGACCACGGAGGATCAGAATAAAAAGACTTCTCTTCTCCGTGCCCTCCGTGATCTCCGTGTGAAATCCTGGCTGCTTTTTCCTTAAGTCGGTGCCGCAGTTTCCAGGCGCGCGATCAACTCTTCCGCCTGCGGCCATTCGCCGAACCCCGCGGCAGGATTCAGATGACCGACGGCGCCGAGGTGCACGCATTCGCTGCCCCAATCGCGTGCGAATTGCTCGACGCGCGACTGCCCGGCCAGGGGATCGTTGCTGCTGACCGCGACAAGACTGGGGAATGGCAGCTTCGCACGGGGCACCGGCAGCCACCCGTTGTTGCGCAGATAGTCGAACGAGGGATAACCGGGCGGTAGCGGCGTCTCCAGATCCGCGGGCGCCGCCAGCAATGCGCCGAGGATGTTCGCGCAATGGTACTTCTGCGCCCAGCGGACGAACGAGATCACGCCGCCGCTGTGGGCCACCACGATCACCAGGCCGTTAATCCGTTCGAGCGAACGCTGGATCGCGTCGACCCGCTTCGTGCAGCTCAGGTCCTCGCGACCGAGCGGCGGGACGGTGTACACGGGACGGCTCGACCCCAGCTTCTCTGCCAGCAATGTCTGCCAGTGATCGGCGACGTGATCGCGCAGACCCGGAACGATCAGCAGCGCTGCGGCGGATGACATGACATCAACTCGCAACTCACGGATCAGACGGCGACTTTGCGCGCAGCCGGCACCGGACGAACCGGCGCACCCGTACCCGCGGCGTGCTGCGTGAATCCCAGCTGGCCGGGCTTGCGGTTCGGCGCGAAGCCGTTGGCAGCCAGCGTCTCGTCGGCATCCTGGTAGAACGTGCCGATCCGGTAGATCCCGCGTGCTTCCTGCGCGGTGGCAATGTCGCGTCCGCACTCGCGCGAGATGCGCACGAGCTGTTCGATCTGTTCGACGGAGCCCATCTTGCGGTCGCGGCGCTGGGTCCAGAGGTTGTCCTCGATGCCGCAACGCACGTGCAGGCCCATCGCGATCGCCATCATGTTGAGCGGCAGCACGTTCAGCATCGACGTCTCGAGCGTGAGGACGGAACCGTCCGGGCAGGCCCGCACGAAATTGGCGAGGTTGTAGATGTTCGGCGCGTCGAAGCCGCCGCCGATGGCGACCCACGTGAGGATCAGCGGCACGTTCGCCGTGCCCCGACGCATCATGCGTTCGACGGTTTCGAGCTGCGTGATGTTGGCGAGCTGGAAGTGTGTCTGGATGCCCTTCGCTGACAGACGGCGAATGTGTTCCTCGACCCACTCGGGACCGGCGGGAATGGTCATTTCCCGATAGGCGCGGTACAGCGCCGGTTCGGCGATCGAGGTCCCGGCGAGATCGGCCGGCACCATCTGCTCGACGATGTTCATCTGGTTCGTGTTGATCGCAATCGTCACCTGATCCGGCGTCGGCTGCAGTTCGGCCAGCATGTGACGCGTATCGTCCGACAGCCACCTGGCAGCCTCTCCCTCGCCTTCCGGCGCGAAGGAGATCGAACCGCCGACCTGCAGGATCAGTTCCGGAACGCGCGCACGAATGCCGGCGAGCAGTTCGTTGAACTTCGACAGGCGCTTCGAACCCTTGCCATCGAGTTCGCGCACATGCAGATGCAGTACCGTCGCTCCCGCGTTGTAGCAGTCCACGGCCTTCTGGATCTGCTCTTCCATCGTCAACGGAATGTCTTCCGGGAAGTCGGCGGGCATCCACTCCGGTCCGTACGGCGCGACCGTGATGACAAGCTTCTGCTGGTTCTCGGGAAAGAGAGAGCCGTCGAGGAAATTCATGGGGTGCTTCCTTCTGGTCTGAGCTCAATAGGGCTTGTCGCCGACGATGCCGGCGCGTTCCATCTTGCGATGGCACGGCGCGTAGTCCATGACCGCGTAGTGCTGCGTGCTGCGGTTGTCCCAGATCGCGACGCTGTTCGGTTTCCAGCGCCAGCGCACCTGGTATTCGGGGATGTACGCCTGGCTGATCAGGTAACGCAGCAGATCGGCCGCTCCAGGATTGGCGTCCTGTCCGAAACGGACATTGGCCGGCGTGTGGTAGTTGGTGAAGTGCGTCGTGAATGCATTGACGAACAGGATCTTCTCGCCGGTCTCCGGGTGCGTGCGCACGACCGGATGCTCGGCATCGGGATACTGTGCCTTGAGCGCCAGGCGCTTCTCCGTCGGCATCGCCGCGCCGAACGACGCCTCGATGCTGTGACGCGCACGCAGCGTGGCGATCTTCGCCTTGATGTCGTCGGAAAGTCGCTCGTAAGCGAGGGCCATGTTCGCCCACATGGTGTCGCCGCCGACCGGCGGACACTCCACGCAACGCAGCACGCATCCCATCGGCGGTTCTTCACGCCACGTCGCGTCCGTGTGCCAGGCGTTTTCGTACCGGTCGACCGGCGTCTCGGGACTCTTGTAGATCTGCACCAGCCCGGGGAAATCGGGATGACTGGGTGCGACCGGGTGATCCTCCAGCTTGCCGAACCGCGAGGCGAAGTCGACATGCTCGCCGCGCGAGATGCTCTGGTCGCGCAGGAAGAGCACCCGATAGCGCAGCAACGCAGCCCTGATCTCGCCAAACAGGTCGGCATTGTAGGCCGCCTCTGCGAGACTGACGCCGACCAATTCGGCACCGATGGCGCAGGTGAGTGGCTCGATTCGCATTGCAGTGCTCTCTTCCCGACGGTGGAAGAACCAGGCGGCCGGGAGGCGAATCAGGCGCCTTTCCAGCGAATCCGACGTTAGTGGATGCCGTCGAGCACGCGTCTGGCAAAAGGCGACATGCGTTTCCCATTTGGTGACAGGGTTCCGGACGGCGATTCACGGTGCCGGCTGCGGATGAGTCCAGGATGAAGAGTAGAGAGCCGCAAAGCCCCGCATAAAAGAGTTGAAGGGCTCGAAACTGAAATCCCTCATTCCTTTATGCGGTCTTTCGCGGCCTCCTCATCTTCGTCTCGCCGCAAATGAAGCCACCGGCCCCTCGATGAACTCCGTGATCGAGCGTTCAATGGCAGCGCGATCGACGCCCTGCTGATTGAAATTGTCGAGCGGCAGCGCCAGTACCGGAATGCCCGCGCGCTGCAGGGCGCGCAGGACGAAGGGATCGGCGTCGGAGAGGGCGACGGCGCCGTCCACCTGGTGCGTCGTGGCCTCGTGCACATGCCACGCGGCAGCCCAGGTCGGCATGCGCAGTTCATCGCCCATCGTGACGACGCGCGCGGCCAGTGCACGCAGCGGATCGCGGCCGTCGTCGAAGCGGCGGATGTAACCATCGGCGGCCAGCGCCAGGTACATGGACCAGACGAACACCGCACCGTGCGACGCTTCCCAGCGCTGGTAGAAACCCATGTCGCTCCACATGCCGCGACCGACCCACATGAGGCGCACGCGTTCGTTCGAGCAGGCGGCTTCGCCGGCTGCGACGCGCTCGACGACTTCCTCGTAGAACGCACGTGCCGCGTCGCGGGCCCAGACCGTGCCGCGCTGCCATTGCGGCGTCATCGTCGCCGGCATGGTGTCGACCACCGACACGGGCACGGGCGTCGTACGCGCGATCAGATCTCGCGTACGGCGGTAATAGTCTTCCTGCTCGTTCACGAGATTCATCACTTCGATGAAGCGTTCCGTCGAGAAAGAGCGTCCGAGGCGGCGTTCCAGGTGCCCGATCAGTTCGCGCATTTCCGTCACGAGCAGGTCGAGCCGCTGCGGCTCGAGGAATTCGTCCCAGCGATCCGGCAACGCCTCCCACCAGTCGCTGAAAAGTTGCCAGCGCGGATCGATGGTGCGCTCGAACAGGAACAGGTCCGCGTCCGTCGCCTGCGACCAGGCCTCGAACAGCTTCGCCGTGCCGTCGGTGCTGTTCAGCGCCTGCAGGAATCGCGGACGCGGCAGCCCGCCCCAGGGCGCCAGTGCCGGATCGTCATCGAAGGCGGCGGCCAGGCCCTGCGCGCTGTAGGCATCGATCCGGGTCGGGTAGTGACGTGACTCCAGCAGATCGAGATAGCGCGGACTCTGCTGTTTCGCCGCGACGATCGACGCCCACCATTGATTGACGACGAAGGGAATATCCAGCGCACGCAGGATTTCCTGCGGCGCATTGGCGTTCACGACGGCGATCGGCTCGCCGGCTGCGGCGCGGGTGCGCAGAGCGGCGAACCATTCGCGCTGGTAGTTGCCGATGGCCGCCAGCGAGCGCAGCGACTTGCGACTGCGCGTGCCGCCGCCACCGGCGGTGCGTTCCTCCGGCACCGATGCTGTCTCGACGACGACGCGGGTGCGTTCGCCCGACAGGAAGGCATGCACGCGGGCGCGCACTCGCTCCGGATCGCTCAGGTCGTCGCCATCGAGCACGAGCAGCGGCAGATCGTGTCGCGCGCAGAGTTGGCGCGTCTGATGCGACTGCCACGGCGGTGATTCGTCTGCGGGAAAACACAGTTCGATGAGCGCGTCGGGACGGCATCGTGCAAGGTCCGCCGGCAATGTCGCGGCTCGCTGATCGAGCGAGCGACCCACGGCCGGTCGACGCAGGGCGGGATCGGCCAGCGCAGCAAGCGGCTCGATAGCCGTGTCAATCAGATCCGCATACCACGGATCGCCCCAGTCCTGATCCTCGCCGACGATCGTGAGTCCGCAGGATTCCAGCAGCGCATACTGGTTGACCGACTCGTGGCGGCTGCCTGTCAGAAACACGCGCGGTCCGGTGCGTTCCGGCAGTTGCGCATGCTGCAGACCCGACAGTCGTTCGACATGCTCCTCGGGCGGCAGGATGGCGGCGCTGCCGATGATCTGCAGCGCATCGGTGCCCGAGAGTCGTTGCTCCAGGCGCCAGCGCATGAGCTGCTGCAGCACTCGGCGCTGCTCATTGGACGCGGCGATGACACGCGTCAGTTCGCCGTCGCGCACTGGCAGGCCGGCGTCCGCGAGCACCGATTGCAGCCCTGCCAGCCGTCGCCGGTTGTAGTCGCGCGTCGAGTCGCGAGGCAGATGCTTCAGGTCGATGAAATCGACCGCTCCCACGTGGATCTCGCCGAGCGCCGCCAGTTCGCGCAGCACCGCGAACAACTGCGGCAGCTCCGCTTCCGCGTGCGACAGGACGATGCGATCGGTCGTCGGCAGCGACAGCAATTGATCGATGAGGCTGCGACTGCGGGCCGGCAACGAAGACATGCCCATCAGGCGATCGGTGCGCAGCGTGGGCAACCCCGGCGCCGCCGTCAGACGCACGGGCGTGAGTCCGGCCGCCAGCAGCAGTTCGCGTGGAATATCGGAACCCACGACGCGCGCGATCGGCCTGCCCTGCGCCCGCAGACGATCCGCGACGGCCTCGGGTCGCGCGAAGGCATCGGCAAACGAGTCGAGGATGTCGCGCGCGTCGTGCATAAATGAATCGATCAGATCACGCCGGCGCGGGACAGTCGCTCGATCTCGGCGGGCGAATAGCCGAGCAGTTCCGGAAAGACATCGGCATTGTGTTCGCCGATGGTCGCCGGCAGCACCGGATCGAATCCCGTGCGTGCGGCCGAGAACACGATCGGCACACCTGTCGTCTGCAACTCGGCGCTTTCGGGATAGTCCGGATGCCGCGCCACCACGGTTTCGTTGCGTTCGACGACACGCGGATCGGCCAGCGCTTCTTCCGGATGACGCACGAGCGCCACCGGCACGTTCTCGGCCTCCAGCGCTGCGATGACTTCAGTCGTGGGGTACTGGCCCGTCCAGTCGTTGATGAGCTGTTCGAGCAGCGCGGCATTCTCGACACGGGCATTGCGTGTCGCGAAGCGCGGATCGGCGATCAGCGCCGGCTGCTGCATGGCACGGTAGAGCGCATGCGCCAGTGCATCCTGCACGGCGACCAGCGCGATGTAGCCGTCGGCACATTTGAAAAGACCGAACGGACACAGCCGCTGCAGCGTCGCGCCGGTGCGCGTCAGCATGCCGACGGCCTGCATCGCCGCCCAGTTCTCGACGGCCACCAGCGACGTCAGGGCGCCGAGCATCGATACATCGACATGCTGGCCCACGCCGCTGACCGAGCGCTGATGCACGGCCGCGAGAATGCCGACGACACCGAAGATCGGCGTCAGCACGTCGGCGATCGGCAGACCGATGCGCACCGGCGGTTCGTCGGCGGCGCCGCTGGTGTACATCGCGCCGCTCAGTGCCTGGATCAGCACATCCATTGCGCGGCTGCCTTCCTGACCCTTGATGGTGCCGCCGAAGCCGCTGAGCGAGCAGTAGATGATCGCGGGATTGGCCGCATGCGCAAAGTCATAACCGACACCGAGACGTTCCGCCGTGCCGCTGGTGAAGTTCTCCACCACGATGTCCGCCTTGCGCACCAGGTCGGCGAACACCTGGCGTGCTTCAGGATGTTTCAGATTGAGTGTGATGCCGCGCTTGCCGCGCGCGCGCGTGAGATGCGACACGGACAGATCGTCGGCATGCCGCCGGCCGACGCTGAGCCCGTCGCGGCCAACGTAAGGGCTGTTCTCGCGGGCAAGATCGCCGCCCTGCGGATCCTCGACCTTGATGACTTCCGCGCCGAGACCTGCGAGCAGCAGCGTCGCGTACGGACCGGCGAGCGCCCGCGTCAGATCGATCACCCGCAGCCCTTCCAGTGGGCGCGATAGTCCTGCATCAGTCATGAATCACGTGCTCCTGTCAGCGAGTCGAGAGTGCGCGGATCGGCGCCGAAGGAACCCAGCGCCGCGCGCAGATTGTCGTCGGGCAGTGCGGCGGCGCGCGGCTCCACGGTCGGCGTCATCGACAGCTTGATCGGCGAGCCGACCTGCCGAATGGTGCCGCCCTGCTCCACTGCGACCTCGCGCACCATGCCGCGCGCAATGTTGTGGGGATCCGCCAGCGCCTCGGCGATGTCGTACACCGGTGCGAACTGCGTGTCCGCCTCGCCGAGAATCTGCAGCCACTCGGCGAGCGGGCGCGCGGCGAAGATCGCTGCGAGCGCCACCGTCATTTCGTCGTACCGCGATGTGTCGAGTTGCAGCGGAATGAAGTCCTCGCGCCCGACGGCGCGACAGAACCGCTCCCAGTAGCGCGGTTCCATGTCCGTCGTGCACAGATATCTGCCATCGGCGGTCTGCCACAGTCCGCAATCGATGCGTCCTTCGCCTCGCGGCCGCACACGCGACAGATCGGGATTGCGGGCAATCGTCGAGGCGATCAACGTCATGGCCGCATCCGTCATCGCGATATCGATCTGCTGGCCGCGGCCGCTGCGCTCGCGGGCATGCAGCGCCGCGAGAATGCCGATGACGGCGTTCGAACCCGTGAGCAGATCGGCCACCGGCACGCCGGCAAAGCTGGGACGCTCCGGACGATCCCCGATCCGGGACTGAGCACCGCCAATGGCAAGCGCGATCGGATCGTGGCCGGGCTTGGTGCGATACGGTCCCGTCTGGCCGCAGAGCGTTACCGAGCAGTAGATCAGGCGCGGATTCACGGCCAGCATTTCGTCCGGCCCGAATCCCATGCCAGCGAGCACGCCGGGACGATAGTCCTCCAGCAGTACGTCGGCGCGGCGCACGAACTCGAGAATGATCTCGCGCGATTCGGCGGCGCCGGGATCGAGCAGCAGGCTGTGCTTGTTGCGCGCGAACACATCATTGGCACGCAGCCGTGCGCGCTGTTCGAGGCTCAATCGATCCCAGCCGAACACCTTCGCCTGCTTCGCCGCCTCGCGGGGATTCTCGATGCGCACGACGGTGGCGCCGAGATCGCCGAGCATCCAGCTGCAGTACGGCCCAGGCAGGAACTTGGAAAAGTCGAGGACGCGGATATCCGCCAGTGCGCTCATGAGCCGAACTCCGAAGTCACGAACAGCCGACCCGGGACAGCCACAATCGTGCCATCGGCACGCTCGACTTCCTTCCACATCGAGCGCGAGCGCAACTGTTCGCTCGCCAGCACATCGTCAATCTCGTCGATCGGCGAGAGTCCGAGCCCATGCGCCACCGACCATCCTGACAATTCACTGCGTGTGTACTTGAGAAAGAACGCTTCGACGCACGCTTCCCAGGTTTCCAGCGTTTCGCGCGGCGTGTCGGCGACCAGCGTGGCATCCCAATCGACCTGCGTGAGTTCGCCGGCCATGCCGTGCTCGTGCATGACGGTGACCATCGCGCGCATCATTCCCGGGTTGTCGACCAGAGACCATGTCACATACCCGTCTCGACATGACCATATCTGTCGCACGCCCGACTTGCCGCGCACCAGCAGGTTGCCGGTGCGCCGGCCGATGCGACCGGCGAACTGCCACATCAGCGGTTCGCGATAGTTCGCCAGCACCGCCGACTGCAGTGCCGACACCGTCACCCGTTGACCCTTGCCGTCGAGATGACGGGCATGCAATGCCGTCAGCGCGGCGACTGCGCCCTGTGCGCCGGCCAGTGCGAAGGCCTGTTCACCGGGCAGCGTCATCGGCGCGCGATCCGGATCGCCGATGATCGTCGCGAGTCCTGAACGCGCCATCAGCGTGAGATCGGTGGCCGGCCGTGTGCTCGCCGTGCCCGCCGGATCGAAAGCACCGACGATGACGTCGATCAGTCCCGGATTCGCCGCGGCCAGTTCTTCGTGCGTGAATGGCGCGGCCACTTCGTTGCGAATCAGGACATCGGCTTTGGCGATCAGTTCGTGCAGCGCCTGTCGGTCGGATGCATTCGCCATATCCAGCGAGAGCATGCGCTTGCCGGTATCCCAGGCCAGCGACGCTGTTGCCGCCGTCGAGTCCTGCTGCGTTGGCGCTTCGATCCGCAGCACATCCGCGCCGAGATCCGCCAGCAGCTTGCCGGTGTAGCGACCGGGATCGCACGTGAGATCGACGACTCGCAGATGGGACAGCATCAGCGCAACGCTCCGGCGGCGATCAGTTCGGCGACATCCGCCTCGCTCATGCCCAGCATCTCGATGAACACCTCTCGATTGTGTTCTCCGAGCAGCGGCGCCGGGCCGACGGCGATGTCGCCGGCGGAAAACTTCAACGGCGAGCCGGGCATGAGGCAGTCGCCGAGCACGCTATGCGATGTGCGCACGTAATGTCCCGCGGCCGCCAGTTCTTCATCCTCGAACACCTCGCGGCCGTTCTGTACGGCTTCGGCCGGAATGCCGAGTTGCGACAGCCGTCCGGCGAGTTCGTGCTTGTCGTGCTGCGTCGTCCACGCCGACACCAGTGCATCCAGTTCGTCTTCATGCTGCTTGCGTGCCGGCAGTGTGGCGAACCGCGCCGCCGGTGGCAGCGACATGGCCTCGCACAGGCGCCTGAATTCGTCATCGTCGCGCACAGCGATGGCACACCATTGATCGGTGCCCTTGCAGGGATAGATACCGTGCGGCGCACGATTCGCCGTGCGATTGCCCGGCTTCGGCTGCCGGCCATGCAACTGATGATCGACGTAGCGGTCGGCCAGCGCGTGAACCAGCGGCTCCACCTGCGAGACATCGATATGCTGGCCGCGACCCGTGCGTCGTCGATGCTCCAGCGCGGCAAGCACGCCGATAGTGGCGAAGATCGGTGCGACCACATCGCCGTAGGCAAACGGCGGCATGTGCGGCGGACGATCGGGCCAGCCGGACAAGGCGGCGAGTCCCGACAGCGCCGCGGCGGAATTGCCATAGCCGCGCAGGCCGGCGTTCGGACCGGTACGACCCGCGACACTGACGCTGACGAGGATGATGTCCGGCCGCAATGCATTCAGCACCGGCCACGACAGGCCAATGCGTTCCATGTAGCCCTGCCCGAAGTTCTCGACGACCACATCGGCCCACTGCACCAGTCGCTTCGCGACCTCGACACCGCGCGGATCGCCGAGATTGATCGTCACGCTGCGCTTGCTGGTGTTCGCGATGGCGAAGAACGCAGAACCATCCGGATTCCGCACGCCATCCTTGAACGGCGGACTGACGCGGCCGAGATCGAGTCGCTGGCGCGATTCGATCTTCACGACGGTTGCGCCATAGTCGGCGAGATCCTTGGTCGCACGCGGACCCGCGCCCACCCAGCTGAAATCCGCGATCTTCACGCCGCGCAGCGGTGCGTTCATGAACCGGCCTCCGTCGAAGCTGCGTGCGCGCAATCGAGTTCCTGCCCCTCGGCACGCGCCTGGATCAGCGCACGCGCGCGGCGCAGGATCGATTCGCCGTCGATGCCGTACTGCTGCAACTGGCGGGCACGATCTGCCGCACTTTCCGCTGCGGCCGTGTCGAACTGCTGCTGCTCGGCCTCGCTCACATCGATGAACTCGACGCCCTGCTGGCGCGCGAACTCGTAACCGAGCTTCGTGCCATTCTCGATCTCGTCGATCAGTGCGGACTCCCACACCACCTGGCTTTCGTCCAGCACCTGCTGCAGATCCGCCGGCAGGCGTTCCCAGGCGGCCTGCGACATCGCGCGCGCCGGATACGAACCGCGACTGAATTTCAGTTCGGTGAAGTACGAACCCACTTCGGCGAGATGCACGCCGCGCAATGCGTCCGGCGGCGCGACGACTCCGTCGATGACGCCCTTCGCCATCGCCGAATACACATCGTTCATCGGCATGTCGACCGGATCGGCGCCGAGCCGGCGCAGTACATCGAGGGATTCGCTCTGGCTGCGCAGTCGCAATCCTTTCAGATCCGCGAGCGTGCGGACGGGCTTCGAGCGCGTGAGGATGCCGGGAAAGTTGCCGGCCTGCAGCGCCAGCACATGCAGTCCGCGCAGCTCTTCCTGGAACACGGGAAACTCGTGCGTCAGGCACTTCAGTACGTCGATCTGGTCCTGCATGGTGCGGATGCCGCCGTAGAACCCGGCCTGGGTGCGCGAGGCATGCATGCCGCCTCTCATATATATAGGCGTGATCAGCCCGATATCCGCCACTCCGTGCCGGATCTCGACGGCGCTCAGGTCCGAGGACAGCACGGCGCCGCTCCAGTAGGGCTTGATGTGGATGCGACCCGCCGATCCTTCCTCGACGAATTTCATCCAGCGCTGGTCGGCGCGACTGAACGGATGCGCCGGCGGATAAGGGCTCGCATAGGTCAGCACATACTCGGCCGTGGGCGGCTCACCGCCGCAGCCGGCGAGCACGCCATTGAGGATCAGCACGAATGCGACGAGCGACGCCTTCATGAGCCGAGCACCTGCGGCAGCCACAGGGCGAGCGCCGGCATGGCAATCAGCAGCGCCAGGTGCAGGAAGTCCGTGATCAGGAACGGCACGATGCCGCGGAACATCGTGCCCAGCGGAATGTCGCGCGCCATTTCATGCAGCACGTAGACATTGAGTCCCAGCGGCGGATGCACGAAACCGATCTCCATGGTGCGTACCAGGAAAATGCCGAACCAGATCGGACTGAGACCGAGGTCATCGACGATAGGCAGGAAGATCGGCGTCATCAGCAGCATCAGCGCGAGCCCGTCGAGTACCGATCCCAGCAGCAGCAGCGCAATCGCCATCACGAGGATGGCGGCAAGCGGACCCGCATCCAGCGCCTGCACCGCCGCCGACATCTGCTGCGCGACACCCGTGATGCTGATGAAGACACTGAACAGCAGCGCGCCGATGACGACGGTATAGATCATGCCGGTGGTCAGCAGCGTGGTACGCAGGGATTCCGCCAGCATCGCCCGACTGACACGGCGTCGCCACGCGCACAGCCCCAGCGCACCGACACACCCCACCGCGGCCGCTTCCGTCGGCGTGAACCAGCCGATCATCAGGCCGCCGACCACGAAGACGATCAGCACCGCAATGTCCGCCACGCGTCGTACCGCAGGCCAGCGTTCGCGCCACGGCGTGCGCGCAATCGCCGGGCCGAGTGCAGGATTGATGCGGCAGATGACGAAGATGGCGGCCATGTAGAACAGCGCCTGGGTGATGCCCGGGATGACCGCCGCCGCAAACAGCTTGCCGATGGACTGTTCGGCGATGATGCCGAACACGATCAATGCGCCGCTCGGCGGGATCAGCACGCCCAGCGTGCCGCCCGCGGCCAGCGCACCGGTTGCGAAGCCCGGCGCATAGCCGTGCTTGCGCATTTCCGGCAGGGCCACCGAGCTGATGGTGGCGACGGTGGCCAGGCTCGAACCGCTCACGGCGCCGAATCCCGCGCAGCCGGCGATGGAAGCCAGCGCCAGTCCGCCGCGCCGATGCCCGACGAAGCGCGCCGCCACGTCGAAGAAATCCTGGCTGGCGCCCGCCTGGAAACAGAAATGCGCCATCAGCAGGAACAGCGGCAGCACACCGAGTTCGTAACGGCTGATGGTCTCGAAGGTCACGACCCCCGCCTTGATCAGCGCCGCCTCCGGGCTGATCAGCAGCGCCATTCCCGTCACGCCCACCAGCGCCAGTGCAACGCCGATCGGCAATCCCAGCGCCAGCAGCAGCAGCAGAACGACGATGCCCAGCAGGCCGATCAGTTCGACGCTCATGAATGACCGTCGCCGCGGCGGATCGCCCGCACCAGGAAGACGATCGTGATCGCCAGCGACGCCGCGATCCACGTTACCCGCAGCCAGCCCCAGGGAATATGCAGCAGTTCCGAATGTTCATGCCCGTGCCACATTTTCGCGGCAATCCACACCGAGCCGGCCGTGAACCAGAGAAACACGGCGGCGCTCACGAGATCGGAAGCGCCCAGCAGCCGCCGCCGGCCGCGCACGCTGAACCGGTCGAGCAGCAGATGCGCCCGTGCGTGCTTGCTGGCCAGGGTAGCTCCCACCATCGCGGCTGATGCAAGCAACACGACGCTGGCCTGCACGATCTCGATGGAACCGATCAGGGGCAGGCCGATGTGCCGCCCCAGCACCGCGAGCGCATCGGCCGACATGGCCGCGAGCAGGCCGATGGAACCCACGACGAAGACGATTTTTTGCAGCCAGCCTGTTTTTTCCGGCCCGCCTGTTTTCTCCAACCCATTGGGGCCCGCAGGTGGCGTGCCCCGTGTCGACGGGTCCGTTGTTACCGACATGTTCTCTCCCCGCGACCGTGACGGCATTCTAGCCATTTTAGTTTGTTGTACAAACTATTTACCGTCCGGCATGACGCCGGTTGCGAAGGCCACCGGCGGCGGATTGACTCGCGCCGGACAAACGGACAATGTTGCGTCATGAAACGAAAGACAGCGCCCAAGAAGGGCCAGACACGCAAGCCGGCCGCCCGTATCGCCAGCCTCGATGCGGACATCCTGCCGACCCTGATCGGCTACAACATCCGTCGCGCCCAGATCGTCCTGTGGCGCGACTTCGCCCGCACGGTCGCCGACGGCGAGATCCGGCCGGGCATGTTCAGCGCCATCGCACTGGTGCGCGCCAACCCCGGAATCGCGCAGGTGGAACTCGCGACCGAACTGTCCATCGACAAGGCCAGCATGGTGAGCCTCATCGACCGGCTGGAGGAAGCGGGATGGATCCTGCGCACGCGTTCGCAGGAAGACCGCCGGCGCCAGGGCCTGACGGTCACGTCCGCGGGCGAGAAAATGTACAAGACCCTCAAGCGCGAAATGCTGGATCACGAACAGAAGTTCGCTGCCCTGTACACCGATAACGAACGCAAGCAGCTGGTCAACCTGCTGCGCCGCCTGCACACCGCCCCGACCTGACCTGACGGGGCGGCGAAAGATGAAGGGCGACGGCCCGGCGTGATCCTCGCAGGGGGACCGGCGATCGCACCGGGCCGCCGCTCTCCATCTTTCAACCTTCGACTCTTTCCCCCGCATGCGGGGGAAAGTTGGTCATTCCCGCGTAGGCGGTGACCGAAGGAAATCCCCGCGGGAGAATCCATCTGAATCAGGAAGATGGGTCCCCGCCTTCGCGGGGACAACGAAGTGATCAGATCTTCCCTAGAACGTGAACTTGGCGCGCAGCCCGTACTGCAGCGGCGCACCGTAGATCATGCCGCCCTTCGCGCTCGATGCATCCTGCATCTGCACCGCGATGTATTCCTCGTCGAACACGTTGGTGGCGAAGGCTTCCAGGCGCAGGTTGTCCATCGGCAGCCAGGTGACGCGCACGTCGGTGACGGTGCGCGACGGCACGGTGGTCGCCTCGTACACGAACGGCGCTGAAAGCTGTTCATCGATGTACGACACCTGCACGCGCGGCGTCAGCCGGGTGTTGCCCAGCAAGAACTCGTACTGGATACCGGCGCTGGCGGTGATTTCCGGCGCGAACGGAACGGCCGATCCTTCGGGCACCAGTCGATTGGTGTTGGTAATCGGATCGGTGAGGAGCGCGTCCTCCGTGAATTCGCTGTGCAATGCACTCACGCCGAGGTTGATTCCCAGTCCGCCGAACTGTCCCATGATCTCCAGTTCAGCCCCGTAGATTTCCGCCGGAGCGGCATTGAGCGTGTTCGGCAACAGCGCCGGCGGTGTTCCGACCGGCGTCAGAGCCGACAACTGGATACCTTCGTAATCGGAATAGAAGATGTCGCCATTGATGCGCAGGCGACCGTCCGCGACCGTGGTCTTCAGGCCGATCTCACCGACCTTGTTGGTTTCCGGACCATACGACTCGAGCCGCGGATCGAGATTGACGCCGCCCGCCTTGTAGCCCTTCGACGCCGTGGCGTACATCATCGTGGCATCGGAGAAGAAATACTTCACGCCGACCCGACCCGTCGTTTCCGTCGACTCGGCAATGTTGGTGCAGGGGAAACAGCCGGCCGGCGGCGGTCCAGGCAGCATGTAGCGGGTGTATTCCTGCTTGTCGTCGGAGTAGCGCACGCCGAGGTCCAGCGCCCAGCTGTCCGAGAGCCGGTAGTCGACCTGACCGAATACGGAGGCCGAGGTGTTCAGCGCCTTCGCATCGATGGTCGAGTTCGACTGCACGAAGTCGGTGACGTTGCGGTTGTCGCGCAGCACTTCGACCGGACTTTCTTCATCCATGTAGAACGCACCGATCACCCATTGCAGCGGTGCATCGCCCATCGACAGCAGGTTGATCTCGCTGACCCACGTTTCCAGCCCTTGACGCGTCAGACCCACGCGACCGGGATACAGATTCGTGTTCGCAGTGTTGGTCGGCAGGTTCGGCGGCACCGGTAGCGCGGTCGCCGTCCGATCACCATCCGCCTGATCCTCGTTCTGAGCATCGAAATAGGACGTCAGCGCGCGCAGCTGCAGCGTCGGCGTCAGATCGAATCGTCCCTCGATCGAGGCGCGGTAGCCGTCCTGGTTCAGGAAGGACAGCGCGTCTTCCTCGATCGTGAACGGATCGCTCGTGACCGCATCGTCGCGATTCTTGACCGCGTTGTAGTCGGTCTTGCGATCGAAGTATTCGTAGCGCAGATCGATCGTCGCGCCGTCCGACGGCTGCCAGCGCAGCGCCGCACGCACGGCGGTGTCCTTGCCGCTGCCTGGTTCGCTCGGGCTCGGGCCGATGTTGTCGGTGAAGCTGCCGCGCTCGTCGTAGACGCCGGAGAGTCGCAGCGCCAGCGTGTCGGAGAACGGTACGTTGATGGCGCCGACAGTGCGGTACCAGTCGTAATCGGCGATCGTCTGGTCGACGTAGCCGGAGAAACCGTCGAACGACGGTGCCGGCGTACGCACGTACACCGCACCGCCGGTGGAATTCTGACCGGTCAGCGTGCCCTGCGGACCGCGCAGCACTTCGAGCGAGTCGATGTCGAAGAACGACTGCGCGATGAACTGTTCGTGCGGAATGAATACGCCGTCGATGTAGTACGCGACACCCGGGTTCGACGTCGGCGCCGACTGTGCGATGCCCACGCCGCGGATGTTGATGAAGGTCGAGCGGTTGTAGGTGTTGATGGCAACGCTCGGCGCGACCTGCTGGATCTCGATGATGTTGTCGATGCCCTGCGCTTCCAGCGCACTGCCCGTCAACACCGTGGCGGAGATCGGCACGTCCTGCAGATTGACCTCGCGGCGTTCCGCCGAAACGATCACCTCTTCGAGCACCAGCCTGCTGCCGGTGTCCTGTGCGTGTGCGCCCTGAGAAAGCGCCGCAGCTACCGCCGCGGCGACTGCCGCAATGCGCCGCCGCGACATCGATGTGGTTCCATTGTTCATCCCGATTCCCCCAATGATCTTCGTGCCAGTAATCTTCGCAAGACGGACACCAGTTGCCGAAACAACACAGTGCAGGAATTCTAGAAACGTCCGGCATCCCGCGGGTAACACCCAATCTGTCTGCCGGCATAAGTCGGATTGATGCTGCCGCGCATCTTCATGCGCTCTGTGCCTCCAGCAGCAGTTCATCGCCTTCGCGAACGTACCTCGCATTCAGTCCCTGGCTCGCGGTGTAACGCTCCAGGTAGTTCTGCACGTCGGTGAAGCGCGGATCGCTCGCCGCAAGAATTTCCGGCTGCGACATCGGGCCGATGAACACCGGCAGCAGGCTCACCCGTGTATTTCCATCCGCACCGAGAACGCACTTGGCCACTACCGAGAAGCGCGAATCCGGCGGAAAGTTGTAGGTGATGTCGAAGTCCGGCTGCCAGTCGGGGTGCAGCTTCTGGATTTCGCGGAAGCCCTTGCTCTTCGCATGCTTCTCGTCCATCGGCAGGTCCATCGCGAAGTTGCACAGGCTGTAGAGGATCGGCTTGCCCTTGTAGACATCGACACCTTTCAGAATATGCGCGTGATGACCGAGGATGATGTCCGCGCCGGCATCGATGGCGGCACGTCCCACCTCGGGCTGGTAATCGGCGATGACGCCGGGAACGAAATGAATGCCCCAGTGGATCGACACAGCCACGTAGTCGGCCTGCGCCCGCGCCGCCCTGACATCCTCGACCAGCGCCTGCAGATCTTCGCGATTGGCGAAGGTGTGGACCCGGCACGGCGTGCCCGGCTGATCGTGTTCGATCTGCTCGTAATGCGTCCAGGCACGCATCGGCGCGCAGCCGGCGCGCGTTTCCGTGGCCCAGTAGGCCATCGGCAAAATGGAGCTGTAGGCCAGGAACGCGATCCGCTTGCCCCTGGCCTCCACGAATACCGGCCGCCGTGCTTCCAGGATGTCGTTGCCGACACCGACGACCTGCAGCCCGTTGCCGCGCAGCGCGTCCATGGTGTCGCGCAGCGCATCCGGACCCCAGTCCATGCAGTGATTGCCGGCACACGAGACGACGCTGAAGCCGGCGCGACGAAACGCCTCGGCCGATGCGGGAATGGTGCGGTCGGTGTGCCGGACCTGCGGCAGCCGGAAACCGCGACTGGAGATGGGCAGTTCGAGCTGCATGAAGGCCACGTCTGCCTCGCACAGTCGATCGCGCACCAGATCGAACAACGAGTCGGGATCGGGACGGCTCGGACCGACGTCGCCCACCGCGTACAGCCATACGTCCTTATCGTTGCGCTTCACCGCCCCCTGCCCCTGGCCCGCGAGTCGCCGCGGATCATTCGTTCGTTGTGCGAACCATTGTTGGCCTAAACTTGACTTCTGGTCAAGTGTCTTGCAGATGCTCTTCAATGACGAATCGGTACGACTCCGGAGGCTCGCAATGCTCATATCCCTCGCCCGCGTTTCTTCCCTGCTGCTCGTCGCATTGCTGCTCTCGCCGGCGCGCGCAGCGACGGGCTGCGACGAAAAATGTCTGCGCCAGCAGCTCGACACCTACCTGGCAGCGCTCGTGCGCCGGGATCCGTCCGGGCTGAGCCTCGCACCCAACGTGCGCTTCACGGAGAACGGCACGCCCGGGAAGGTGGGTGATGGACTGTGGAAAGCCGCGTCAGGACTCCGCGCGTATCGCCAGTACTTCACCGATCCGGTGACACAGCAGGCCATGTTCATCGGCGTCGTGGACGAAGGCGACACTCAGGCCATCGTGACGCTGCGGCTGGGCATCAAGAACGAGCAGATCGCGGAGATCGAGCACATCGCTGCACGCAAGGGCAGTCACCCGCTCTACGCACCGCAGGGCTTCACGGTCCCGCATCCGTCTCTTTCCACACCGGTGAAAGCGCAGCTGCCGCGCGAGAAGCTCATCGAGATAGCTGACACCTATTTCGAAGGCATCGAGCAGCACGACAGCAAGGTCATCCTGTCCACCGACGATTGCCAGCGTTTCGAGAACGGCGTGCAGACCACGAATCAACCCGGTCGAGGCTCACGCAACTGCGCCCACAGCGCCGATCTGCTGACCTACATCAAGAGCGTCGACAACCGCCGCTTCCCGATCGTCGATCCGGAACACGGTATCGTGGTCTCCATCATCACCTTCGGCATTCCCGGAGAAACGAAGAGCGACGACACCGCCATCACGACAAACCCGCAGGTCGCCGCCCGGTTGCGTGAGCCGCGCACGCTGCTGTTGATGGAGTGGTTCAAGATCGACGACGGCAGGATTCAGCACATCGAGGCCGTGATGCACAACCTGCCTTATGGGACGGGATCGGGGTGGTGAGCGCCGAGCCTTCGCAGCCAGAAGAAGATCTCCACGGGGGACACGGGGACCACGGGGACAAGAATTACTGCTTTTTCTTCCGACCCCGTGCTCCCCGTGTCCCCCGTGGAGTCCTTTGCTTCCTCAGCCGTTCGCGCCCATCTTCATCGCATCGAACCATCGGCGTTCCGTGCCGCGAACGTCGTTCACGACCGTCGGCTGCACATCGAATACCAGCGACGGACGTGACTTGACGTCGTAGGCCGGCCACTTCGGCAGCAGAGCATTGTTCGGATTGCCGGTGCGTGCGAAGGCAATCCACGCCGTGCTCATGAGATCGGCGATGCGTTGCTGTTCCGGGCCGACGCCCGACATCGACTCGGACTTCGCCACGTTGTCGAACACGAAGCCGATCTCCAGTGCATGCGGCGAACGCCACTTGCCGTTATCGACCGGCGTGTCCCAGTCCAGCATGTAGAGATACGCCGGTGCCCCACCCTGCTGTGCCTTGCGCTCGGCCTGCGCGACGTGTGCGCGTACGAAGCGCGAATCGGTGGTGGCCGCGAAGAACAGATCGCTCGCGTCGTATTGCGGATGCAGCTTGCGGTACTCGGCGATGACGCTCGGCGTATCGATACCGGGCAGCAACGGCGCCAGCTTGCCGGGCAGCGATTCCCACGTCAGATTGAAGTACGCGGGATCTCGCGGACCCACCAGCAGCGTGCTCTCCGTGCGATTGAAGCCGATCAGCAGCGGTACGTGACGCGATTCCGGCGGTGCGTCAGGCGTGAACGGATGTCGCATGAGATTCCTGCCGTCGATCACCGGGCCCCACATACCGCCCATCGCAGCGCGACTTGCCTTGCCCGCCGCCTGCTGAATGGCTGCGATCGGCAGTGTCTGGATCTGGTCGAGCGTCTGCGGCGTGAGTCCGAGTTCGGCGATGAGCGCGGAGGCGACTTTCGTCGACGGCTCCGGTTCGTTGAACATCAGCCATGCGCCGCTCTGCACGGCCGCGCGATGAAACAGTCCGCGCGCCGCCGGCATCGCCATCAGCGTCGTCACCTTCGCGCCGCCGCCGGATTCGCCGAAGATCATCACGGTGTCCGGATCGCCGCCGAACTCGGCGATGTTGTCGCGCACCCATTGCAGCGACAGCACCAGATCGAGGATGCCGACATTGCCCGAGTCGGCAAACTTCTCGCCGCCGACTCCGGCGAGATACAGATGGCCGAACACGTTGAGGCGATGATTCACGGTGACGACGACCACATCGCCGCGCTTCGCCAGCCGCACGCCGTCATAGCCATGGCTCGCGCCCGAACCACTGGAAAAGCCGCCGCCATGGAACCACACCATCACCGGCCGCTTCTTGCCGTCGCGCAGTGCGGGCGTCCAGACATTGAGAAACAGGCAGTCCTCGCTGTCGGGCTTGCGGTTCGCCCACGACTTGAACAGGCCGCCGCCGTCACCGCCGGGAGACTGTGGTGTCTGATTGCCATAGTCGAGCGCATCGACGACACCCGACCACCGCTGCGGCGCACGCGGTGCCTGGAATCGCGTCGTCGCCGTGTCGGCGCCGTAGCGCACGCCCTTGAAGACGTGGATGCCGTCTTCGGTGTTGCCGCGAACCTTGCCGGCCGTGGTGGCGGCGACCGGCGACTCGTTGTCGGCGAATACGACGGCAGGCGCCAGCGCCACACCGGCAGCCGTAACACCGGCCGCTTTCAAAACCTCGCGACGATTGATCGATGACATGTCGTCCCCTTCGGCAGGTTATCTCTTGCAAGATCAGGAAAGAGATTGGCCGCAAAAGGCGCAAGAAGCGCAAAGCAGAAAAGAAGAAACCGAGACTCTTTCCTGCGTCCCTTTGCGCCTTTTTGCGGCCATTATTCTTTCTCCGGTCAATCCGGCGCCATGCTGCCGCGCGGTGCACCGGGCGGCGGACCGTTCTTCAGCGTCACCGACTTCACCACCGAGGGCTTCTCCGCGAACACCGCCGCGTCGTCGTTCTGTGCCGTGTAGCCGGGCCAGGTGAATCCGTCCGCGCACTGCAGCGACTTGACGTTGGCGGGCGCCTTGGCGAACGCGACCCAGCAGGCGTTGATGCGCTGCGCGACGCCGCGATCCGTGTCGTTCACGCGCGGATCGCCCGAGCTGGAATATTTCCAGCTGTCAAAGACATAGACGATCTCGGCCGAATGCGGCGCGCCCTGCGGCTGCGCCGGCCTGCGCCATTCGGGCACGTAGGCGAACTGATACAGGAACGCGGGTGCTTTCGCGCTCATGAAGCCCGCCACCTTGCGTGCGCCGTCGAATCCGCCTTCGCCATTGTTCGAACCGATGAACAGCGGCACATACGTCGCCGTGCCGTCGCCGAAGGCATCGACGGTGGCCTTGGTACGGAAGCGTCCGTCGATCGGACCGCTGACGCCGCGGGCGATGTCGCGCGCCGAAAACTGTTCGGCTGGCAGCGAACGCAACTGCGCGAGTGTCGCTTCGGCACCCGCCAGTCCCAGCTTCGTCGCCAGCTCCACACCGGCATTCTCCGCCTCGGCGAGCGAGACGGCAGGACGCAGGCTCGCGCCCGACTGCACGCCGGCTTTCGCAAACAATCCTTTTGCACTCGGCGTGGACAGCAGTCCCATCACCATGCCGCCGCCGGCCGACTGTCCGAACACGGTGACATTCTGCGGATCGCCACCGAACTTCGCGATGTTCCGCTGCGTCCATTGCAACGCGGCCACGGCATCCATCAGTCCGTAGCTGCCCAGCCATTCATCGGGCTTCGCGGCTTTCGTCAGTGCCGGGTGCGCGAAGTAGCCGAGCGGCCCGAGTCGATAGTTGATGGTCACGACGATCACGCCGTGTTTCGCGAAGGCTTCGCCGTTGTAGCCGCCGAGATGGCCGCCGCCGAGGTACGACGCGCCGCCATGCAGCCACAGCATGACCGGTGCATTCTTCGCCGCGGCCGGTGCGGTGACGTTCAGGTAGAGACAGTCTTCGGCCGTTTTTCCCCACACGCCGCCGCCATTCGGTGTCTTGCCGTCGGGATCGGTGGGCTGGACGCAAGGCAGCTGGAACTTAGTGGCATCGCGCGCGCCGCTCCATCGCTCCGGCTGCTGCGGCGGTTGCCAGCGCAGGCTGCCCACGGGCGGCTTCGCATACGGAATGCCCTTGAAGGTGTTGACGCCCTCGGCGGCCGTTCCTGCGAGCTGGCCGGAATCGACGGTCACCGTCGCGGGTCCGTCAGCCACCGTGACAGCCGCCCAGAGTGTGGCGGCCAGTGCGATGAATTGTTTGTGTTGCATGAATGTCTCCTGTCATGAAGTCATGAAAGTGACGAAAGTCATGAAAGTCACCTTCTCATCAGAACGGCGCGATCTCACGCGCTGCGTACTGCTGCGAACCGAAGCCGAGCATGAGCTGGCGCAGTTCGCCGCGCGGATCGTTTTCGACACGCGAGTGCCGATCGAAAATCAGGGTGGGCCGCGTCGTCGAATCGTACGCGGGCCACGGCAGCGAACGCGTGCCCGGATTCCCCGTGCGCGCGAAGCTTGTCCACGCGGCCGACATGGTCGCCGCGAGTGCCTGCGGATTCTCGCCGCGCGCGAGGGCGAGATTGCCGAACGCAAACGCAATCTCGGAACCATGCGGCGAATGTTCACGTCCCGCGGCGAGCGGCTGCATCCAGTTGAACGAATACAGGAAGGCCGGCGCCTGTTTGAGATCGGCCTTGCGACCGGCCTGGATCGTGGAGTCGAGGAAGTAGCCGCGATCTGTCTGGACGCGAAACAGGATGTCGCTCGGCGACATGCCTGGATAGGCGCGCTGATAGGTCTCGAAAACCTTCGCCGCCTCGTCCGCGGGCACGACCGCCTGGATACGTTCGAGCACGCCCGCCTCGTCCATGGCCAGCACTTTCGGATCGCGTCCCAGCGCGAACGAGGCTTCGGTGAGATTCGTGCCGATCATCATCGGTACGCTCGCCGACATCGTGGGCGCCGTCGGATCGAAGGGATGCTGCGGCAATGACGGTGCACCGGTCGTCGGGCGGAACTGGCCGTTGCTGCGCGCCACCTGGTTGGCGGCCGTCAGCAAGGCCTGCGCCGGCAGCGTGAAGAGCTTGTCGAAACTGGCCGGCGCGAGATCGAGCGCCGCGAGGAAGCTGTTCGTGCGCTCCGCACCGACGGCCGGCGTATCCATGCGCAGCGCCGAGCCGCTCTGCACGATGGCGCGATGAAACAGTCCCTGCGCCGGCGGCATCGCCATGAGCACGCTGACCTTCCGTCCGCCGCCACTCTCGCCGAAGATCGTGACGCAGCCGGGGTCGCCGCCGAAGTTCGCGATGTTTTCCTTTATCCAGCGCAGCGCCAGGATGATGTCGTGCATGCCAGCCGCGGAGCTATCCGCATAGTCGGCACCGCCGATGGCGGCGAGATCGAGATAGCCGAAGGCATTGAGGCGATGATTGATGGTCAACACGACCACGTCGTGCTGACGCGCAAGGTGGGTGCCATCGTACAGCGGCGAGGCACCGGAGCCGGAAGAGAAGCCGCCGCCGTGCAGCCACACCATCACTGGACGCTTTGCATTGTCGAGTGCCGGCGTCCACACGTTCAGGTACAGGCAATCTTCGGAGAACGTGGCGCCGTCACCCACCAGCGACAGGCCGCTCGATTGCGATGACGCGGGCAGCATCGATGCGCCCTGCGGCGCGGCCGGTCCATACGCCACCGCCTGCCGGACGCCCGCCCATTTCGCCGGCGGCTGCGGTGCACGGAAACGCGCCCTGCCGTCGGTCGGTGCACCGTAGGGAACACCCTTGAACGCGCGAACACCATCCAGTTCGGTTCCTTCGATCGTGCCCGCCGTGGTCTCGACGCGCGGCGCACCCGCGGCCGACGACAGGCGCGGCAACGAAGCGGCGACACCCATCCAGGCGGCAGATTGCAGCAGGGAACGACGACTCAGATCTGTGAGTGACGCAGGACGCCGGATGCCGCTGTTCATGCCTATCCCCCGATCGCATTTGTTCTTCGACGAGTCGACACGGGATTCTGAACGAGAATCCCGCACCGGCTACGTCAAAGTTTCTTAAGGCGCGAGAGATATCACGAGGTTATGCCGGGCATAAGGATCGCCCGCGGATGAGAAATCAACTGACGATGTTCTGTTCGCGAAGTTGCGCGATGCGTTCGTCGTCGTAGTCCAGCGCCTGCAGCAGCGAGTCGCAATCGCTGTGCTTCATCTGCATGACGGGCGGATCGCTGGGCGTGACGGAATAGCGCGGCGCCGGTGCCGGCTGGTCGACGCCATCGACTTTCATGAAGGTATCGCGAACGCGATTGTGCGGATGCTGCGTCGCCTCGACCATCGTCAACACCGGTGCGAAACATGCATCCGTGCCTTCCAGCAACCGGCACCAGTCTTCCTGCGAGCGCGCGCGGAAGATGGCGGCCAGTTTCTCTTTCAGGCGCGGCCACTGTCGTGGATCCATCTGCGGATCGAAGTCGGCATCGGCTTCGAGGCCCAGCCGACGTCGCAGCTCGGCATAGAACGCCGGCTCGATCGCACCGATCGCGATGTACCGGCCGTCGGCGGTGGCATAGGTATCGTAGAAATGCGAGCCGGTATCGAGCAGGTTCACGCCTCGCTGGTCCTGCCACATTCCCTGTGCCTTGAGGCTCCAGATCATGCTCATGAGCAGCGCGGAGCCGTCGGTCATCGCGCAGTCGATCACCTGGCCCTGGCCGGTGCGGTTCGCATGATGAATGGCAGCGAGCATGCCGAAGGCGAGCATCATGCCGCCACCACCGAAATCGCCGACGAGATTGATCGGCGGCGTAGGCCTGTCGCCGGCGCGGCCGAAGGCATGCAATGCACCGGCGAGGGCGATGTAGTTGATGTCATGCCCCGCCGCCTGTGCGTACGGCCCGGTCTGGCCCCAGCCGGTCATGCGTCCGTAGACGAGACGCGGATTGTCGGCGAGCAGCACGTCCGGTCCGAGCCCGAGGCGTTCCATGACGCCGGGACGAAATCCCTCGATGAGACCGTCCGCGCTCTTCACGAGGTCGCGCACGACCTCGATGCCGTCGGCCTGCTTCAGATCGATGTTGAGCCACCGGCGCGACCGCGACAGCACATCGCGGGTCGGATCGAGCGATCCGGGCAGGACACCGGGACGATAGATGCGAACGACCTCGGCACCGTGATCCGCCAGCATCATCCCGGCAAACGGTGCGGGACCGATGCCAGCCATCTCCACAATTCGAATGCCTGCGAGCGGACCGGCCAAAGGGATTCTCTCCTGCACGAGATGCCGGCAGTGTACGTCGCGCGGCTGACCGCGGCACTCGTTGCACCGCTCGATGCAGGGCTCAGGACGATGCAGCCGCTTCGTTTTTCTGTGCACCCCGCAGGTTCAGCATGAACAACCCCACCTGCAGCACGACCAATGCCCAGGCCGCCTCGCTGAATCCCCACACGATCCAGAGCACATTGCTGCCGATGAACAGCCAGAAGCCGACCTTGCGCCGTCGACTGAGCGTCGACCCGACCGCCCACGCCGCCGCCAGCGTCACCACCATCGCGGGCCATTGCAACAGGTCGAGGAATTCCATGTGGGTGTCCGGTAACTATCCGTCACTGGAATGCGCCTCATCCGTTGGAGTTCCGGTACAGGAAGAGCGAGAGCCGCAAAGACCGCATAAAGAATTGACTCTTTGTATGCGGTCCTTTGCGGCTCTTCTCCGTTCCTGCCTAGTGTCGTGTCCCGAAAGAAACTTGTCTTAGTCCGTTCGCGCTGAGTCCTGAGCCTGACGAAGGGTCGAAGCGTCTGTAAATCAAGACAAGAATCCTTCGACCGGCTTGTACGAACGGAAAGAGACTTACGGGACATCACACTAGCGCTTCTGCTGCAGCGACAGCACCGGCTGGCCTGTCGCATCGAGCAGTTCCAGTACGGCTCCGTTCAGTCGCCAGCCCGCCACTTTGGCCAGCGCCTCGTGGAACGCCCGCTCCTGCTCCATGCCCTGCGGGCACGCCATCATCGTGCCGGCCATCTGGCCGAACTTGAGCTTGCTGCCCTCGAGCGTGTAGCTGCCCATCAGTCGATTGCAGCCGCCGGAACCGGTCGCCCGCCCGTCGGCTGACTGCAGAGTCAGACGCGGAGCATTCTGCGGATTGGCGATCACCGCCGGCGTCGTGCCGAGGCGCGTAAGCTGCCATTCGATATTCTCGATGGAAGCGGTCGCTGTCGCTGCCGGGGCGCCATCGCCGCCGGCGGCACAGCCGACGCACATGAAGACCACGGCCGGCAGAAAGATACGATGCATCACGACGTCGGTCTCCTTTGACTGGATTCGTGGGGAATTCTCTCTCTTTGCCGCCATGACTGCCGCTGCGCGCTGT
>CAYWHG010000033.1:0-35812 GCA_964457865.1 uncultured Steroidobacter sp.
ACGGGGTCAAGATTCGGAATTCCTTCCAAGAAGTTATCTTTCCGCCCCGTGGTCCCCGTGTCCCCCGTGGAAATTTTCTTCATTCTTATCTTGAGAGTCGAAGCAGCTTGCCCTCAGCCGACTCCGTGACGACATAAATCGCCCCATCCGGACCCTGCTTCACGTCGCGGATGCGAGCCTTCTGGTCCTGCAGCAGCCATTCCTCGCCGACGACCTTGCCGTCCTGGAGTTTCAGGCGCACGAGCTTCAGGCTGTTGAGGCCGCCGACGAAGATGTCCCCTTTCCATTCCGGGAACACATCGCCGGTGTAAAAGATCATGCCCGAGGGTGCGATGACGGGATCCCAGTAGTACACGGGCTGTTCCATGCCCGCCTTCTGGGTGATGCCCTCGCCGATTTTCGGGCCGATGTACTCGATGCCGTAGGTGATGACGGGCCAGCCGTAGTTGCGGCCGGGCTGCGGCTGATTGAGTTCGTCGCCGCCGCGCGGACCGTGCTCGATCTCCCAGAGCTTGCCTTCGGGATCGAGCGTCGCGGCCTGGATGTTGCGATGACCGTACGACCAGATCTCCGGCTTCGCATCGCTGCGGCCGACGAACGGGTTGTCCTTCGGCACGCTGCCATCCGTGTTGAGTCGCACGATCTTGCCCAGGTGCATCGACAGATCCTGCGAATGCACGCGCGCGTCCGCGACGGAACGTTCGCCGAGCGCGAGGAACAGCGTGCCGTCCGGGTTGAAGACGATGCGCGAACCGAAGTGCAGGTTGGATTTCCAGCTCGGCAGCTGGCGGAAGATCACCTGCACATTGCTTACGACCGGAACACCGTCCTTCTCGCCCAGCACGCCCTTCGCCAGCGCCGTGCCATTGCCGTCGTCGCGCGGTTCCGAGTAGCTCCAGTAGATCGTCTGGTTGCTGGCGAACTGCGGGTCGAGCGCCACATCGAGCAGGCCACCCTGGCCTTCGAACACCACTTTCGGCAGTCCGGCGTTACCGGGCGCCGAGACCTTGCCGTCCTTGCCGACGATGCGCAGGTTGCCGGCGCGCTCGGCGACCAGGATGCGGCCGTCCGGCAGGAACTCGAATGACCATGCGCCCTTCAGTCCCGAAGCGACCACCGAGACCTGCGGTGCAGTGCTCTGCAGGGCCGGTGCGCGCGTCTGACCCTCGAACGCGGGCTTGTAGTCCTTGCCGTTCGGATTGCGGGTTTCCAGTGCGGCGCCTGCGACCGGCGGCGCGTCCGCTTCGCGCGCACAGGCGGCGCAGGTGGCGATAAAGGCGAGGGCGGCGACCAGTCGCGCAGCCGAAGCATGTGCTGTCATGACTTCTCCAGTCTTGAGGGTGAATCGACGAAGCAGACCCATGGACGCGACGTATCGAGCCGAAGTTCCCGTCTCTGGTCGCGAACCGCAAAGTCTGATACTAACGATCCGGAAGTCGAAACGGAGAGATTGCGTTCAATGGCTACTCGATCCAGGCGGACCACCGCATCACTGCTCGTTGCGATGGACGGTTCGGAAAACGCGCTGCGCGCGCTGAAACATTCCGTCACGTGGGCCACCGAACGCGGCCAGACCATCCACGTCGTGCAGGTCCAGCCGCGCATCAAGAGCAGCCGCCTGATGCCCCGTTCCTACATCGAAGAGCACTACGAACGTCAGTCGCAGGCCGCCCTCAAGCCAGCGCGCGACCTGGTCAGGAACGCCGGCGTGACGACCGTGTTCGAGAGCTGCCTCGGCGAACCGGCCACCACCCTGGTGGCCTATGCAAAAAAGTACCAATGCGAGCAGATCGTGCTCGGCAACCGCGGCCACGGCGCCATCGCAACCATGTTCCTCGGCTCCGTGGCGATGAAGGTCCTGCACCTCGCCGACGTGCCGGTAACGCTGGTGAAGTAGCGAAGGAACAGGAGTTTCACACGAAGATCACGGAGGTCGGAAGAGACAAGAATGTTTCCACGGGGGGCACGGGGATCACGGGGGCAAGAAAAAATTCTGTTCCGAACCCCGTGTTCCCCGTGGAAATTGTTCCTGTTCTTCGTCTTTGATCTCCGTGCCCTCCGTGATCTCCGTGTGAAATTCTTACTGCGACAGCAGCGTCTGTTTCCAGAACAGCACGGTCGACCAGAACTGGTAGTCGACATTCGCTTTCTTGGCGAAACCGTGACCTTCGTCGGTGCCGAGCAGCGACCACACCGAGCCGCCTTTTGAGCGCACGGCCTGGATGATCTGATCGGCTTCGCTGGCGGGTACGCGCGGATCGTTGCCGCCGGTGACGATGAACAGCGGAATGTTCAGTTTGTCGACGTGGGTGAGCGGTGAAATCTCCAGCAGCTTGGCGCGCTGCTTCGGGTCGCGTTCGTCGCCGTACTCGACGCGCCGCAGGTCGCGGCGGTAGCTCTGCGTGTTTTCCAGGAAGGTGACGAAATTGGAAATGGCGACGACGCAGTTCGCGCCCTTCAGCCGTTCGCCATAGCGGATCGCGGCCGCGTAGCACATGTAGCCGCCGTACGAACCGCCGGTGACGGCGAAGCGCGAGGCATCGAGTGCGCCGTCCTTCGCCAGCACGTCGAGGAAGGCGCCGATGTCCTTTACCGAGTCCTCGCGCTTGAACGGTCCGTTGTCGAGGCTGACGAAACGCTTGCCGAAACCGCTGGAGCCGCGGACGTTCGGAAAGAAGATCGCGATGCCGAGTTCGTTCAGATAGTAGTTCGAGCGGCTCAGGAACACGGGCGCGAACTGTGATTCCGGGCCGCCGTGGATATTCACGAGCAGCGGACGCTTGCCCGGAAATTTCTTCGGATCGGGTCGGTAGAGGAAGCCCGAGACTTTCTCCTTGTCGAAACTCGCGACTTCGACGAATTCGGGTTCGGCATTGACGTTCGGATCGAGACCGCCGGTCTCGCTTTGCGTCCAGCGCGTCACCGCAAGTGTCTGCGGATCGATTGCATAGGCATCGCCCGCGCTGCGTGCCGACGAGAGCGTGAGACCGATGCTGCCCCACGGCGCGATCTGCAGGCTGCCGATGGCGCCGGCCGGCAATGCCGTGACGGTGCGCACCGCGCGCGTCTTCGTATCCAGCACTTTCACTCGGCCCATGCCAGCCTCGTTGAGGCCGTAGGCGATGAAGCTGCCGTCATCGGCGATGTCGAAGTCTTCGACATCCCAGCGTGGTTCGGCAGACACCGGCGTGAATTTTCCGGTGGCCGGATCGAGGGTGCCGAGGCGCAGGAAGTCCGCTTTCTCATCGGACGTAACCCAGAGCTGGCCGTCCGGTGCGAAGCGTGCGACGCCGTAGGCGATGTCTTTCCTGATGTCACCGATGGGTGCGAGCCTGCCGTTCTGGATGTCGAGCAGGTACAGGTCCGAGTTCGTGATCGACAACTGGTTGATGACGACCGCACTCTTGCCGTCGTTCGCGAAATCCAGAATCTGCCAGCCGCCGCCGGATACCTGCGCAACCATGCGGTTCGATGCGGGGTCGCGCGGGTCCATCACGTACAGATCGCTGTCGGTGCCATTGCGCCGCGTGGATGAATAGCCGATCAGCGTGCCGTCCTTGCTCCAGGCGCCCTGCGCGTTGCGGCTCGTGCCGTCCGTCAACAGCCGCAGCTGGCCGGACTGCAACGTGTACAGCTGGAAGAATTCGCTGCCGCCGACATCCTTGCGCGCGACGATGGCATCGCCGCGCGGCGACCACGATCCGGCGACCGGCTCCGCCTCGAACGTGATCTGGGTGCGCGCGGCCATCGGGCTTGCGACCGTGTGGAGCTGCGCGGTATTGCCAAAGCGCGTGGCGACCAGCATGGACTTGTCCGACGGACTCCACCCCATGAATGTCGCCGTCCGGAATTCCATGTAGGGCCGCGTGGCGACGACCAGGTCGTCCGGAATCGGCGGTATGCCGTCCGCCACCAGTGCCGCAGGTTTTTCGACCGCGGCCTGCGCGACCGAGGCCATCGCAAGGATTGCGAACGAGAGCAGTGGGGTCTTCATCACGATGCGTTCTCCTGATGCGATGCGCGGAGCATAACGAGTTTCACACGGAGTTCACGGAGATCGGATCTCAGAAGAGAATTTCACACAGAGAGAGAACACAGAGGTCGGACAAGAGGAGAAGTTTCCACGGGGAACACGGGGAAACACGGGGCTTCAGAACGGAAGAACTTCTTTCCCCGTGCTACCCCGTGTTCCCCGTGGAAACTCTTCCTCTTCTTCTTGACCTCTGTGCTCTCCGTGCTCTCCGTGTGAAATCTTCCTCTCCGCTGCAGGGGAAATTGAAACGGTTATGATCGGTGCCATCGATGTCATCGAGGTCACTCAATGAAACGCACGATAGCAGTGTGTGCCGGCCTGCTGCTGGCGGGCTGCACCACCATCAAGATCGATCACGGCGGCGACAACGAAATCGTGCATGCCGGCGGCGTCGCGGAAGCGAAGGAACTGGCGGACCGCGCCTGCCATCGCGCCGGCAGCGGTCGCGGCGACGTGGTCTCGACCGTGAACAAGGATCCGTCGCTGCCGCCGGGTACGGGCAAGCAGGTCACGACCTTCCGCTGCACCACGGCCAGCCCCTGAGTCTCATGCACCTCCAGCCAATTGCTGCGAGGTGCCGGTACGCGGATCGTGGCGGCGTTCTCATGAGGAGATCGCCGGCATGCGCATCGTCGTGGACCCGCGGATCGAAAGGATTCTCCGCCTGCCCGAACAGGACGAAAATGCCTGGCAGGCCGATCTCGACCGATTCCAGAGCGGCGATGAAACGCTGACCCGCAGCTCGGTCGGCGAATCGGCCATGCGGGCCGCGCAGCGCCTGCTGATCTTCCTCGGTTATTCGACGGCGTCCACCGGCGCCTTCCTGATCGACGGCGATTTCGGTCGCGGCACCAATCGTGCGGTGGCCCAGTTCCAGTTCGAGAACTCGCTGACGCGCAGCATCGATCGCGGCACGCTGTGCTACGACTGCACCTGGCAGACTGCGAGCGCCAGCATCGTCAGGATTCCGGATGCGAAGCTCACGCCCGCCACGCTCGAACGCATGCTGGCGCGGGCCGCCGAAATGATCGAGCGGGGCGAGGTGATGTGCGGCAGCCTCGATGAGGCGCTGTTCCATCTGGATGCATTGCATCGCCGGCGGCTGCTGACGTGCCGGGAGATCTTCGAGAAATACGGCGCGCTCGCCGACGAGGCCGTCGCGGCCATTGCGGCGCAGGGCGTCAGCATCGGTCGCGAGTGGCTGCTGGCCATCATCCGGCAGGAGACGAGCGGCATCGTGCGACCGCGTTTCGAGCAGCACCTGCTGACGCGGCTCAACAACCAGCGGCCCGTGGAGGACTTCGTCGAGTTGCGCTATCGCTCCATGAGTTTCGGCCTCGGCCAGATTCTCGGCGAGAACTACCGGCGCGTCGGCGCGGCCTCCGCGCGGCGCATGTACCTGAGTCCGATTCCGGAGCAGGTGTTGCAGATCGCCCGCTTTCTCGCGGCGTCAGCCGAGGTGTCCCAGGTCGTCGGCCGCGCCACGCCGAACGAGAAGGACTTCCGCACCGTCGCGCGCTACTACAACGGGCCCGGCTACGAGAAGCATCACTACCACGAGTCGCTCTCGACCTGGTTCCGCGAGTTCCGCGCGCTCGCGGCACGCTGATTTTTTCCGGGAAGGGATTCTTCGGCAGCAAGCCGCCGCCAGTGCGGAAATAATAATCCGGCATGCGGAATTGTCGATCTGCCGCGCCAGGCGTGTTCGAACCGTCGCCGGGCAACCATCGATGCCGCGTCAGGAAGTGTCCGCGAGACGCTTGCCATCAACGCAATGCATGCCCTCCATCAATCGATTTGATGCTGAAAAATACGGCACTTTAATTAGTTCGCAGGCACAACCAACGGACCGCCGTAGACAGGTCAATAGTCAATATTTGCAAAGTAGCTCGTCATCCATGAGCGGAGGGTTTAGTTGTTCGTTCCATAAATTCATGCGCAGTTCGCCCGCTTCCGTTCTGGCTTGCGGAACTCAGGGCGACGGTTGATGGGGATCAGTGACACCTGCGAGTGCAGGCCGCGCGAGCGCGGCGTGTTACGGGCGAGTGTTGCCGCAACTGCGCAGACCAGGAGATCGATGTCCCGAAACCAGTCGATTTTTTGAGTCGATTTTTGAGAAGAGCACGCCACCCAGGCGCGCCATTTATTGGGGGTAAATCATGATGACGATGCAGGTGGACCGCGCCCGGCTTTCGCTGGCAGCGGCGATTTCGCTCACCCTGGCGAGCGCCCAGCTCCAGGCCCAGAATGCGTCGCAGCTGGAGGAGGTGATCGTCACTGGCTCCTTCATCCGCGGCACGCCCGAAGACTCGGCGATGCCGGTGGAGGTCGTGAGCTTCGAAGAGATCGAGAACATGGGTCGGCCCTCGAATCTCGATCTCATCAAGACCATGTCCGAGTCGGGCGGCGTGGCCGGCGAAAACAATCGCGTCAACTTCTACCCGATCGGCGCGATGACCATCAATCTGCGCAGCCTCGGTTCCCGGTTCACCACCGTCGTCTTCAACGGCCGTCGTTTCCCCGAGCAGTATTCGGTCAATACGGGCCGGTTCAACAATGTGGCGTGGATTCCCAATGCCGCGATCGGCAGCGTCGAAACGCTGAAGGCGGGCGGCGGTGCGACGTACGGCGCCGATGCCGTCGCCGGTGTCGTGAACTACGTGACCCGCAAGGGCTGGGATGGTCTCGAACTGAATGCGGACTATCGCTTCATCGAAGACTCCGACGGCGATTACAACGCGGACGTGTTGTGGGGCAAGGATCTCGGCGATGCCGGCAACCTGCTGGTGTCGTTCAGCTACCAGCACCGCAGCGCGCTGAAGACGATCGATCGGGATTGGGCGCAGCTCGGTTTCCTGGAGAATCCGCAGAGCTGGCAGAGCCTGACGTCGCCCATCTCGAATCCGGGATCGATCGTTTTCCAGCGACTGGTGGGCGCGGCCCAGACCTCGTACACGCCGACGCAGGTGCTCACGAACCAACTGCATATGAGCGCCGGCGGCACGATACGTGACGTCGGATGTACGGAACTCGGCGGCTTCAGCAGCTGGTCATCGACGCCGACGCCCGGCTGCTACAGCAACACCGCCGAAACGGAGGAACTGGTCTCCGATCAGGACACCTACACGCTGTACCTCGAGCACAACGTCGAAGTCAGCGATGCGCTGCGCTTCCACACCGAGGCACTGGTGTTCCGCCAGGAACTGCCGAACATTTCGCTCGCCGGTACGTTCGTCAACAATCCGGCAGCCTGGCCGCTGGCCGGCACGCCGGGCACGCCGGGGCGCGTGCAGCAGAACATCAACGGCACCAACGCCTTCTTCGTGCCGGGGTCGCATCCTGGCGTCGCGAATGTCCTCAACGATCTGCGCAATCCGGACGGCAGTCTGGCGTTCACCGATGCGCAGCGCGCTGCGATCATCGGCACCGGGCGCGTGGGCCTGCAGAATTTTCTGTGGAAGCCTTTCGGCAACGGCGGCTCGCCGATCGGCGATGTCGATCGCCAGGAAAACACCACCACGATGTATCGCATCACCGAAGCCATCGGTGGCGACCTGCCGAAGTTCTGGGGCACCAATCTCGAGTGGGAAATCGGCCTGACCTACAGCTACATCAAGGACGTCCGCGAAGCGGAGGACATCCTGGCGACCGATATGCAGGCGGCGCTGAACGGCTTCGGTGGTCCGAACTGCACCGGCAGCGTGGCGGGAGCCAACGGTTGTCAGTACTTCAATCCATTCTCGTCGGCCATCGAACGCAATGTGTTCACCGGCGCACTCAATCCTTACTACGAGCCCGGTCTGGCGAACAGCCGGGAACTCGTCGAGTGGCTCTACCAGCCCATCTGGTTCGAGCGCGAGTACAAGAACTACGTGGTCGATCCGATCGTCCGTGGCGACCTGGGCATCCAGCTGCCCGGCGGTCCCGTTGCGATTGCCTTCGGCGGTCAGTACCGCCGGCAGGATGAACGCGTGACCCTGGATGCCATCAGCAACCGCGACAATAATCCCTGCACGGAACTCGGCGTGACGGACTGCGCGGTGTCGGCGCAGATCGGACCGTGGATGTACAACCGCCCCGGTAATGTCTTCGGCGCGGCGGCCAACGATTACCGGCCCGAAGCGCGTCACTATCCGGTTGCGGCCGGCTTCATCGAAACGAAACTGCCGTTGCTCGCGTCGGTCGATCTGTCGATCGCAGGGCGTTACGAAAAGTTCTACTCGGACGTCAGCGACAAGGACAACGACGTGTTCGTGCCGGCTGCAGCCATCAAGTGGCAGCCGCTCGACTGGTTCGGTGTGCGCGCCAGCTGGGGCGAGACGTTCTCGCAGGTGAATCCGCCGCGTCCGCGGGATCCGATCTTCGCACCGTCGACCGGCAGCACACGCTATATCGGACTGGGCGGTACCACGACTTCCGGGTCGGCTGCCTATGAGACCTTCGACTACGCCAACGTCGATATCAAGCCGGAAACCGGCGAGTACTTCGATGTCGGTTTCCTGTTCAGCGCTGGCGGCTTCTCCGCCAACATCGACTACTACGCCATCACGATTGACGACTACACGCGCACGATGAGCACAGCCAACGTGCTCGACGCCCTCGCGATGGAAGTACCGGAAGCGGCCGTGCCGGCCGACAGCGTGCTGATGAATTGTTCGAGCGGTGCGCTGACGCAGGGTATCGCGGCGATGGACGGGCGTCCGCTGGCGGAACTGCTGGGCGGCTGCGTGCAGGGCACGACGACCATGGCCGACATGATCGGCGGCCGCGTGAACTACTTCCGTGGCAACGGCCAGACCAACTCCGGAGAACTGAAGACGAGCGGTATCGATCTGTCGATGCGCTACCGGTTCGACAACGTCTTCGGCGGGTCGCTGACGCCGTCGGTCGATGTGTCCCGCGTGCTGAAGTGGGAACTCGGCGACTTCGTTCTCGGCGGTGTCAAGGTGGCGAACGGCTACGACGGCCTCGGCTACGTCAATCTCGGCACCGGCCGCATCGGTCAGTCGGTCGCCAAGTACCGCGCCAACGCAGGTCTGTTGTTCAACATCGGTCGGCACACGATCAACATCCAGAGCCAGTACGTGCCGAGCATCATCAACGACGATCAGACGTTGTTCTCGCCGGCCAACAACAAGAACGCCAACATCGGCGATGCCAATGGAGTCACGGCCGCGGCTGGCACCTGCACTGTGCCGGGGCCGGTGACCAGCGATCTGGGCAACGTTCCGGACGGCGCGGGCAGCGGTCAGTACGGAACAGGCGTCGTTCCAGCCGGCGTTGCCGGTGCCGGTACTCGCGGGTTCTGTGCTTCGCAGAACACCGCGACGCTCGCCGGCCAGGAAGTCGAGGACTGGCTCAATGTCGATCTGATCTATCGCGTCCAGCTGCCGTGGGAAACGGTCGCCACCGCGGTGGTCGGCAACGTGTTCGACTCGGACCCGTCGTTCTATCGCGGCACGGTGCCGTACAACACAACGTACGGCAGCCCGCTCGGCCGCACGTTCAAGCTGGGCTTCACGAAGCGCTTCTGATCGCGAGTGGCCACTGATTGTGTACTCCGTTCGTGCTGAGCTCGTCGAAGCACTCTGGGCAAGGAAGCCCTTCGACAAGCTCAGGGCGAACGGAAATTTAGTTCAGATTCAGTTGTTACAGGCCACTAGTCGGTGAGTGGGCAGGCCGCCGGTGGCAACGCCGGCGGCCTTTTATTTTCCTCCTTCGCGCTGCGGCGTCCGTTCAGGCAATTCGGCGGTCGTGCCTGGCCGCGGCGCCGGCAGCGGACGATCGCGCTTCAGATGCTCGAACAGATCGCCGCGCGGTTCGGGACTGCCGATGGGGAACATGCACTTCGGTATCAGCACTTTGTCCCGCTCGACATAGTCGCGCGCCGTGGGTACGCGCTTCTCCAGTTCCTGGTAGCAGTACTTCGACAGGCGCACGATCGGATCGCCGTGAATGTCTTCGGCTTCCTCGCCGGCGACATCAGGCTCGGCTTCGAAAAGGGAAGGCACGGCCGGTTCCGGCGGCGGCCCCGGCTTGCGCGGGCCGAAGTTGCGATAGCGTTCGGCGACGCTGTCCTCGACCGCCTTGCGCGCGTGATAGGAGGCGTTGGCGTCCCAGTCGATCTGTCGCGGCGGCAGCGGTGTGGTGACAGTGGTCGTGGAAGATTCGGACACCGCTGCGCGCTGCGTGCTGCGCGGAAGGGCGGGTGCAGCGGGGCGATCTTCGGGTCGATCGGTTGCAGGCGGGGCAGGCTCGGGCGGACGCACGAAAATCCAGGTCATCGACGTCTCATCGTTCGCCGCTCGACGATGGGCGAGCAGTCCGCTGTGCCAGGCCAGCAGCCACAGCAGGCCGTGCAGCGCGACCACGATGCACGCCGCCAGCGCTCGCGACTTCGACGTCTGCAGGCCAGATTGCGGCCGCACCGGCGGTTGTCCTCACGATCCGCACGAGCCCGTGCGATGGATCTAGAGAACAACCCGGCCCCGAAGTTCCGGGGCAGATCAGGTGTCAGTTCTGGTTCGTCGCGCGCCGCCGCCGTGCGCCTGCCGCGCCGGCCAGTCCCAGCAGCAGCAGGCCGAGCGTCCCGGGTTCGGGAACGCTGACCGGCTGAGTCACCGGTGGATCGAGCGGGAACAGATCGATCGGCCTGCCGGGCAGGGGATTGGTCGGCAGGGGATCGACCGGTGCGGGCGACGGATCGTTCGGCGCCGGTTCCGGTTCCGGTTGCGGCTGCGGTGCCGCGTCGTTCTGCGGCTTGCCCGCATCTGTGGGTGCGTCTTCCCCGCTCGGCGTCGGTGGCGCGTCATCCGCGACGGGACTCGCGGTACCGGGTCCTTCCGGCGTGTCGTGGACCTGCTCGTGGTCATTACCCTGGCCTTCGTCAGACGCACCGCCACTGCTACCGCCGCCACCGCCAGCAGCGGACGGTCGTCCGCCCGACGAGGACGAAGAGCCGGAGGTGCCGCCCCGGGAGCTGCCGTGCGCCGCGAGTCGCAAGGGGCCGCCAAAGGGGATGTGCGTGCTGGCGTCGACAAGCTCGTGTTCTTCCGTCGTGGATTGGTCGTCGGACTGCACGGCGTCGGGGGCGATCTCGTGATCGGTCGCGTCAGCGCCCGCCGACAGGAAGGATGCCTGTCGATCGAAGGAGTCGAACGAATGCGTCGCGGCGAGGACGGCGGCCGGCTCGAACGCGGGCTCGGCGACAACGGAGGAGGCGTCTGTCGTCGCGAGCGTCGCCGGCGCGATTCGCGTCGACTTCCAGCCGGGCGCGTGAGCTGCGGCCGATATGAAGACACCTATGAGCGTACCCACGAGTACGCATATGAGTGCAGGGGGCGCCAGCAGCGGCGCGAGGACGCTGGGCAGGAGAGCGGATCGGCGGTCGCGATGATTCATGCGCGATGAATTGCAAGCGAGATGCCGCGCAACGTTCCGAGCAGACGAATCGGCTCAAATCGTCGCTGCGCGTGTCAGGACTGAGAACGCGTTCGCGTTTTCGGCGGTCGTTCGCGCGCTCATGGTCAGCGCACCGGCAGGTCGGCGAGACGCAATGTAAGGCGCACCGACTCGGGGACTGTCCTACGTGTCGGCTCGTTCGCGGCCTCGCGAAAAGGTTGAGTGCGGCGTCCTGGTTACATAGTCTTCGCTTCTTTACATAGTCTCCGCTTCGCACATTGCTTCACCCGTGCCCGCATCGAGTTGTCATGCTCCACCGCCTGCTGATGTTCCTGGTCCTGGCCGTCGCCGCCGTGCACGCGCAGGCGAGCGATGGATTCCCGCGTCCCGCCGAACTCGAACACGACGTCGCGTTCTGGCGGCGCATCTACACCGAGGTCGGCACCGACGGCGGACTCATCCACGATCCGGTGCGTCTCGATGTCGTCTACGAAAAAGTCCGCTTCCCCGGCAACCTGTCGCCGAAGGAACGCTCGAATCGCATCGACGCCATCAAGCGCAAGTACAGCCGCATCCTCGATCGCCTGGCGGCGGGTGCGACGGACCTGAGCGAAGAAGAACAGCGCGTCCATGATCTGTGGCCGAAGGGCACGCGACGCAGCCGCTTCGAGCAGGCCGCGGAGGAAGTGCGATTCCAGCTCGGCCAGGCCGACCGGTTCCTGGAAGGCGTGATCCGCTCGGGTGCGTACAAACCCCACATCGAGAAGACCTTCGCTTCGATGGGGCTGCCCAGGGAGCTGGCGGCGCTGCCGCACGTCGAATCCTCCTTCAATACGTATGCCTATTCGAAAGTGGGCGCGGCCGGCATGTGGCAGTTCATGCCTGCCACCGGGCGGCGCTACATGCGCATCGACAGCGTCGTCGACGAACGGCTCGATCCATATCGCGCCACCGAGGCGGCGGGCAAGTTCCTGGAACAGAACTACATCGTGCTCGACAGCTGGCCGCTGGCGCTGACCGCGTACAACCACGGCACTTCGGGCATGCGGCGCGCCAGGGAACAGATGGGCACGAGCGACATCACGACCATCGTGCGCAAGTACAGCAGCCGCTCGTTCGGCTTCGCCTCGCGCAATTTCTATGTCGCGTTCCTGGCGGCGCTCGAGATCGATGCCGACCCGACGAAATTCTTCGGCCCCATCAAGCTGAATCCGGCCGACGACAGCCGGGTGCTGGCGCTGTCGGGATATGTGCCGGCGAATGAGCTGGCCAGGGCGCTGCAGATCGATCGCGAGGCGCTGCGCCGGCTCAATCCCGCGTTGCTGCCGCCCGTATGGGACGGTTCGCGGCACGTGCCGCGCGGCTTCGAGTTCCGCGTTCCGGCCAGCATCGACATGACGGCAGTCGTGGCGCGGCTGTCGAAGGCGCAGAGCTTCGATGCGCAGGTGGCGGACACAGTGCATCGCGTGCGCAAGGGCGAATCGCTGTCGGCCATCGCGGACCGCTATGGCGTGAGCATGACGCGGCTTGCTGACATGAACGGACTGCGGCGCCCCTATCAGATCAGGATCGGGCAGGAACTGACGCTGCCGGTGAAGCCGGGTGCATCGCCGCCCGCAGTCGCGGTGGCACGGACCGGGAAAGAGCCGCCGAAGAAGCCTGAAGCGGCGCCCACCGGCGTCGTCGGCAGCGAACGCTACGTCGTGAAGCGCGGCGACACGCTGTCGCGAATCGCCGCACGAAACGGCATGAGCGAGCAGGCGCTGATGGACCTGAACGACATCCGCAATCGCAACTTCGTCTACGAAGGACAGGTGCTGGCGCTCGCCGCCTCGGCGCGTGTCGCACCGCCGGCCGAGGCGACGGTGTCGGTCGATGTCGTGACGCCGGTGCCGACGGCCGAAGTGGCTGCGGTCGCCGAAGCGGCGGAACCCGCCTCCGAGAGGGAGGCGGAAGAGATCGGACCCGCGCTGCTGCCGGGCACGCAGGCGGCGTCTTCGGCCGATCCGGCGGACTACTCGGTGGGCGCCGACAGCACGATTCGCGTGCAGGCGGCGGAGACCGTCGGGCACTACGCCGAGTGGCTCGAGGTCCGCGGCAGCCAGGTGCGCAAGCTCAATCGCATGACGGCAGCGACGCCCGTCGTCATCGGCCGCAAGCTGAAGATGGATTTCTCCAAGGTCACGCCCGATCAGTTCGAGGCGCGCCGCACGGCGTATCACCGCCAGTTGCAGGAGGCGTTCTTCACCGAGTTCCGTATCAGCGGCGACATCAGTCACACGGTGAAGAGCGGCGAGTCGATCTGGGTGCTGGCGCAGCAGCGCTACAACATCCCGATCTGGCTGCTGCGGCAGTACAACCCGGACATGGATCTCGGCGCCGTCCGTCCGGGAACGAAGCTGGTCATTCCGACGGTCGAGCCGGTGAATGGCGGCGACGCGGTCGGGTCGGGCGGGTGAGGCGGTCGGAGAGGAAGACCAGGAAGAATCTCCACGGAGGACACGGAGAACACGGGGCTCGGAACAGAAAAGATCTTTTCTTTCCCCGTGTTCCCCGTGTCCTCCGTGGAGATCTTCGGATTCTTCATCTGTGGGAAAACCCGGCGCGCGGAGAGTAGAGATGCGAACAGCGATGGTGACGGGACTGCTGTGCCTCGCCGGCTGCATGACGCAGCAGGCATATGACGGTCCGAAGCTCGACCGCGACGAGGTTGCGCACATCAGTGGCGATCTGCGCTTCACCGCTGGCGCGGCGGTGTCGGTGTTGCTGCGGCAGGTCGACGGGCGCACGCTGAGCGTCTCCCAGAGCGGGGTCGATGTGAATCCCGGCAGTCACCAGCTGCTGGTGGACTGCCTGGTGCGCGAGAGCGGGGCGACGAGCCGATTTTCACTGGATGTCGAGGTCTCCGCCGGGCGGCGCTACCGGCTGGTGCCCGAGACGGGTGACGCGCGCGAGGGATGCATTGCGGTGCATCTCGAGGCCCAGGATTAGTCGGATAGCCGGCAATGTCGCTACGGCGGAGCCGCAACCTTGTCGTCAGGTGATGCCCGTCACGGCTTTTCGTGAAGCCGCTCCCAAGATGGCGACACGCCCGGCGCCTTCGCGCGGGCCTGTGAACATAAGCAAGCTATACTCGCGGGGCCTTCGAATGTTGCGAACCGGGCTGAACCGAATGTCGTCGATCGATCGGGTACTTTCCTCAGGTCTGCTGTGTCTGCTGACCCTGCTCGCTTTCAGCGTCCGTGCCGACGGACCGCTGTCCTCATCCGCCATTGCGGGATCCAGTGTCGAGTCCGGCCTGCCGCTTGCCGACTTCGTCGTCGTCAACAAGACGCAGCGCACACTGCAGTTGCTGCGCCAGGGCAAGGTGCTGCGCAGCTACAAGATCGCCCTCGGCCTGCGGCCGGAGGGGCACAAGCAGTTTGAAGGCGATTACCGCACGCCCGAAGGCAAGTACCTGCTGACGCGCCGCAATCCCAACAGCGAGTATTTCCTGTCGATCCAGGTGTCCTATCCGAACGATCAGGACATCGCGCGCGCGCGCCGCCAGGGCCAGCGTCCCGGTGGCGCCATCATGATCCACGGGCAGCCGAACACGCCGCGCAAGCCGCGCGACTACTACAGCAACGTCGACTGGACCGAGGGCTGTATCGCGGTCTCGAACTCCGACATGGTCGAGATCTGGCTGATGACGCCGCCCGATACGCCGATCGAGATCCAGCCGTGACGTCACCTGCCGACGAGGGCCGCACGACCGTTTCGCTCTCGCAGGCCGAGACCGAGTCGCTGGTCGATGCACGCGTCTCGCCGACCGGCAGTCTCGAGAATCTTTCCCAGCGCGAGGTCGCGCAGCTGCTCAGCGCCGGTCAGGGCGGTGTCTACCAGTTGTTCCGCCGCTGCGCGCTCGCCGTGCTGTCGTCGGGGCTGCAGACCGACGATATCCGCGACATTTTCGATCGCTACCAGGATTTCGAAATCCGCCTCGGCCGTCAGGCATGGGGCATCAAGCTGGAAGTGAAGAATGCGCCGTCCAGCGCCTTCGTCGACGGCCAGATGATCCGCGGCATCAAGGAACATCTGTTCGCAGCGCTGCGCGATCTCGTCTACATCCACGACGCCATCCTCGGCAACAACCGCTTCGACCTGAACGATCCCGGCTCGATCACCAACGCGGTCTATCACATCCTGCGCAACGCCCGCATGCTCGACTACAAGGGCCGGCCGGACCTGGTGGTGTGCTGGGGCGGACATTCCATCGGCTCGCCCGAGTACGACTACACCAAGAAGGTGGGTTACGAACTGGGCCTGCGCGCACTGAGCGTCTGCACCGGTTGCGGCCCGGGCGCGATGAAGGGCCCGATGAAGGGCGCGACCATCGGCCACGCGAAGCAGCGCATCCGCGACGGCCGCTACATCGGTCTCACCGAGCCCGGCATCATCGCCGCGGAGCCGCCCAACCCGATCGTGAACCAGCTGGTGATCATGCCGGACATCGAGAAGCGTCTCGAAGCGTTCGTACGCATCGCGCACGCCATCATCGTCTTCCCGGGCGGCGCCGGTACCGCCGAGGAGATCCTGTATCTGCTCGGCATCCTGCTGAATCCGGCCAATGCGGATCAGCCGTTTCCGGTGATCTTCACTGGTCCGGCATCGTCGGCAGAATACTTCGCGCAGATCGACCGCTTCATCGGCGCGACACTCGGGCCGGCGGCACAGAAGCGCTACAAGATCGTCACCGGCGATCCGGCGCAGGCGGCGCGCGAGGTGGCACGCGGTGTCGAGGCCGTGCGCGAATTCCGGCGCTCGCATCGCGACGCCTACAACTACAACTGGCTGCTCAGCATCCAGCCCGATTTTCAGCGGCCGTTCGAGCCGACGCACGAGGCGATGGCGAAGCTCGAACTGCGTCGCGATCTCGAACCGCATCTGCTGGCGGCAAACCTGCGGCGCGCGTTCTCCGGCATCGTGGCGGGCAACGTGAAAGAGCAGGGCGTGCAGGCCATCGAGGCACACGGTCCCTTCGAATTGCACGGCGACAGGGAGGTCATGACGTTGCTCGACGAACTGCTGACCGGGTTCGTCGCACAGAAACGCATGAAAATGGCCGGCGAATACCGGCCCTGTTACCGGCTGGTCGCATGAGTGCACTGAAAACGACGTACCGCTTCGCCCTCCCGGATTCCCGCGAACGAGTCTTCGACCTCCATCTCGATCGCGACACGGCCCTGCTGCCGCCGCCGACCGATCCCAACCCGCCCGCATGGACGGAGCTGCCGTTCCACCAGTGTTCGGGCTGTCCGCTCGACAAGGAAAAGATCCGGCACTGTCCCGCCGCCGTGCATCTCGCCAGCGTCATCGACGGTTTCACGGATCTGGTTTCCTATGACACGGTGCGCGTCACGGTCGAAAGCGAGGAGCGGGCTGTCGTCGCCACGCTCTCGGCGCAGCAGGCCCTGGCCTCGCTCATGGGCGTCATCATGGCGTCCAGCGGCTGTCCGCGCACCGCGGTGTTTCGTCCGATGGCGCGCTTTCACCTGCCGTTCTCGAACGAATCCGAGACGGCCTATCGCGTCGCGGCGATGTACCTGGTCGCGCAGCACTTCAAGGCGCGCGCCGGCGGCACCTTCGATCTCGAACTCGACAAGCTCGAGAGCGTGTATCACGGCATGCACGCCGTGAATCGCGGCATGGCCCAGCGTCTGCGCGCCGCCAGCCGCCAGGATGCGATCGTCAATGCCATCGTGCTGCTCGACGTCTACAGCAGCCTCGTGCCTTCCGCGATCCACGAAATCCTCGACGAGATCAAGCCTGCGTTCGCGGCGCTGCTGGTTGAACCTTCCTGACTTCCTGAAGAAGAGTTCACACGGAGTTCACGGAGGACACGGAGGCTGAAGAGCAAGGCCACGATCAAGTCATCGTCGGATTTCTTTTCACTTTCTCACTCCGTGTTCTCCGTGAACTCCGTGTGAAATTCTTCCTCCCGCGCCAATAACGAATAATCGCCGGTTAAGTGGCGGCTGCGATTTGGCCGCGCTCTGAGATAACTGTCGCAGTCTCGGGCCATGCCTGGGGTCGCTGTGATCCAGTTCCTCACGCGCGCGGCAGGCGAATCATTACCGTGCACCTACACAGGAGGCACGATATGTCAGAGCACAACAGCGATGAGCTGTCAGCAACCGGAAGGCATCGGGCCTGGGTAGGCGAAGCAGGCAGTGCGGCGACTCGTGTCGGCACCGTCGTCCGCGAACCGCAGCGTAACTGGCTGGAGCGCGGTCAGCCGAGCAACTCGCGTCACGCCGCCATCACGCGTTCGCTCAACAGCTGGAGCAACTACAAGAGCTGGAGCGACAAGGTCCGCCACGGCTGGGACAAGGACAAGAAGTAGCGGGATCAGGGAGAGAAGAATATCTCCACGGGGGACACGGGGATCACGGGGAAAGAAGTCTTTCTGTTCCGAACCCCGTGATCCCCGTGTCCTCCGTGGAGATATTCCGATTCTTCTCTTTGCCTTCCGTGCCCTCCGTGATCTCCGTGTGAAATCCTTCTTCTGTCAGTCCGGAAGGGAAGCCGGCGCCGGTGTCGTCGCGCCTGGCGTCGCATCGGGTGTCGGTGCGATCGCACTGGCCCGCAATACCGAAGTCATCGCCGGCACGCCCGACTGCAGCGTCAGCGGCGTACGCTGCGCCAGCCAGCCCACCAGCGGCAGCCACTGATCCAGATCTTCGCGCACCAGGTACGGTTTCATCTCGAAGAGGCCAGTGCCGGATTCGGAAGCGCGAATGTAGTTCTGGGAATCGCGCAGCGTCGTCACGACGGGAATCTGCAGCGTCTCCAGGAATTTCATCAGCGACTTGTACATCACCGTGTTCTTCTTCACGCGATTGGCGATGACGGCGATGCGCTGTTCCTCGCGTTTCACCTTGGCGATCAGCAGCAGATCCGAAATGCATTTCGCTGCGGCATGAATGTCGATGTCGGACGGCAGCACCGGCACCACGATCGCGGTCGCATTGCGGGTGATGTCGGGAAGGTTCTGCGGTTCGAGCGCCGCGGGCGTATCGATGACGAGACGTTCGGTGTCGAGCGGCAGGCGCGTGGCGAAGCTGCGGGTCACGCGCGAGTTGCGTTCGTAGCCCGCGATTCCGTGAATGACGTGCTGGCCCTTGGCGCGTTTGCTCAGCCAGCGAGTCGAAGAGCCCTGCGCATCGAGATCCATCAGGGTCGGCCGTAGGCCGGAAACAGCAAAATAGCTCGCCAGATTGGTCGCGATCGTGGTCTTGCCGGACCCGCCTTTCGGATTCAATACAACGATTTTCTGCATTCGAGACTGCTTGCCGCGGGACCGGCTTTTGATCCTGAGCCTACGCAGAGGGTAATCCAGGTGCAAGGTCGACTTTGTGACGACCGTCACTCGCCTGCCCGTTGGTCGTAGCAGGTGCCTGTGAGTCCGCTCACACCGACCGACACATCGGCCGCGTAGAGTCGTCGCCAACCACCGAGGCATTCGCATGGAATTTCTGCTGCTCTGGATCGACGATCTCGACGACGCGCTTGGCGCGCTGCGTCATCTCGCACCGAAGATTGCCGGCTTCCTGCTCGCCGTCGCACTGTTCGTGCTGACTGGCGTTGCGCTGGTATTCGCGCCGCATACGACGCTGGCGATTCTCGGTGTCGTGCTCTCTGCATCGCTGGTCGAATTCGCGCGCCAGCGGCGAAGATCTCTGCAGAAGAACTAAGGAGGGATCTCCACGGGGAACACGGGGAAGCACGGGGCAGAAAAATCCTTTCTTCATTCCGAACCCCGTGTTCCCCGTGCCCCCCGTGGAGATTCTTCTCGCTCTTATGGCTTGCTTCCGAGCCGCTCCAGCCCGCGAACCAGTCGATACAACGACTCCTGCACCGGCATCGCCAGTCCGTGCCGCGCGGCGACGCGCAATGCTTCTCCCACCGTATCTTCGATTTCCAGCGGACGGCCCGAGCTGAAATCCTGCAGTGCCGACATGCGATGTTCCGGCGCCTTCGAGCGGAATGTTTCGCCGGCGCTTGTTACCGTTTCGACAGCTTCCTGTTCAGTGCCGCGACACATCGAGGCGACGGGCAGCATCGCCTGATCGTTCAGCGCGATGCCTGCGGCGCGCGCCAGTGCACCCATTTCGCGAACCGTACGTGCCAGCAGCACGGCGATGTCGGGATCCGCGAGATATTTCCATGTCACCGAGCCGGTCGCGACCGCGAGCGTCATGAAGCCGGTCCAGGCGACGAACTTCGACCATTCGCGACCGAGCATGTCGTCGACGGCGGTGGAGCGTACGCCGGCAGCGTCGATGGTCGAGGCGATCGCCTGCGCGCGCGGACTCAGTTCTCCGCCCAGTTCGCCCACCAGCAGATTGACGTTGCGCGTGAAGAGCACTTCGCCCGACGGCAGCAGTTCGCCGCTCGTGTCGGCGAGCGAGCCGAGCACGCGTTCGCGGCCGAAGGCGGCGATCAACTGATCGTTCTTGAACACGCCGTTCTGGATCGAGAACGCGGCGTCGATCTGCGTCTGCCGCAGCGGCTGCAATGCTTCGGCCGTCCCCATGGTCTTCATGGCGACGATCAGGGTACCGACGCGCTGCAGCTGCGAGGCATCCGTCAATACGGGAACGTCGATGTCGAACTCGGCGAGTCCGCGGATCCGCAGGCCGCCGGCGCGCAGCTGCTGTGCACGACGTTCGCGCACCAGCATGACGACCGGGTGACCCGCGCGGGCGAGATGGGCGCCGAGGATGGAGCCGATGGCGCCGGCGCCGAGAATGGCGAAGTCGGGTCGGGACGTGTTCATGCGGCGAAGGATAACGCGTGTCGGCAAATGTCGGCTGGCCGCAGGTTGTCACGTCCTTGAGGAAACACGCCTGCAGAGGATCACGACATGTGCCCAGCCTGTCTCGCAGCCGCCGCCTGGGCGGTGGCCGGTACGACATCCGCCGGCGGCCTGACGGCATTCGTCGTGCGGAAACTGCGTCATCGCAAACCGCGCGGCGCGCCGGTACCGGCGAAAAACGCGCATGAAGAGCGCAAGCGTCCATAGCGGCGCCCGCTCGCGCCGGGCTGTGCGGAACATGCGGCATACTCCGCCCCGTTCAGCCAGCGAGGGTCTTCCATGCAATACGCGATTTTTTGCTACAACCAGGAAGCCGTGGTCGGCACCTGGACCCAGGAACAGGACGATGCGGTGATGGCGCGTCACCAGAAGGTCATTGAGGGCCTCGCCGCGCAGGGCAAGATCGGGCCGGTGGCGCGTCTGCAGCCCACCACGACCGCAACCACGATCCGTTCCGGCAATCCGAAGGCGGTGGTCGATGGTCCGTTCGCCGAGACCAAGGAGCAGCTGCTCGGCTTCTACATCGTCGACTGCGAGAGCGCGGAGGAGGCCGCCGCAATTGCGCGGCAGTTCGTCGAGCCGCCCGGTTCGATGGAAATCCGTCCGGTGCGCAATTTCTTTCCCGGTGGTCCCCTGCCATGAACGATCTCGGCTGGATCGATGCTGCGCTGACCAACGCGCGCCCGCAGGCGATTGCGGCGCTGCTGCGTTATTTCCGCGATCTCGATACGGCCGAGGAAGCCTTCCAGGAAGCCTGCCTGCGGGCACTGAAGAAATGGCCGGTCAACGGCGCGCCCAACGATCCGGTCGCGTGGCTGATTCTGGTCGCGCGCAACGCGGCGCTCGATGAAGCCCGTCGCAACAGCCGATTGCAGGAGTTGCCGCCCGACGACGTCATCTCGGATACCGACGACGCCGAAACGCCGCTCGCCGAGAAACTCGACAACTCGCGGTATCGCGACGACGTGCTGCGACTGCTGTTCATCTGCTGTCATTCCGAACTGCCGCCGACACAGCAGATACCGCTGGCGCTGCGCATCGTCTGCGGTCTGTCGGTGCGCGAGATTGCCCGCGCCTTCCTCGTGACCGAAGCGGCGATGGAGCAACGCATCACCCGCGCCAAGCGGCGTGTCGGCGTCGCTGACGTGCCGTTCGAAACGCCCGGTGCGGAGCAGCGGTCCGAACGGCTCGCCACCGTCGCGGCGATGGTCTACCTGCTGTTCAACGAGGGCTATTCGGCCAGCGGCGGCGATGTGCATCTGCGTGCGCCGCTGTGCGAAGAAGCCATCCGGCTGGTGCGGTTGCTGCTGCAACTGTTTCCCGGCGAGAGCGAGATCATGGGACTCGCCGCGCTGTTGCTGTTGCAGCACGCGCGTGCGACCGCGCGTCTCGACAAGGCCGGCGAGATCGTCCTGCTCGAAACGCAGGATCGCGGTCTCTGGAATCGTCAGATGATCCGCGAGGGCCTGGCGCTGGTGGATGCGGCGCTGCGCATGCGCAAAGTCGGGCCGTACCAGGTGCAGGCGGCCATCGCGGCGGCGCACGCGCAGGCGGCGACATTCGAAGACACCGACTGGAACGAGATCGACCGGCTCTACGCCGTGCTGGAAACGTTGCAGCCTTCGCCGGTCGTGACGCTCAATCGCGCTGTCGCGGTGTCGAAGGTGCACGGTCCCGCAGCCGCACTGACCATGATCGATCCGCTGGCCGACGCGCTTGCGGGATATTTTCATTTCCACGGTGCGCGCGGCGCGCTGCTGCTGCAGCTCGATCGCAGGGATGAAGCGCGACTTGCTTTTGATCGTGCGCTGTCGCTGGCGAATACGGCTGCCGAAGCGAGCTACATACGCAAACATCTCGACCAGCTGATCGAGAGCGCCCCTGAGGGGGGGGCGGCGCGCCGTAGCGCCAATCCGCATTGCGGCTGAGATCGGAACAAGAGCCCTTCGACACGCTCAGGGCGAACGGAAAAGGAGGAGTCGCGCCCCTGTTCCGTTCGCCCTGAACTCGTCGAAGGGTGCACTCGTGCTGAGCCCTGAGCCTGTCGAAGGGGCGAAGCACTCCGGCTCCTGCGCCCCAAATGTCTGTTCATGCTGCCGCCATTCGTCCTTGAGTCGTGCACTGCGAGAGGACCTGGCCATGAATCATCCCGTCGTCGACGAAGCCGAGTGGCTGGCTGCGCGTCGGCGGCATCTGCTGCGGGAGAAGGATCTGCTGCTGCAGCTTGATGAGCTGCGGCGACAGCGCAGGGAATTGCCGTGGATGCGGGTCAGCAAGCCGTACTCGTTCTTCGGGCCCCGCGGCGCACAGACGCTGGCGGATCTGTTCGACGGTCGCAGCCAGCTGGTCGTGCAGCACTTCATGTTTGCGCCGGACTGGGCGGAGGGGTGTGTCGGCTGTTCGTTCCAGGCCGATCATGTCGATGCGGCATTCGTGCATCTGCGGCATCACGATATCGCGTTCGCCGCGATCGCGCGCGCGCCCTGGCCGAAGATCGACGCCTTCCGCCGCCGCATGGGCTGGATGTTCCACTGGGTCTCGTCCTACGGCAGCGACTTCAACTACGACTTCGGCGTGTCCTTCCGGCCGGCGGATCTGGCGAACGGACCGGTGTTCTACAACTTCGAGTCCCGCGAACTGCAGGATGAGGAGGCGCCGGGCGTCAGTATTTTTCTGCGCGATGCCGACGGCAGCATCTACCGGACGTATTCGGCCTACGGGCGCGGCGCCGAACAGCTCGTCGGCGCCTACAACTATCTGGATCTGACGCCGAAGGGACGCAACGAAACCGGTCCGGCCTTCGATCTCACCGACTGGGTGCGGCATCACGACCGGTACGAGGCGATACCCGCGCGGTCGTGCTGCGTGCGACGCTAACCCCGTTTCTTGTTCGCGGCTTTCGGCCGCTTGCGCTTGTCCTTCAGTTCGGTCGTGCGGGTGCGGCGGAGCAGGCGCTGTTCTTCCAGTCGATCGCGGCGGGCGAGCTGGAAGGCGACCCGCTGCGCCTGACGATCCAGCTTTGCGGCTTCGCGTTCCTTCTGCGCGGCCTTGCGATCCAGCATCCGCGCGATCTGCAGAGCGGCGCGGGCGATCTCCCGTTCCTCGCGCGCCGCCTGCAGCTTCGCCCGTGCCTCGGTCCTGGCGCGGGCAGCTGCCAGCCGGGCTGCGATCTTTTCGCGCGCGATCCGTACCGACGCCGGGACGAGGATTTCCCGTTTGGGCGCGGGCGGGCGCGGCTGGTGTGTCTGATTGAAAGGTCGTCGCGTCACGCACCGGATTCTAGGGCCGGTCCGCAGTCGCTGCAGCAGGGGTTCAAAGGGGAGGGCTGAGCGACCGGACTGCCGCGGCATTGACACCTTTTGTCAGTCCGCGGGACGTTCGCAGGGATAACCCGCCCCCGCCAGCCGATCCGGCTGCGCGAATGCGGCAGGCGTCACGATTCCCGGGTCCCGGCCTGCTATAGACTTTCGCGCATTGAACAGAACGGGGTGATGGACCTTGGTCAGGACCGACGAAGTAATCCGGATGGCGCTGTCGCTGCCGGAAACCAACGAGCACGATCATTGGGGACACCGCGGCTTTCGCGTCGGTGAACACACCTTCGCCGTGCTCTGGCCGCAGGAATCCATTGCGATTCTCAAGCTGTCGTCCGATGACCAGCACGCGCTGCTGTCGATGGATCCCTATACGTTCACCGTCGACCAGTGGGCCGAGCAGGGCTGGACCAAGGTGCTGCTGAAGGGCATTACGGTCGGCGATTTCCGCGACCAGCTCGAACGTGCCTGGCGCATGGTGGCGCCGAAGAGCGCGCTGAAGGCGCTGGATACCCGGCGCGACTGAACAGCGGCCGGATCTGCCGTGAGTCAGGCCGGCGAGCCTGACGATTCGAGGCGGGCCCAGGCATCGAGGAAGGTGCCGGCGAATTGCGGTCCGAGTCCCGCTTCCTCGTGTTTGAAATAGACGTACACCTCCCTGCAGCGCACTGTCGATTCGCGGATGCGCTGCGCCCATCCTGCAATGTCCTCTGGCGAATAGCCTTCGTCGCGTAGACGGAAATACGCGTAGTCGGCCGTGATGACGGTCGGCGTGGCGAGCGTGACGCTGTCGGCGACACACAGCGCGAGGTTCCTGGCGCGCAGTCGCGCATAGAGTTCTTCGTTCAGCCACGACCCGTGCCGGAACTCGAAGGCCGCGCACGTGCCGTCCGGCAGCGTTTCGAGAAAGGCATCCAGCAGCGGCAGGTTCTGGCGCAGGCTCGGCGGCAGCTGGAAGAGCAGGGCGCCGAGCTTCGGGCCGAGCCGGGATGCGACCTCGGCAAAGTACTTCACGTCATCCGCGCATTCGCGCAGTTTCTTTTCGTGCGTGATGCGCTTCGGCGCCTTCAGCGTCAGCTTGAAGCGCTCCGGCGTCACATCGTTCCAGCCCTGCAGCGTCTTCGCATTGGGCATCCGGTAGTACGTGTAGTTGATCTCGACGGTCGACAACCGCTGCGCGTAGTACGGCAGCATCTGCGCACTCGCGATCTTCTGCGGATAGAAACCGCCCTTCCATTCGTCGTAGTTGTAGCCGGAGGTGCCGACCCAGAGTGTCATGACGTCCTCGGGAACGTTTCGCATAAGAGCAAGACAAGAACGGAGAGTCTCCACGGAGGACACGGGGATCACGGGGAAAGAAATTCCGTTCCGGGCCCCGTGTTCCCCGTGTCCTCCGTGGAGATCTTTTTTCCGTGTGAAACCCCTGCGCTCTCAGTCGATAGAGACCAGCCGACGGTACTGACCCAGATGCCGGATGGCGTGCTGTTCCTTGCCCATGGCCTCGTACAGGCGGGCGAGATTGAAATGGCCGTCGGCCAGCGTCGGATCTTCGGTGATGGCTGCCTGGTAGGCCTCGACTGCGGCCGTCGGGCGGCCCAGGTCTTCCATCAGCACGCCGAGGTTGAACATGAGGATCGGGTCGGGTCCGCACTGTGTGACGGCGTGCTGGTAGATTTTCTCGGCTTCGCCGGTTTCGCGCTGTTCGTGCAGCAGGCGGCCGAGATTGATCCAGGCGGCGCAGTGGTCGGGCTCGGCGTCGACGACGCGTTGATAAGCGGCGCGGGCCTGCTGCGGATCGCTCTCTTCGAGTTCCAGTGCCTGGTCGAACCAGTCGTCGACATCGGATGTCGCCGGCGCTGCGGCCTCTTCCTTGCGTTCGACGACGCGCACGATGCCGTTCTCGACGCTGACGTCGAAGCCGAGCACGTACTGACCGCTGTCGGCATGAAAATGATTCCTGCCGTCGCGGACCACGACTTCATCGCCGATCGCGCTGATGCTGAGACCGGAGAGCGGGGCTTCTTCGGGCAGGTGTCGCCGCAGATCCTGCAGCGAGCGGTTGATCCGTCGCACCGGCACCTTGGCTTCGAGCAGCGCGCGCGCCGTGCGCAGCACGATGAGATCCTGGAACGAGAACAGCAGTTCGCGCTTCGGTCCGCGCGCCGGTGTCACGAAACCGTTCTTGATCAGCCCGCGCAACGTACTGCGCGAGAGGCGCAGGATTCGTTCGATGTCGGCGGCGTTGTAGGTCTGCATTCTTCGGACGGGAGGTTCACACGGAGTTCACGGAGAACACGGAGTTCTGATAAGAAACGATCAATTCTGTCTCCGTGATCTCCGTGAACTCCGTGTGAACCTCTTCGTCTTCCTATCGCTTGCCCGCCTTGCGTGCGACCTTCGTCGGCTGCTCGACGCGCTTCGCGGCCTTGCGCGGTCCGAGCTTCGAGACGTTTTCCTTGGCAGCGCCGGTCTTTTCCAGGCTGGCGCGCAGGGCGTCCATCAGATCGATGACCTTGCCGCCGGTGTCGGGCTGGGTTTCGGAGACGGAGATCTCCTGACCTTCGACCTTCTTCTGGATCACGGCTTCGACGCGCGCACGGACTTCGTCGGTGTAGGCCGCGGGATCGAAGCTCTCTGCGGTCTGCTGATCGATGAGCTGCTTCGCGAGTTTCAGTTCCTGCGGTTTCACATCGATCTTCGCCACATCCATTTCAGTGGCGGGACGCACATCGGAAGCGAAGTACAGCTGCTGCATGGTCAGCACATCGCCCACCGGACGCAGCGCGACGATGTGCGACTTGCCGCGCGAAGCCCAGCGCGCGACCGCGCAGCGCTTCGAGTCCTTCAGTGCCTCCACCAGCAGGGCGTAAGGCTTGGCCGCCCCCTTGTCGGGGGCGAGGTAGTAGGTCTTGTCGAAGTAGACGGGATCGATGGCTTCGATCGGTACGAACTCGGAGATGTCGACGGAGTGCGTCCCGACTTCTTCGAGCTGCTTGATCTCTTCGGGCGTGAAGCGGACGTACTGGTCCTTCGCGAACTCGTAGCCCTTCACCATCTCGTCGCGTTCGACGACCACGCCTTCCTTCTGGCAGATGTATTGCTGCTTGAGGCGCGAGCCGCACGTGGCGTGCAGCAGGTTGAAGGAAATGGCGCTGCCGGATTGCGTGGCTGAGTACAGCTTCACGGGAATCGCGACGAGACCGAAGGAGATCGTCAGGGAACCGATAGAACGTGCGGCCATATCTGCCTCTTCTTTGACGAAATGGGGACATTCCCCATTTACCGCTCTGCAGGAAATTGAGGAATGTCCCCATTTCCTAATGTCTTGCGTGGCAAGGACGTTCCGGCAGCTGCGTTGCCGACGGGCTTATCGAACTATTTTCGACCGTTACTTCCGAAGACTTTCGCAAGGTTCTGTTTTATCGAAAGAACATCATGCCATCGGTCGCCGGTCTTTTCCAAGCGGTTCAGCACGTTATGGATCGTGAACTGCAGGGGTTCGGCCGCTTCCAGCTCCTCCCAGGTCAGGGGCATGGAAACGGGGGCGCCCGGGACGCCCCGGGGCGAGTAGGCCACGTTCAGGGTCTTGCCCCGCACGTTCATGTTGTAGTCGATGAAGATTTTGCCGGTTCGTTTGATGACGGCCCATTCCATGGTGACGTCCTTCGGGTGGTCCCGCATCACGTGCCGGCCCACCATCTCGCAGATATGGCGGGCCTCGCTGAAGGTCACCGTGCGCTCGATGGGGACGAACACATGCAGGCCGGTCTTGCCCGAGGTCTTCACGCGTGCGGTCAGTGACATTTCCTTGAGCAGGTCATTGATCCAGAACGCCACGCGCTTGCCCATGGCGAAACCCTTCTTGTTCAGTTCGGGCTCCGCGCCTTTAGCTTCCCTGCCCGAATAGATGTAGGGATCGATGTCGAAGACGAGGTAGTCGGGATAGTTCAATACCGAGGCCTCCATGGCGTCGAGCGAACTGTCGTAGTCGGTGCTCCTGCTCTTCGTGTCCGCGGCGACCTTGGCGCGCGAATGCCAGACGTGGAATTCCAGCGTGCCGACCTGGCCGAGCCACAGCAGCGTCGGCAGGTTGTTGCCCAGCACGTACTCGTGCGTGCCGTCGCGGTGCTCGGAAAAAACCGGGACCGTCTGCACGAACGCCGGCCGTTCCTGCTCCCAGTGTTTCTGGAAGAAGCGCTCGCCGCCGATGCCCTCGGGCATGCGGATCATGGTCAGCGGCCGGTCGCGCAGGTGCGGCAGCATCCAGGGCGAGATGCGCGCGAGATAGCGCAGGTAGTCGCGTTTGGTGATCGGCTTCGACTTCGTGGATTTGTCGCCGGGCCAGTATTCGCGATCGAGATTGGTGAGGCGGATCTTCGCGTCGTCGAGCACGAGCTCGAGCTGCTGCGCCTTGCCGTCGAGCTGCTGCAGCACCAGTTCGATGTTGTTTGCCGGCGTGGGTTTCGGCCTGGCCTTCTTTTTCGGGTCGGGTCCGCTGCGCACCTCCTTCGCCTCCACGTCGTCGCGCAGTCGCAGGAAGACCGGACTGCGCAGGTAACCGTCGGGCGTCCAGGTGTCGAACTGGATCTCGGCCACGAGTTCCGGTTTCAGCCACGTCGCCGGCGCATTGAGCGGCGGCTTCTCCGCGAAAGGCGAAGCCTTCGTTTCGAGCGTGCTCGCGAGGGCGAGGAACTGTTTGATGGACTGATCGGTGAATCCCGAACCGGAATGTCCGACGTAGTGAAGCTGCCTGCCCTTGTAGTAGCCGAGCAGCAATGCGCCGAGCTTGCCGCGTCCGCCGCGCCCCTGCGTGTAGCCGCCGACGACGAATTCGTTGGTGTGTGTCGCCTTGTATTTCACCCAGGCCGCGGAACGTTTTCCGGGCTGGTACCTGCTGTCGCGTTTCTTCGCAACGATGCCTTCGAATCCGCTCGCCAGCGACGCCTCATAGAGCTGTTCGGCATCGTCAGAGATGTGCACGAGCTGCACGTGCGCGGAGGGCAGCAGGCATTGCGTCAGATAGCGCCGCCGCTGCATGTAGCTCGCGTCGCGCAGGTTCATGCCGGCGAAATGCAGCAGGTCGAAACACAGGAAGATCACCGGGTGCTCGCGCCGGGCCGTGACGAGTTCCTTGCTGCCCTTGCGCTGCGCGCGATTCTGCAGCGCGTTGAAGGAGGGCCGACCGTCGCTGTCGAGCGCGACCACTTCGCCGTCGAGCAGCATCGAGCCGACATGCTGTTGCTGCAGCTCCTCGACAATCTCCGGAAACAGCGGCGTGAGATCGATGCCGCGGCGCGACTGCAGGAACACCGTGTCGTTCTCGATGTAGGCCAGCACGCGATAGCCGTCGAGCTTGGGTTCGTAGCTCCAGTCGGGCCGGGTCTGCGGCTCGTCATCCGCGGCGTCCGCCAGCATGGGTTCGAGATTCTGCGGCAACGACTCCGCCGGCCCCGTGGGCGCGAGCAGTTCCGCCGAGAAGCGCTCGCGCGCGGCCGCCGAGGCGACTTCATCGAGCGTGGCGCCGGAGAGTACCGACGTGTTCTGCGCCAGCAACGTGTCGACGCCGGCGAAACGATCCTTGTGCTTGATCAGCAGCCACTGTTTGTCGGTGGACGTGCGAATGAGCGCGAACGAGCCTTTCAGCTTCTCGCCGCGCAGGAAGAAGCTCAGCTTGCCGTTCGCCAGCTCGCGCCGCAGGCGTTTTTCGGCAGCTTCGCGATCATCGAACGCATACTCGCCGCCCTCGTCCGGCGAATACACGCCGCAATCCCACACGATGACGTTGCCGGCGCCATACTGCTTTTCCGGGATGACGCCTTCGAACGAAGCGTAATCGAACGGATGATCTTCCACCTCGACGGCCAGCCGCTTCTCGCCGACCTGCAGCGACGGCCCCTTCGGCACCGCCCAGGATTTCAGTACGCCATCGAGTTCCAGCCGGAAGTCGTAGTGCAACCGCCGCGCCGCATGCTTCTGCACGATGAACAGCAACGGCCCCTGGTGCGCCACGACCTTGGGTCCGGGTTCCGGCGTCTTCGTGAAACTGCGCTTCTGCGCGTACTTGTCCAGCGGGCGTTTCATGTGCAGACCGGAGACTGGAAGAAGAAAATTTTCCACGGGGAACACGGGGAGCACGGGGAGCACAGGGAAAAAAATCCTTCTGTTCCGAACCCCCGTGTTCCCCGTGCTCCCCGTGGAGATTCTTCTCCTGATCTCCATGTGATCTCTGCGTTTTTCATTGCAGCTTGGCAATGAACCGCCATACCGCAATGAGCACACCGAAGCCGAAGTAGAGACCAAACAGGCCAATGAACATCAGCAGGGCCATCTGGTACGTGATGACGTGCTGCACCAGCATGAACAGGACGGCGACGATCAGCAGCGTGAACGAGGCCACGACGGCGGCGACGATCCTGAGTTTGCGCGTGTCCTGCATGCCTCAATTCCTGCCGCCGGACGGCGGCAATGTGCTGGTCCACTGCACCAGCGCCTGCAGCGCTTCGCGCAGGACCTCGGCATCCTTGCGGCCGCTGCGCGCGGGGACATGGAACGAATGATCGGCGGGATCGAGAAGTTTCAGGGTGGCGCGCTCGCCGAGTTCCGCGACGACGTCCTGCAGCAACGCCAGCGTCGCCAGTTCATCGTGCGTGCCTTGGGCAAAGAACATCGGGATCCGCACGTCGGCCAGATGAGCGGCGCGCTCGATGCCGGGTTTGCCCGCCGGATGCAATGGGAACGCCAGGAAGGCGAGGCCGCGAACGCCGGGCAAGGGCGCGAGCGCCTGCGCCTGCGACGTCATGCGTCCACCGAAGGAACGGCCGCCGGCGATGAGCGGCAGGTCGGTGAGCCGCGCCGCGTGCGATACCGCAGCGCGTACGGTCGCATGACACAGCGGCGGGGAGTCGGGACGTTTCGAGCCGCGTTCCATGTAAGGAAACTGGTAGCGCAGCGTGGCGATGCCGAGATCGGCGAGCGCCTCGGCGACCTTGGTCATCGATGGATGCTGCATGCCTGCGCCGGCGCCATGTGCGAGCACGTAGCAGGCCGTGGCCTGCGGCGGGTGCAGATACAGCCCGGAGACTGTGTGCGAGTCGTCCACCCGGAGGCTGACGGATTGCACTGCGTTGGTGCTCATGATGCGAGGCTACACCAGACCGCGACATTTCATGCGCGCGCGTCTTGCCGGCGGGGGATCGCATCCAGCAAGGTAGACCCATGATCCGTATTCGCCCCGCCACGCTCGCCGAGAAGCCCGAACTCGAAACGCTGATCGCCCGTTCCGCGCGCGGGCTCAGCAAGGATGACTACACGCCGGAACAGGTGGAGGGCGCACTGCGCGGCGCGTTCGGCGTCGATACGCAACTGATTCATGACGGCACCTACTTCGTCGCCGAAGAGGACGGACGAATCGTCGGCTGCGGCGGCTGGAGCCGGCGCAGGACGCTGTTCGGCGGCGATGCCCGCGCCGATCGCGAACCGGGCGACCTCGATCCGGCCGTCGATGCAGCGAAGATCCGCGCCTTCTTCATCGATCCGGCCCATGCCCGCCGCGGGATCGGTCGCGCGATCCTGGCGGAATGCGAGCGGGCGGCGCAGGCGCGGGGGTTTCGCCGCTTTGAAATGATGGCGACGTTGCCGGGCGTGCGCCTGTACCAGGTGTGCGGCTACGTGGCGCTGGACCAGGTGAGCTATCCGCTCGAAAGCGGACTGACGATTCCGTTCGTGCGGATGGGCAAGATCCTCGACGAAAGAAACGCGTAGTCGCAGCCGATCCAGTCGCACTTGCGCCGAGGTCCGCAGCAGGATTGCGGGAAACCCTGCGCGATTTCCTGTGACGCATTCGACGATTCGCGCACATCGCGGGCAGCGTGCATGACACCCCGACGCCGTTCTCACTATTGCGTCGGCAACGCTGCCTACCATGGAACGGTCTGCTGAAAAACTACATGGAACGCCGGCTTTTGTGCCCTACGAATATTCCATCGACACAGCGCGTAATCTGATTCGCGAACGCTACTGGGGAACGGTGACGCTGGAGGATCTGCGCGGTTGCGCCGCGGCCGAATGGGCAGATCCGGCGTATCGACGCCACATGAATCTCATCAGCGACTTCCGCGGCGCCGTTTATACGGTCACTGCCGAGGAGATGCGCGACTTCGGAATTTTCCTGTCGGGCGGCGGTCCGCTCGGGCGGACCGCCGTGCTGGTGTCGAGCACGCTCGGTCGTGGCCTGACCCGCATGTTCGAATTGACCACCGAACAGGATGGGCAGGTGTGGAGTGCCCTGCGCGTATTCACCGATCCCGAGGAAGCCGAACGCTGGGCAACGGGGCGTGGTTGGTAGTCGCCTGACCCTGCCGAGAGGCCGGCTGAAGCCGGCCCCACAGGCAGAAAGAATCCTCCGCTTCTTCCTGTGGGTCAGGCTTTAGCCTGACCATGCCGGCCCCACACAGGCAGAAAAATCCGGCTGCTTCTCAGTCGATCGTCTCCGCCGCCGCCACGAACGCATCCGACTGTTTCTCGAACAGCCGGCGGTAGTGACCCTGCGGTCGCTGCAGCAGCGATGCGTGATTGCCGTCTTCGACGATCTGTCCGCGATCGAACACCAGGATCCGGTCCACCGCACGCACCGTCGACAGGCGATGGGCAATGACGATGCACGTGCGCCCGGCCATCAGCCGTTCCATCGCTTCCTGGATCAGCGCTTCCGATTCCGAGTCGAGACTCGAAGTCGCCTCGTCGAGAATCAGGATGGGTGCGTCGGCGAGGAAGGCCCGCGCCAGCGCAACGCGCTGACGTTCGCCGCCCGACAGCTTGATGCCGCGCTCGCCGACCAGCGTGCGATAGCCGCGCGGCAGGCGGCCAATGAACTCGTGCGCATTCGCCAGGCGCGCCGCACGCTCGATCTGCGCGGGCGTCGCATCGGGCCTGGCGTACGCGATGTTCTCCGCCAGCGACCGATGAAACAGGATCGGCTCCTGCGGCACGATCGCGATCTGCGAGCGCAGCGATTCCTGCGTCGCCTGCGACACGTCCTGCCCGTCGATCAGCACGTGTCCCGCCGTCACGTCGTACAGGCGCTGGATCAGTTTCACGAATGTCGTCTTGCCCGATCCCGAACGGCCGACGAGGCCGATGCGCTGCCCGGCAGCGATGCGCACCGTCAGATCGCGATACAGCGGCTGCTGCTGTCCGGCGTACGTGAACGTCACGTGCTCGAAGCGCACTTCGCCGCCGGCGATGCGCAGCGGTTTCGCCCCCGGCCGGTCGGCGACACCCAGCGGTTCGTCGTACAGGCGCACCATCTCCTCCATCTCGTTCACCGAGCGCTGCAACTGATGCACGTGCTGGCCGATCTCGCGCAGGTAGCCGTGCACGACGAAGTAGGTGGTCAGGACATAGGTGATCTCGCCGGGCGTCGCCTGGCCGCGCCACCACAGCCACAGCGCGGCGCCGGTCACCGACGTGCGGATGAACCACAGCAGCGCGAGTTGCGTGCTGCCGCTCCAGGTATGCCGCATCCAGGTTCGGCGGGTGCGGTGCCGCCACTTGTCGACGACCCGCATCAGCCGCGCATCTTCGCGCTGTTCCGCGCCGAACGCCTTGACCACGGCGTTGGAGCTGAGCGCATCGGCGAGCACGCCGCCGATGCGCGTGTCCTGCGCATTGGAGAGACGCGATGCCGGTGCGATCACGCGCGTTGCCGTGACGATGCTGAAAGCGACATAGGCCGTGGCGCCCACCGCCATGACGACGCCCATCAGCGGCCAGTGCAGGGCGAGCAGCACGACGGTACCGATCAGCACCACGGCCGAGGGCAGCAGGTACAGCAGCAGGACATCGTCGAGCGTATCGAGCGCCCACATGCCGCGCGTGATCTTGCGGACGATCGAGCCGGCAAAGCTGTTGGCATGCCAGTCGGTGGACAGTCGCTGCACGCGATGGAACGTATCGCGCGCCACCGAACTCATCAGGCTCAGCGTGAGCGGCACTACGCCCCACCATGCCAGGTGGCGCAGGAATACCAGTCCCAGTCCGAGTGCAACCATCGACAGGAACGCAGACAACGCCGCGCCCGATGCACCGCTCGTGACAGCGTCGATCAGGCGGCCCGCGAACACGGGCACAAAGATCTCGGTCAGCGTGGCGAACGACATCGACAGCGCGATGCCTGCCACCAGCGCCCTGCGGCGACCCCACAACCGGAACGTGAAGGACAGGACTTTGCGGAGGACTTGAGCGCCCTCGATCCGGGAAATCGTCATGACAGTCCGGCGCGCGATACGCGCCGCTCCAATGCAAACCTTGAGAATTGCTTCCGGCGAAGGAAGCCGTGCGAGTCAGCCCCAGCCGGGGCTCAGTGGAAGCTCGCCGGCGTGGGAAGGCGCATATGCGATGCGATGTTCATCGATGCCTCCCTCGGGTTGCATGGAAAGGAGCGGGATTGATACCACCGGTGCGCGGTCCGGAGCAAGCGGTCTCTTGCGGCTCTTCGAGTTCTAAGGAAGCTCTGATTTACCTTCTCTCCGTCATTCCCGCGCAGGCGGGAATCCATCTGGCCTCAACAAGATGGATCCCCGCCTGCGCGGGGATGACGGAGTAGATCAGAGCTTCCCTAACGCGCCGCCGTCGTCGCCGCGAGTTCGCGCGCCACCAGCCAGTCGACCAGTTCGATCATCTCCCGCACACCGCCGGCCGAACGGACGGTCAGACGGTATTTGCCGTTCACTACCAGTGTGGGCGTCGCATCCACGCGGGCGGCTCGCAGCCACGCCTCGGCGCGACGGATGTTGCTGTCCACGCCGAACGACTGCGCGGTCTCGAGGAATTTCTTCGCATCCACGCCGGTTTTCTGTGCGTACCACTTCGCTGCATCTTCGAGCGTCGGTGCCGGCTTCTTGATGCGACCCGAGGCATCGACGACGGCGAGCGGGCCACCGCCCCAGATGGCCGTGAACATGGATTCGTGTGTCCTGTCGACGAGGCCGAGTGCCTGCGCCGTATAGAACGCGCGCTGGAACATGGGCCATTGCTCCGCGGTGTTGAACGAGGCGTGCACGAGCACGACCTGCGCCTGCGCGGGCAACTGCTTTTCCAGGTCTTCCATGATCGGCAGGAACTGGTTGCAGGCCGGGCAGCCATAGGAGAACGCCTCGGCCACTTCGACCTTGCCCGGCGCCACGATCGTGCTCTGCGCGGGCAGGACCCGGAAGTAGTGCTGGCCTTCGACCCAGGTTGCCGCAGTGCCCGTGAGACTCCACAGCAATGCCAGCACGGTCGTTGCCATCGTGATCGGAAATCGCATGGGGCCCCCGGGGCGGAAACGAAATGTCGGTGCCGGCATCATCGCCAGTGCCCGGGATTCTGGCAACGCCCGCGCGTCTGTGCATGCGTTGCTGCGTTTGTCGGTATACCTTGCTGTCGGAAATCGGCTCGCTGCATCGTCCTGTGGATTCCATCGCCGCATCGTCACACGAGAGATAGCACTGTCATGAAGAAATTCCTCGCGATCTACCTGGGTACGACCGGGGCTTTCGAGAAATCCAGTTGGGCCAGGCTGGACGACGCCACGCGCCGGAAACGGGAGGCGGAAGGAATTGCTGCCTGGGGCGCCTGGGTGGCGAAGAACCAGGCGGCCATCGTTGATACCGGGACGCCGCTGGGCAAGACCCTGCGCGCTGCCGCAGGCGGAATCGACGCGACACGCAACGCCATGACTGCCTACACGATCGTCCAGGCCGAATCGCATGCGGCCGCCGCGAAGCTGTTCGAGAACCATCCGCACTTCGCGATTTTTCCTGGCGAGTCGATCGAGATCATGGAATGCCTGCCCATCCCGGGGCAGTAGCGCAGTTCGGGTACTGACCGCCGGAGCGCGACGCGTTTCACACCTTCGCGCCGGCATCGCGCAGAAACCCTCCCGCGTCCTGTAGGAATCCCCTGAATGCCGTAATTCATGCTGCATTCTGTTGACCCGGTCCGTTTCCTGATCCGTCACGCTGGGTAGCATCCGCCCGTTGATTTATCAGGCGAAACGCTTCCCGCGCAGCGGGTGGAGACGGTGCTCAGGCCATCATGCTGACGCGGTTGCGGGCAAGGTTCAGCGACATTCTCAACAGCGGCATCGGTCCCGACGATCCGCGCTGGAATGATCGTGTGCTGATGGGGCGCATCCGCGTCCTGAACGGCTACGCGCTGTTCCAG
>CAYWHG010000034.1:0-9020 GCA_964457865.1 uncultured Steroidobacter sp.
CGATTCCTTTTTCGCTGACATTTTGAGTCTCTGACTTTCCGCTCTCAAGCCCAACTACATATCGACCGCCTAACTGCGGTGATTCGGGGCCGCCGGTATTTCTTGCTGCCGCTCGAGTGCGGTGTATGGGCGCCGCTGGCTGCGGCCGGATTGACCAGTTTCACTTCATCGCTCCGTGACTTGGGTGTCGTTATGGCTGCAATTGCCTATTTATTCGACCGCACGTGATTGATCCGGGGGCTCAAGATAGTGCCGCATCGTCGCGGCCGTCAACCGCAGGCGCGTCAGAAACTCAGGGAAGGGTCATGTCGACCGCGCAATCACATCAGGCGCAGCCACGACTGTCGGATCAGGTTCGTGAACTGCTGCGTATCCGCCACTACAGTATCCGCACAGAACAGGCCTATCTCCAATGGATCCGCCGGTTCATTCTGTTTCACGGCAAGCGCCATCCGCGGGAGATGGGAGCGCCGGAGGTCACCGCGTTCCTGAGTCATCTGGCGATCAGGCGCAACGTTGCGGCGTCAACGCAGAACCAGGCATTGAGCGCGATCCTGTTCCTGTATCGCGATGTGCTGAAGATGACCCTGCCATGGCTCGACGACGTGCAGCGGGCTAAGAAGCCGCAACGGCTGCCCGTGGTGCTGACACGTGATGAAGTCAGAGGCGTGCTTGCACAGATGCAGGGGACCCCATGGCTCATGGCGGCGCTGATCTATGGCAGCGGACTGCGATTGCTGGAGTGTCTGCGCCTGCGGATCAAGGATGTCGACTTCCACTATCGCCAGCTGCTGATTCGCGACGCGAAGGGGCAGAAGGATCGTGTAACTTTGCTGCCGCAGATCCTTGTCGATCCTCTGCAGTCGCATCTGGCGCGCGTGCGTACGTTGCACGAAAGCGACCTTCGGGAAGGATATGGGTGCGTCTACCTGCCCTTCGCGCTCGCCGAGAAGTATCCGGCCGCAGAACGCGAATGGGGCTGGCAGTACGTGTTCCCATCGAAACGGCGTTCGGTCGATCCGCGAAGCGGCGCCGAGCGCCGGCATCACGCTCCCGAAGATGCTCTGCAGCGCGCGGTGAAGCAGGCGGTCCGCAAGTCGAGCATCGTCAAACCGGCGAGCGTGCACACACTGCGCCATTCGTTTGCGACTCATCTGCTCGAATCAGGCTATGACATCCGCACGGTGCAAGAGCTGCTGGGTCATGCGGACGTGAAGACCACCATGATCTACACCCACGTCCTGAATCGCGGTGGACGAGGTGTGGTCAGCCCGGTTGATCTGGGTTGACGGCCCTTCGATGAACTCAGGGCGACCTCCCCCCCCCCGCAAGCGAGGAGGGAAGATGGGTCCCCGCCTTCGCGGGGACGACGGAGTAAATCAGGTCTTCCTTAGCGACGTCCCTGATTGCCGGAACGCCACTGGCCCCGGCCGCTGTTGCCGTTGTTTGAATTGCCACTCGGCTGACTCGGGCGACGCGAGCCGGCATTCTGCGGACGACCGCCACCGCTGGACTGCGTACCGTTCGAACCGCGATTGCGATTCTGTTGCTGGCGTCGCGGATCCTGATGCGGTGCGTACTCCTGCGAGTCGCGCGGAGCGACGCTGCGGCCGACCGGCGGTTCGGAAATCTGCGGCAGCGGCAACTGCGGCACGCGCTTGCCGGTGACACGTTCGATGTCCTTCAGCAGCCCTGCTTCATCCTGCGCGACCAGCGAGAGTGCAATGCCCGTTGCGCCGGCGCGGCCGGTGCGACCGATGCGATGCACGTAGTCTTCGGGAACATTGGGCAGTTCGTAGTTGACGACGTGCGGCAGCTCCTTGATGTCGAGGCCGCGCGCGGCCACTTCCGTCGCCACGAGTGCGCGGATATTGGAGCCCTTGAAATCCGCCAGCGCCTTGGTGCGCGCCGACTGGCTTTTGTTGCCGTGAATCGCAGCAGCTTCGATGCCGTCGTCCTGCAACTGTTTGCACAGACGATTCGCGCCGTGCTTGGTGCGCGTGAACACCAGCACCTGCGACCAGTCGCCCGCGCGGATCAGATGCGACAGCAGCGCGCGCTTGCGATCCTTCTGGATCATGTAGGCGCCTTGCTCGACGCTTTCGACGGCCGCGTTGCGGCGGGCAACTTCGATCTCGACCGGCTGACGCAGCAGGCCCTGGGCCAGCTGACGGATGTCGCTCGAGTAGGTGGCCGAGAACATCAGGTTCTGGCGTTCGCGCGGCAGCAGCTTGATGACGCGGCGGATGTCGGCGATGAAGCCCATGTCGAGCATGCGATCGGCTTCATCGAGCACCAGGACTTCGATCTGGCGCAGATCGACATTGCGCTGCTGCGCATGATCGAGCAGGCGGCCAGGGGTAGCGACGAGGATGTCGACGCCGCGACGCAGCGCATCGATCTGCGGATTGATGCTCACGCCGCCGAAGATGGTCAGCGTGCGCAACTGCAGATATTTGCCGTAGCTCTTGATGCTGTCGGCGACCTGCGCGGCAAGCTCGCGCGTCGGCACGAGTACCAGGGCACGCGGCGCATGCACGAGGTTCTGCGATGCCTGCAGCCGCTGCAGCAGCGGCAGCGTGAAGCCGGCGGTTTTGCCGGTGCCCGTCTGCGAGCCGGCGAGGATGTCGCGGCCGGCAAGGATTTCAGGAATGACGCGCGCCTGGACGGGCGTCGGTTGCGTGTAGCCACGATCGGTGAGCGCACGCGTGAGTTCGGGCATCAGCCCGAGAGAAGCAAATGGCATATGTATGTAGTCCTCTACCGCACCTGCTCGGGATGCCATGGGCATCTCGGGTCCAGTAAAGGCGGGAGACAAGTTCGAGGTAGGGCGTGGTGCCCGTAAAACCGCGAGAAATGAACGAGCTGACCGGACGGCAGCTTGTGTAGGCGCGCGGACTGTACAGGGATTCGCGCGGGATTGCACTGAGACATTGCCTGAGGGCGGCAAACCCCGGTGACAGCGCCTAGCCGATCGCAGTCGCCCGTCGTGTTGCCAGCGCGATCGGCAGCGCCATCAGAAACATGTGCACCAGCAGGTTGAGCGCGAAGACCCCCGGCCGGAACACGAACGGGTGCGGATAGGCCGACAGCGGCAGCACCACGAACTGCATGAAGGGATACAGGAACGCGCCGTAGACGATGGCGGCCGCCACGGGCCGGCGAACCAGCCAGGTCCAGCGGCGACTGACCAGATAGAACGCCACCGCCATCAGGAACGCCATGAGGAAATGCAGCAGGAAGCCCAGCACGGCGGTGGGTATCGCACCTTCGTAGGCGGCGGATCCGAGCAGGCCGCTCGACACCGACTGCAGCAGGCGCAGCGGCGGCGTACCGCGCATGGCGGAGAACACGATCGCGTAAGTGAGATCGAGTAGTCCGCCGATCGAACCGCCGACCAGCGTGGCGAAAGCAAAAGGTCGATGTCGCATGGCGGATCTCGCGCTACGTCCTTCGTGATGTCGCTTGTGCGATCCGTAAATCTTCCGTTCGTCCTGAGATTCTATGGACGAACGCAAGAGTGCTTCGACCCCTTCGTCAGGCTCAGGGTCAGCACGAACGGGAGAAGGAAATCCGTTCGCCCTGAGCCAGTCGAAGGGCTCTTTCGCTTGGTCACAGACGCTTCGACAAGCTCAGCGCAAACGGATTTTCTTTTCTTCGTTCGTGCTGAGCCCGGTCGAAGCACTCCGACTCCTGCGCTCACAGCGGATGGCATTTACTCCAGCGCGGCGCGAACATGCAAGCGCCTTCACCCTTGGGAATCATCGACCATGTCGTCGCATCGGAACTTCGCGAGTAATGCCACGCCGTCGGTGCTCCTGTTGTGCGCGGTGTTCGCTCACGTTGTCGCGACGTTGACGCATTTCGTGCACAACGCCGTGTACCTCGCCGACTATCCGAATCTGCCGCAGTGGCTGACCGCCAGCGGCGTCTATCTCTCGTGGGGAGTGCTGACGGCCATCGGGCTTGCGGGTCTGGGATTGCTGCGCTTCGTGTCCGTGCCGCTGGGCCTCGCGGTGCTGGCGCTGTATGCGCTGCTCGGCTTCGGCGGGTTCGATCACTACACACTCGCGGCCATCGCGGCGCACACGACCGCCATGAATCTCACCATCCTGTTCGAAGCCGTCACGGGCGTGCTGTTGCTGGTGGCTGTCGTGCGCGAGTATCGATCGTACCGGCTGCACCGTTCGATCTGATTTCGTTCCTCAGCGGCGGTACTGCACGAACGGCGCGAGTGTCGCGATCTGGTTGTAGAGCGCCTGCGCACGGGCATTGTCGGTTTCGGTGTGCCAGTAGACACGCGTGACGCCGCGTTCATCGGCGGCGCGGTATACCGCTTCGATCAAGGCGCGGCCAGCGCCCAGTCCACGCGCGGCCGGGTCGACGAAGAGATCCTCGAGATAGCAGTAGCCGTTCAGCGACCACGTCGACAGATGGAAGTGATAGTGCACGAAGCCGACGACGCGATCGTGCGCATCGAGTGCGACGAAGCCATAGGGCTGCTGCTGCGGATCGATCAGGCGCTGCCAGGTCGCCTCGGTGATTTCCTGCGGCAACTCGTGTCGATAGAACTGGAGATAGCCGCTCCAGAGTTCGTCCCAGCGGCTGCGGTCGGGTGCGCGGAGTTCGCGGATCTGCGTGGTCATGAAGGGAGCGTGTCAGCAGGCGGTGGCGGTTGTCCACACTGCCAGGGGAAGAGTCCTTCGACAGGCTCAGGACGAACGGAATAAGGGTTCAACTCTCTCTCCGTTCGTGCTGACCCTGAGCCTGACGAAGGGGTCGAAGCACTCCGGCTCTTACCTCGCCGCGTCGACGACCGGCGCGTATTTGCGAAAGAAATCGCTGCGGGTCATCAGGCTCTCGGCCACTTCGCGTTGCATCTGTGGATCGCTGCTCGACAGCTGCAGCATTTCGTCGGCGGCTTTCCTCAGGCCCTTCACGGCATCCCGGTTGCGTGGATGCAGCTCGTAGGCACGGGCGTAGTGAGTGAGCGCCTCTTCCACGGCTGGCGTGATGCCCTGGTTGTAGAAGCCCCATTCCTTGTCGCCATCGCTCAGTTCTGCGGTGATTTCCTGCTGGGTCGCCACCGGCAGTTCGGCGAACGGAATCGCGGGACTGGTTTCCAGATAGTTCTGGTACCAGAGATATCCCGCGGTTATCGCCAACACCGCAGCCACGGCGATCGACGCCTTCTGCAGCGCCGCGACGCCGCGAAACAGTTTGAGGAATTCGCCCGCATCCTTCGGGCGCTGCTTGCGGTCGAACGACAGGCAGCGTTCGAGTGCCCTGGCTTCGCGCCGCTTCAGGCCCTTGAGCGGCGGCGGCTTGATGCCGAGCTTGCGAGCCGCGGGCGCGCCGTGTCGCTGGTACGGATGAAAGCCCGTGATCAGTTCGTAACCGATGATGCCGAGCGCGTAGAGATCGTCAGCAGGATGCGGATCGACGCCGTCGATCATTTCGTCGGTGGCATACGCCTCGGTGTAGGCGCCGAGACTGCCGGCATCGAACACGTCGTCCTTGTCCTCGGGCGTGACCGAGCTGGGCACAGCACGCGCGATGCCGAAGTCGAGAATCTTGGGCGTGCCGTCCTCGCCGATGAAGACGTTGCCGGGCTTGAGGTCCGAATGCACGATGCCCTTGCGATGGGCATACGCCAGACCTTCGGCAATGCCGCGGATGATCGTCAGCGCAAGGTCGGGCTTCACGCCCTTGCCGCGCGCCTCGCGCACGATGGCTTCGAGCGGACGGCCCTTCAGCAACTCCATCGTCATGTAGACGGTGTCGCCGTCGCGATCGAAGTCGAACACCGTCACGACATTGGGATGCGCCAGCGTCTGCGCCTTGCGGGCTTCGCGCTGCAGGGCAATGAACGATTGCGGATGCCGCTCGAAATCCGCGTTCAGCACCTTGAGGGCGACGCGCGGATTCGGATCCTGCGCCTCTTCCTTGCGGCGATCGATGGCGCCGAACACCAGGCCCATGCCGCCCTTGCCCAGCAGCGATTCCAGCACGAAGCGCCGCTTGATGATGGACCCGGGCTGCAGCGCGCCGCGACGCGGCTCGTCCGCTTCGTCGAGCGACGACACCAGGCGCTCGGCGATGACCTGCGTCTTGTCCGGCGAGGACTGCAGCGTCGGTGCGTAGGGATTCAATCCCTGCGTGCCGAGTTCGATCTGCACGGTGCGGGCTGCGGGCGGCGGAAACTGGCGTTGCGTGCGCAGCGTCGCGTCGGCATCGGCCGCTTGAGCCACCGTCGGTTCGCTGACCTGGGTCGGTGCCGGCATGCGCAGCGTGTCGCCGGCACCGGGACGCATCTGCGTATCGTCGGACTCGGTGGGTGCAGGCCGCACCAGCGTTTTCGCAATGGCCGGCTTCGCCATGCCGACGGTGGGTTCGGAAGCGAGGGTTGCATCGATCTTGCCGGGCCGCATCGAGGTGGTGTCGGGATCGACCTGCGTCGCATCGGCCATCGCCACGGTCCGGTCGGGCAGCTCGCGCACCGTGCGTTCGATGCCGGCGAGAAGCAGGCGACCCACATCGTTCGCCAGCACGCCGGCGGCGACATCGCTCTGTACGCGCGCGATCAGCGTGCGGACCTGGGCCGGCTGCTCGCGCACGAGTTTTTCGATACGCACGGTCGCGTCGGCTGCGCTCAGGGCACCGCGCGCAAGCTCCGCCAGCAGCTGATCGATGGGATGGGACACTTGGGCGCCTCGGTGTGACTGCAACCGCGGGCGGATATTACGTGGCTTCGACGACGACGACAGTGACGTTGTCGCGTGCGCCGGCGGCCAGCGTCGCATCGATCAGCGCCTGCGCCGCTTCCTGCACCGTGCCTTCGCCGAGCAATGAGGCGATGCGCTCGGCGCTCAGTTCGCGCGTGAGTCCGTCGGAACACAGCAGGTAGCGATCGCCCAGACGGACACGATCGCGACGCACGTCGAGCATCAGCGACTGCTCGCCGCCGACGGCGCGCATGATCGAATGATCGATCTCCTCGAGTTCGTCGGCGGAGCCGTAAAGCGGCGCGATCTGTGCCGCCCAGGTGTGGTCCGTCGTCATCTGCGCGAGCTGGTCGTGACGCAGGCGATAGGCGCGGCTGTCGCCGGCCCAGAGCACGGCGCACGACGTGCGCTGCACGGCAAAGGCCACGACCGTGCTGCCGCTCTGCACGGGATTGATGGGACGGATCGCCGCGGCGTAGAGGCGCGTGTTCACTTCGCTGGCGCGGCGCTGGAGGTCATCGAGGGTGAGATCGAATTTCCGGGCCGGCTGCACGGCGATCAGCGCCTCGCACACCATGCGGCTCGCGACATCACCTTCCATGTGCCCGCCCATGCCGTCGGCCACGGCCCAGATGCCGGCGTCGGCACGATCGACGAAGGCATCCTGGTTCGATTCGCGAACACGGCCGGTGTGCGTCAGCGCTGCCGACACATAGACGGGATGGATGTCTTCTTCGACCAGGGTATCTTCGAGCAAGGCGTTATCCCCGGCGCGTCCTGCGCCTTCAGCGTTTCCTGCCGCGCGATTTCAGCCGCTCGATCTGTTCCTCGTAGGCCTTGGCAAAGGCGTTGCCGAACAGCGTACGGAAACTCTCGTCTGCATCCTTGATCGTCTCGCCGTATTTCTCGCGATACAGATCCCAGTAGCGCAGCTTGGCCGGCACGCCGAGGATCGATCCCTTCTTCATGTGGCGATCGAACTCTTCCTGCAGCGTGTTGGGATCGAACTGCGCCAGCATGGTCTCGAAGGCCAGACGTATCGCGGCCAGCACGGCCGTCTGGTGATCGCGCACGTCGTGCAGCGCCTCGGCGAAGGCTTCGCCGGGTTCGAGATAGGCCGCGTTGTTGCGGACCAGCAGGTTGTGGAAGGCGTCTTCGACGTTGGCGGAGAACTTGAGCGGGTTGTTGTTCGTGGGCTTGAAGGTGGTGCTGCGGATGTGCAGGTCGTCCTTCATCTGGTCGCGCGCACGCAGGACTTCCATGAGTCCGCCGACCGTGACGCGCAGGATCTCGCCGCAGGTGCGCGCCAGTTCGTCGCTGGGATCGACGTTCGTGACACCGGCCGCTTCGAGCAGGCTGAGCATCCGGGACGAGTCGTCGGCACCTTCAGCGGTCGCAGGCGACGGCTGCGGTTCGCTGCGGCGCGGCGGCGGACGCACGGCAACGACCTTGGGTCGCGGCGGCTCCGGCGTAGGCTCGGGCAGATCCATTTCACTGAGACCGAACCACTGGGTCTCGTTGCTGCGATCCCGCTTTTCCTCTTTCGCAGCCCGTGCGGCCATGCTGGCGGTCCGATCGTCGTCGGGCGGCGGTGGGGCAACTTCCTTGCGAGCCGGTGCGTGGACCGGACGGGCGGGCGGTTCTCGCCGTTCCGGCTTCGGTGCGTTGCCGCGATCGACCCGGCCCTGCAGCGCCGCCAGCGGATCCTTCGACTCGGCTTCGGCGGCCGACTCTTTCTCGATCGATACCTTTATTTCATAGGCATCGATGTACAGCACGTCGCCGGTCTTGAGTGCGTGGGCCTGCGTCTTCGACAGGCGCGAATCGGGCGAATTGACGAAGACGCCGTTGGTGCTGGTGTCCTCGACATAGAAGCGGCCGTTCAGATAGCGCACCAGCGCATGCCGACCGGAAACATAGGGATCAGGCAGCACCCAGTCGTTGTCGGGCAGACGACCGATGGTACCGCCGATCGAATGGAACACCTTGCGCCGCCCGGCACCGAGCTGCGCAGCCTGTTCCCCAATCACTTCCAGTGTCAGGATCATGCGTGCTTAGTAAACGATTTATATGCGGGGCCTTCAACACGCGGGCTTCAGGTCCAGCTTCCGGGGCGCCAGCCGAGCGGTCATTGTTCGTATAAATCGCCGGCGCGCTGCAATGGACTAAAGCCCAAGTCATGGCAGTATCCGGCAGGATACGCGGGCAATAATGCGCCCCACCACACAATTCATACGGGGAAAACTGATGGGCTGCCGACTTGCGAACCCGGTCCGCCTCCTGCTGGTCCTGCTG
>CAYWHG010000034.1:9120-35219 GCA_964457865.1 uncultured Steroidobacter sp.
TGCTCGGCGACCCCGAGACGATCGTGAATGAAATCCTCGCCTACGACCCCGAACGCATGCTGGCCATTCGCATCAGGCAACCGCCGGCCAGCTTCCCCTACAGGGACGCAGCAGCGGGTACCTGGACCGTGATCTATTTCACGCCGTCGGGCGCGGACATGACGCATGTTCGTATCGTGGGGCTCGGCTACCGCGACGATCCGCAATCGCAGGCCATGCGCAAGTTCTTCGCCGAAGGCAATCGCTGGACGCTGGATCAGGCCGCCAGGCCGTACTGGCCGAAATGCAAACTCTGCGCGGCCGAGACCCCCGAGAAATAATCCGGGACGCCGCGATGGACCTCAAGTACATCCAGAACGAACACATCGTCGACCGCTACCTTGCGGGCGAACTGACCGTGCGCGAGGCGCGCGAGTTCGAACAGTACTGTCACGAGAATCCGGCGTTCCTCGCCAAGCTGCCGATTCCCGTGCGGCTGAAGGCACGGCTGTCGCGCAAGCCGCTGGAGGCGAGCGAGACGGGCATGTTCCCGGCGATTCCGTCGAGCGCCAGCAAGGTGGCACTCGCAGCCAGCGACGAAGGCTTCGATGTCGATGAGGAAGAAGAGAAATGGGAACGCAGTCGCCCGTCGTCACCCGGCGGCGGCAATCGACTCGTCGTCATGGCCCTCGCGATCGCGCTGGTCGCCGCCCTCGGCGGAGTGGTCGCCTACGGCATGCATGCGGGATCGCTGACGAAGAAGCTGCAGGACACGCAGCGCCAGATCAAGAACACATCGATGCAGGCGCCCGCCGCAGCGCAGTCCTACAAGCTGCAACTCGTCGGTTCGAAGCCGGCCCGACCGACGCTGGATCTCGGCTGGATGCAGCCGCCGCAACTGCTGACGCTCGTGATCGATGCACGGGAAGAAACCTTCGCCACCTACGAGATCACCATCGACCGGGCCGACGGCACGCGCGTCATGCAGATGAAGCGCATCGCGCGCGACTCGAACAAGGAAGTGACGTTCGGACTCAACTCGTCGGCGTTCGGTCCGGGCGAGTACGTGCTGAAGGTGGAAGGCTATACGTGGCGCGGCGAGCGGCGACCGGTGGGATGGGCGAGCATCGGATTGGAATAAAGGTGATGAGGTGATGAGGTGATGACGCACGCCAGGAGGTCTGGCTTCTTGCTTGATCACCCGATCACCTCATCACCTCATCACCCTCCCCTGAGCGTCGCCACCGGCGGATGATTCACCACCGAGCGCGTCGCCAGCGTCCCGCTGACACCGACGAGCAGCGCGCCGGAAACCAGTCCCACGATCCACACCAGCGGATCCGGCGTGTATTTCAGGTTGAAGAGTTGCGTCGCGAGGAAGTAGCCGGCCGCGGATGCACCGCAGGCCGCCAGCACGCCGGCCAGTAGTCCCAGCGTGGTGAATTCCGCCGCGACACCCTGCAGCACGGTCATGCGACTCGCACCCAGCGTACGCAGCATCGCGCTTTCATAGCGACGCTCGTCACGCGTGGCCTGGATCGCCGCCAGCAACACGGTGATGCCGGCGAGCAGCGTGAAGCCGAACACGTACTGCACCGCCAGCACGGCCTTGTCCATCACGCCGCGTACCTGCGCCAGGATCGCTTCGAGATCGATGGCGACGACTTCGGGAAACTGTCGCGTGAATTCGCCCAGCATCGAGCGTTGCTCGCGCGGAATGTGCACGCTGGTGATCAGCGTGCCGGTCGCCGAATCGAGTACGCCGGGCGAAAACACCATGAAGAAGTTGGGGCGGAAGGAATCCCACTTCACTTCGCGAAAGCTGGTGACGCGGGCATTCACGGTTTCGCCCGCCACGTCGTAGGTGAGCACGTCGCCGAGCTTCAGGGCCAGCGACTGGGCGAGTTCCACTTCGACGGAGACCTGCGGATCGCTGCCCGACTGCGCCGTCCACCACTGTCCTGTGACGATGCGGTTGTCGGATTGCAGCTCGTGCGACCAGGTCAGGTTCGCCTCGCGATCGAGAAAATCGCGTGCCTGTTCGTTCGTGGTCTTGAGCTGCGCGGTGTCCTGCTGATTGATACCGGTGAGTCGCGCGCGAATCATCGGCACGAGCGTCGGTACGGAAACACCACGTTGCGCCAGGAACTGCTGCACCGGCTCACCCTGATCGGGCCGCATGTTCATCATGAAATAGTTGGGCGCATCGGCGGGCAGGCTGGCCTGCCAGTCCTGCATCAGATCGTTGCGCACCAGGGCCAGCAACAGCAGCACCATCAGGCCGAGGCCAAAGGCGACGATCTGGATGATGCTGTCGCGACCGCGTCGCGCGATGTTCGCCATGCCGTAACGCCAGGCGACGCCGACGCTGCCGCGCAAACGCGAGAGCACGCGCACCAGCAGCCAGCCGCCGAGCATCAGCACCGCGAAGGTCGCTGCCGTCGCCGCCACGACATAGATGAGCAGACGGATGTCGCGCAGCAGCCAGCCGAGCAGCGCGAGCAATGCCGCAATCGCAGTTCCATAGACGGTCAGATAGCGCAGCGGCGGCGGCTCCAGATTCCGGCGCAGCACGCGGGCCGGCGGCACACGCTGCAACTGCAGCAGCGGCGGCAGTGCGAAACCCACGAGAATCAGCACCGAGGTCATGATGCCGAGCCACACGGCATCGAGCGACGGCGGCGGCAGCACGCCACGCACCAGGTCCTTGAGCAGCAGGCTGATCGCGGCCTGCGCGCCATAGCCGATGGCGGTACCGACGATGCCGGCAATCAGGCCGATCGCCAGCAGTTCGAGCACGCTGATCTGCAGCACCAGCGCCTGTGGCGCGCCCATGCTCTTCATCAGCGCGACGGTATCGAGATGTCGGGCGACATAGCGTCGCGCCGCGATGGCCACGGCAATCGCCGCCAGCAGCAGCGTGACCAGCGCCGACAGATTGAGGAAGCGACCGGCGCGATCCATCGCGGACTGGATCTGCGGACTGGCTTCGTCGAGATCAACGATGCGCTGACCGGGTTTCTTGCGCACCGTCAGTTCCTGCTTCAATGCAGCGACGGCGGCCGTCTCGCCGGCGAAGAGTGCAGCGTAGTTGACACGGCTGCCCGGCTGCACGAGGCGCGTGGCAGGCAGATCTTCGAGCCGCATCAGCAGCGATGGGGCGAGATCGACGAAGGCCGCGCCCTGATCGGGACGGTAATCCAGCACCCGCGCGATGGTGAATTCGGCGCTGCCGACCGTGACGCGATCGCCGACCTCGGCATTGAGCTGTGCCAGCAGGCGCGCCTCGGGCCAGATTTCCATGGCACCCGGCAAGGTGTTCACTTCGTAGGCCGCGCCGAAGGGTTCGTCTGCGACCTTGACGCGACCGCGCAGCGGATAGTTCGCCGACACGGCGCGAATCGCACTCAGCGCACTGTCCTCGCCGAACATGACGACGCTGGGAAAGGTCGCCAGTTCAGCCGTCGTCAGGCCCTTGCCGCGAGCCAGATCGAAATACTCGCGGTCGATCTCGTTCGAGGAACGCACCCGCAGATCGGCCGCCAGCACTTCGCCCGCCTGCTGCTCCACCGCCCGATTGACCCGGCTGGTGAAAAAGCCGACAGCCGTCAGTGCCGACACCGCGACCAGCAGCGCGAACAGCAACACGCCGAGCTCGCCCGACTTCGCGTCGCGCACCAGCGCCAGCAGTGCGAGCTTCACCGATTTCATTGCACAGACTCTGCAAAGAAGAGAAGAAGGAAAATCTCCACGGGGGACGCGGGGAACACGGGGTCGGAAAGAATCAGAACATTCTTGCTCCGACTTCTTGTCCCCGTGCTCCCCGTGCCCCCCGTGGAGATTTTCTTACTCTTGCTCACGCCGCCACCCGCCCCGCCTCGATGCGGATGATGCGCCCGCAACGCTGCGCGATGGCCTGGTCGTGCGTGACGATCACGAGGGTGGTGCGGATTTCGCGATTGAGATCGAACAGCAGTTCGATGATGCGTTCGCCGGTGACCGCGTCGAGATTGCCGGTGGGCTCATCGGCAAAGAGTACGGCCGGGCGCGTCACGAACGCGCGCGCGATGGCGACGCGCTGCTGTTCGCCGCCCGAAAGTTGCCGCGGATAGTGGCCAAGGCGATGTGACAGGTTCACGCGTGCGAGCACTTCCCGTGCGGCTTCACGGGCATTCGGCTGGCCGGCGAGTTCGAGCGGCAGCATGACGTTCTCGATCGCCGTGAGCGACGGCACCAGATGAAAGCTCTGGAACACGAAGCCGACGTGGCGGGCGCGCACGGCTGCACGGCCGTCTTCGTTCAGGGCGCTGATCTCGGCGCCGTTCAGCCAGATCCGGCCGCTCGATGGCTCGTCGAGACCGGCAAGCAGGGCAAGCAACGTCGACTTGCCCGCGCCCGATGCGCCGATGATGGCGAGGGTTTCGCCCGAGCCGATCGCGAGATCGACTTCCTCCAGTATGGTCAGCGTTCCCTCGGGACTGCTAACCTGCTTGCTGATCTTTTCTGCTCTGAGAACTGTCCCACTACTCATGCTGCGTTCTGGATCGCTAGGTTGACGATGACGGCTGTGAAACCGCTACTACTTAGGTGCGCGCTCGCGGTTTGGTTCGGATGGTGGTCGCTGCCGGCGCTGGCCACCACGGCACCTGCACCCGTCATCCTGATCCTCGGGGATAGCCTGAGCGCCGGCTTCGGCGTCAGCGTCGATGCGACCTGGGTCGCACTGCTGCAGCAGCGCCTGGCGAAGCAAGGGTACGGGTACCGGGTGGTCAACGCCAGCGTGAGCGGCGAAACCACCGGCGGTGCCCGGGCTCGACTGCCGCGCGCGCTGGAGCTGCACAAACCGGCCCTGGTCGTGATCGAACTGGGCGGCAACGACGGGCTGCGCGGACTGCCGTTGAAACAGGTGCGCGCCAACTTCGATGCGATGCTGGCGCAGGCACAGGCGGCAGGCGCCCGGCCGGTGCTGGTGGCGATGCGTATTCCGACCAACTACGGACCTGCGTATACCACCCAGTTCCATGCCATTTATGGCGAGCTCGGAAAGCAACACTCGGTGCCGGTGATCGACGGATTCATGGAAAGCGTCGCGCTCGATGACACGCTGATGCAGGCCGACGGCATTCATCCGAATGCGCAGGCGCAGCCGATCCTGCTTGATGTCATCTGGCCGGAACTGTCGAAGCAACTCAAGAAATAAGTCTGTTCGCTAGTCCGTTTCGTTGGGGGTCGTCATGCAGAAAATCTGGTTGAAGAACTATCCTGCCGGCGTACCGGCCGAGATCAATCCCGACGAGTACCCATCGCTGCAGCAGCTGATCGGCGACGCCTGCGAGCAGTTCGCCGATCTGCCGGCGTACACCAGCATGGGCGCAACGCTGACGTATGGCGAGTATCGCGAACAGGCCCGCGACTTCGCAGCTTGGCTGCAGCAGAGCGCCGGTCTGCGCAAGGGCGACCGCATCGCCATCATGCTGCCGAACGTACTGCAGTATCCGATCGCGCTGTACGGCGCGCTGCTGGCGGGCCTGACGCTCGTCAATACCAATCCCCTGTATACGGCACGCGAGCTGGAACACCAGCTGGTCGATTCAGGCGCGAAAGCCATCCTGATCCTCGAGAACTTCGCGCGTACGCTCGAGGAGGTGATCGGCAAGACCAACATCGATACCGTCATCACCACGCAGGTCGGCGATCGGCTCGGCTGGCCGAAATCGGCGCTCGTGAACTTCGTGGTGAAGCGCGTCCGCAAGCAGGTGCCGCGCTGGAACCTGCCCGGCGCGATCGACTTCAACACGGCCATGAACCAGGGCAAGTATCTGCCGCTCACGCCGGTGCCGCTGGATCACACCGATATCGCCTTTCTGCAGTACACCGGCGGCACGACGGGAGTGTCGAAGGGCGCGATGCTGACGCATCGGAACATGGTGTCGAACGTGCTGCAGTCCGCCGCCTGGATCGGATCGGAAGCACAGCTCGGCAAAGACGTCGTCATTACGGCGCTGCCGCTGTATCACATCTTCGCGCTGACGGCGAACTGGATGGTGTTCGTGAAGTTCGGCGCACACAGCATCATGATCGCCAACCCGCGCGATTTCCCGGCGTTTGTGCAGGAGCTGAAGAAGTATTCGTTCACTTACTTCAGCGGCGTCAACACGCTCTTCAATGCCCTGCTCAATACGCCCGGCTTTGCCGACATCGATTTCAGCCGGCTGCGCATCACGCTCGGCGGCGGCATGGCCGTGCAACGCTCGGTCGCCGAACAGTGGAAGAAGGTGACGGGCAATGTGCTGACGCAGGCCTGGGGCCTCACCGAAACTTCGCCCGGCGCCTGCATCAATCCCTTCGGCCTCGATTTCAATGGCTCGATCGGGCTGCCGATTCCATCGACGGAAATCAGCATCCGCGACGACGCCGGCAAGGAACTCGCGATCGGCGAGATCGGCGAAATCTGTGTGCGCGGTCCGCAGGTGATGCGCGGCTACTGGAACCGGCCCGACGAGACCGCGAAGGTCATGCTCGAAGGCGACTGGCTGCGCACCGGCGACATCGGCCGCATCGATGACGAAGGCTTCGTCTACATCGAAGACCGCAAGAAGGACATGATCCTGGTGTCCGGCTTCAACGTGTATCCGAACGAAGTGGAAAGCGTCGCGGCCGCGCATCCAGGTGTGCTCGAAGTCGCGGCCGTCGCACAACCGGATGAACGCTCAGGCGAGGTCGTGGCGCTGTTCGTCGTAAAGAAAGATCCCGCACTTACCGAACGCGAACTCATCGAGTTCTGTCGCAAGGAACTCACCGGCTACAAGACGCCGAAGCATGTGTACTTCCGAGACGAGCTGCCGAAAACCAATGTCGGCAAGATCCTGCGCCGGGCGCTGCGGGATGAGTTGCCGAAGTAGGAAGGAGGAAGGGGATAGGGATCAGGGGGTAGGGGGTAGTCAGAGGAATTCACTGCGACTCCGGTTTCTGACTACCCCCTACCCCCTGATCACTACCCCCTGGTGTGTGATACGCCGGACTGAGTTCGTGCACGGCGTCGATCATCGCACCCGCGTGTGCGGGGTCGATTGTGGGATGAATGCCATGCCCAAGGTTGAACACGTGGCCGTGGCCCTTGCCGTAACTCGCCAGCACGCGGCCCACGTGGTCGCGGATGCGTTCGGGTGAGGCGTACAGGACGCTCGGGTCGAGATTGCCCTGCAGTGCCGTCTGATCGTTCACCGCCTTGCGGGCCTCGGCGAGATCGGTGGTCCAGTCGACGCCGAGTGCGTCGCAACCGGTCTTCGCCATCTCCGCGAGCCACGCACCGCCGCCCTTGGTGAAGAGAATCACGGGTACCTGGCGGCCCTCGCGCTCGCGGATCAACCCATCGACGATGCTGGCCATGTAGTGCAGCGAGAACTCGCGATACTGCGCTGGCGGGAGTGCGCCACCCCAGGTATCGAAAATCATCACTGCCTGGGCACCGGCTTCGATCTGGGCATTGAGGTAGAGGCGCGTCGAGTCTGCGAGCAGCTGCAGCAGGCGATGCAGGGTCTGCGGCTCATCGAACATCATGCCCTTGATGCGTGCGAAATCGCGCGAACTGCCGCCTTCGACGACGTAGGTGCCGACCGTCCACGGACTGCCGGCAAAGCCGATCAGCGGCACACGCCCGGCGAGTTCGCGACGAATGAGAGAGACGGCGTCCAGCACGTAACGCAGCTGCGACGCCGGATCCGGGACCGCCAGCCGTGCGACATCGGCGGCAGAGCGCACGGGCCGCTCGATCTTCGGTCCTTCGCCGGTCTCGAACTGCAAACCCAGACCGAGTGCATGCGGAATCGTGAGGATGTCGGAGAACAGGATCGCCGCATCGAGGCGATAGCGCGCCAGCGGCTGCAACGTGACTTCGCAGGCCAGGTCGGGCGTCATGCACAGCTTCAGGAAACTGCCGGCGCGGGCGCGCGTCGCGCGGTACTCCGGAAGATAGCGGCCGGCCTGACGCATCATCCATACGGGCGTGCGTTCGACGGGCAGGCGCAGCAGCGCACGCAGGAACAGGTCGTTCTCGAGGGTCATGGCAGCTCCTTGGTCAGCTGCGTTTGGCCGGATCGAACAGGCGTTCGTACTCCGTAATGGCGTAGCGGTCCGTCATGCCGGCGATGTAGTCGGCAACGGCGCGCGCGCGACCGGCTTCGCCGGCCTGCGATTCCAGATCGCGCGCCGACTCGAAGTGTTCCGTCGGCAGCAGCTCCGGGCGGTTGAAGAAGGTGTCGAACAATCCGTGAATCACGGTGCCCGCCTTGTTGGTCATGCGCAGCACCCGGTAGTGGCGATAAACGTGATCGCGCAGGTGCCGCTTGAGTTCGAGATGCTCGGTGCGTACCGGATCGCTGAACTGGATCAGGCTGTTCGAGTGCCTGCGCACGGCATCCACGTCCGCCGGCGAGGCATCGACGATGGCCGCGGACGACGTCTCGATGAGATCGGTGACCACGTAGTTGATCATGCGCCGCACGACTTCATGGATCAGGCGCCGGCCGCTGACCTCGGGATAGGTCGACAGCACCACATCGTGCTGGCGCCGGAACACCGGAACTTCGCGCAGGTCTTCGATCGTCAGCAGTCCGGCGCGCAGTCCGTCATCGAGATCGTGATTGTTGTAGGCGATCTCGTCCGCGAGATTGGCGATCTGCGCTTCGAGCGACGGCTGCTCGCGCTTGAGGAAGCGTTCGCCCAGTTCGCCGAGCTGGCGCGCATTGTTGGGCGAGCAGTGCTTGAGAATGCCTTCCCGGGTTTCGAACGTCAGATTCAGCCCGGGAAAGGCGGCATAGCGCTCTTCGAGTTCATCGACGACGCGCAGCGACTGCAGATTGTGTTCGAAACCACCGAAGGGCTTCATGCGGTCATTCAATGCGTCCTGGCCGGCGTGACCGAACGGCGTATGGCCGAGATCGTGCGCGAGGCAGATGGCTTCGGCCAGCGTCTCGTTGAGCTGCAGTGCGTGCGCGATCGTGCGGGCAATCTGCGCGACCTCGATCGAATGCGTCAGCCGCGTGCGGTACAGATCGCCTTCGTGATTGACGAAGACCTGGGTCTTGTAGACCAGCCGCCGGAACGCCGTGGAGTGGATGATGCGATCGCGATCTCGCTGGAACTCGCCGCGAAAAGTGGGCGCGGGCTCCGCATAGCGCCGGCCGCGGGATCTCTCGTCGGTCGCAGCCCAGTCAGCCAGATTCGTTGCTTCGGAAGTCATCGGTAGTGCGATCAGCCGAAGTGTTGCTGCAGCGTGGCGTCCAGCGCATCGGCGGGATAGTCGCCGACAATGTCGGCCTGCCCCAGTTTGCGCATGAGCACCAGCCGTAATTTGCGATCGAGCACTTTCTTGTCCATGCCCATGAGTTCGCGACCGCGGACTGCGCCGATCCGCGGTGCTTCGACTGGCAGCCCGAAGCGGACGAGCAGGTCCCTTGCGCGGTCGCGATCGATCTTGGGCAACCAGCCCAGTCGTGCCGACATGTCGGCCGCCATCATCATGCCTGCCGACACGGCTTCGCCATGCAGCCAGTTGCCGTAACCGGTGGCGGTTTCGATCGCGTGGCCGAAGGTGTGGCCGAGATTGAGAATGGCGCGCAACCCGTGTTCGCGCTCATCGACGCCAACGACCGCCGCCTTGATCTCGCAGGAGCGGCGGATCGCGTGCCTCACGGCGGCGTCTTCCCGTGCAGCCAATGCGCTGACGTTGGCTTCGAGCCAGTCGAAGAAGGCTGCGTCATAGATGAGGCCGTACTTCACGACTTCTGCGATCCCGGCGCGGTACTCACGGTCCGGCAGTGTCGCGAGCGTGGCCGTGTCGGCGATCACGCAGCGCGGCTGATAGAACGCACCGATCATGTTTTTCGCCTGCGGATGGTTCACCGCGGTCTTGCCGCCGACGGAGGAATCCACCTGCGCCAGCAATGTCGTGGGTAGCTGGATGTAGTCGATGCCGCGCTGGTAGCTGGCGGCCGCAAAGCCTGCCATGTCGCCGACGACGCCGCCGCCCAGGGCAATGACCGCGGCGTCGCGATTCATCCGCGCCTGTACCAGCGCATCGAGAATGCGTGCGTAGGATTCGAGGGTCTTGTATTCCTCGCCGTCCGGCAGGATCACCGAACCGATACGTCGCTCGCCGAGCGCGGCGGTGACCGTCTGGAGGTACAGCGGCGCAATGGTCTCGTTGGTGACGATCAGCACGTCACGGGCCTTGATGAGCGACTGCAACAGGGCAGCATCCCGCAGCAGTCCGGACCCGATGAGGATCGGGTAGCTGCGCTCTCCCAGTTCGATATCGACCCGCTCAACCATTATGACGTCACCGGTTCGCGCAGCAGTTGCAGGATCTCGTCTGCCACGGCACGAACATGGCGGCCGTCGGTTTCCACGGTCACGGCGGCGATCGATTCGTACAGCGGTGCGCGCCGTTCCATGAGTTCGCGCAGCTTCGCCTCGGGATCGTCCGTGTACAGCAGCGGTCGCTGGCGGCCGTGACGGGTCCGTTCGAGCTGCTGCGCGATACCCGTCCTCAGATAGACCACCTTGCCACGCTGCGACAGCCTGTCCCGGTTTTCCTCCAGCAATACCGCACCGCCGCCCGTGGCGATGACCACATTGTCCAGCTCGGTCAGCGCATGGATGGCATCGCGCTCGCGCTCGCGAAATCCCGCCTCGCCTTCCTTCTCGAAGATGTAGGGGATATCGACCCCGGTCCGACGCTCGATTTCGACGTCGCTGTCGTAAAAGGCCAGCCGCAGCAACCGCGCCAGCTGCTTGCCGACGGCGGTCTTGCCGGAACCCATGGGGCCGATGAGGTAGATGTTGGTGCCCAACATGGCGGGGAGCATACAAAAAAAAAGTGGCCGCCTGTGAAGGCGGCCACTTTTGCGATCAGTTTGCCTGAGAAGAGGCTCAGCTATGGCACCTATTGCACAGACACTGCCACCGAATGAGTCAGGCCATTGGCAACTGCAGTACCCGTAACCGTGATGGTTCTGGGAGTAGGGTCACCTGCCGTGGATAGCGTGACTTTCGCTTCACCGATGCTGTCCGAAAGCACGGGTGCACCTGCGATTCCGCCTGAGGTGGCTGCAAACTGTACTTGCACATCCGGCAGCAGACGATTGCTGGCGTCGCGGGCAATGGCTGTGATTGTCGCGACGCTCGATCCGTCTGCCGGGATGGAGGCCACGTCAGACACGAGAATCAGCGACGAAGCTGTTCGGCTACCGCCTTCCATACCAGCCGGCGGCGGTCTTCCACCACTGCCGCCGCACGCAGCCAGCAGCAGCACGAGGGGCATCAATTTCAGAAAACGACTGATCATTGTGAGTTCCGCTCTCATATGAGTTCTTTCTTGATGGATCTATCCAGTATCAATACAGGTTCGAGCCCTCGCGCAGGATGCGCGGGGTCACGAAGATCAGCAGCTCGTCCTTGTTGTCGGTCTTGGAGGTCGACTTGAACAGGTAGCCGATGCCCGGGAGGTCGCCCAGGAACGGCACCTTGACCTCGGCATCGCGGCGCTCGGTCTCGAGGATGCCGCCCAGCACGACCGTCTGACCGTCGTTCACCAGCACCTGGGTGGTGATTTCGCGGGTATCGATGCTGGGCACGAAACCGCCGGTGGCACTCGGCACGACCTGACCCACACTGTCCTTGGACACGACCAGATCCAGAATTACGCGGTTGTCCGGCGTGATCTGCGGGGTCACCTTGAGGCTGAGCACGGCTTTTTTGAAGCTCGTGGTCGTCGCGCCGCTGGACGAGGATTCCTGGTACGGAATTTCGACGCCTTGTTCGATGGAGGCTTCGCGCTGGTTCGCAGTGATGAGCGTCGGCTGCGAGACGATCTCGCCACGGCCTTCTGCCTGAGCAGCAGAGAGTTCGAGATCGACGATGAAGTCCGAGTCGAGGAACGTCAACGCGAGCGCGCCTGCAGGATTGGCGACTGGCAGATTGACCATATAGCGATCAATGGCTTCGCCGATCTCCAGCCCGCCGCGGGGATCATTGGTTCCCGGGAAGAGCACGACATCGTCACTTGCATCCAGGCCGCGGTTACTGAGGAATCCCTGACCGTCCGTACCGCCGACATTGGTGGTCGTGGCATTCACGCCGAAGCGCACACCCAGCTCACGGCTGAAGTCATCGCTCACGATCACGATGCGCGCTTCGATGCGCACCTGGCGCACCGGAATATCCAGCGTGGCCACCAGCCGACGAATGTCCGCGAGGCGATCCGACGTGTCCTGCAGGAGCAGCGTGTTGGTACGTTCATCGATCGCCACACTGCCCCGCGCCGAAAGCAGCGAGTTGTTGTTGCCAGACTTGAGAAGGGCGGCCAGATCCCCCGCCTTGGCGTAATTGACCTGGAGGAATTCGCTGCGCAACGGCGCGAGCTCCTGAACTTCCTTACGTGCCGCCAGCAACTGTTTCTCGCGCGCCGCGATCTCCTCGGCCGGGCCGATGAGCATCACATTGCCTTCCTTGCGCATGTCCAGTCCCTTGTTGCGCATGACCACGTCGAGGGCCTGATCCCACGGCACGTTCTGCAGGCGCAGCGTCACATTGCCGCCGACCGTGTCGGCAATGACCATGTTCTGACCGCTGGTATCTGCCAGCAGCTGCAGCACGGCACGCGTTTCGATGTCCTGGAAGTTCAGGGTCAGGCGCTCGCCGATGTACTCCTTCTTGTCCTGGAGTTCCGGCGGCAGCTTGACGATCGGCTTGACCTCGATCGTGTAGATGTTGTCCGACTGATAGGCGAGCTGCTCATAGTCGCCGGTGGCGGCAATGACCAGCCGCGTGCCGTCAGCGACGCGCATGGCGTCGACGGAGTTGACCGGTGTGGCAAAATCGACCACGTCCAGACGCTGCATCAGCGACTCCGGCAGCGTGGTCTTGGCGAAATTGACGACGATGCGGCCGCCTTCCTGGCGCAGATCCGCAGGCACTTTGGCGTCGGTCAGTTCGACGATGACGCGTCCGGAACCGTCGCTGCCGCGACGGAAATCGATGTTGTTGACCGAGCGGATGCCGGATACCGGTGCCGCCGATGTGCGCGCTGAAGATGCCGCCACGGTACCCGAACCTGCGCTGACGGATCCGCTGCGACCTGCGCCCAGTGTCACGACGATCGTGTTGCCCTGTACCCGGGTCTCATACGGGACGAGGCTGTCGACGTTCAGCACGACACGCGTGCGGCCATTGGCTTCGGCGACATTGACCGTGTCCAGCGCGCCCTGCTTCACGTCGATGCGACGCGACGTCATGGCGACGGAGGTATCCGGCAGATCCAGCGCAATGCGCGCAGGATTGTCGACGGTGAACGTCAGCGGCTGCGGGGCGGTGTCGCTGAGCCGCAGCGTCAGCTCGACCTTGTTGCCGGCCGTGACGTTGGCCCGGATGTCTTCCAGGCGATTCGAGCCCTGTGCAAGCGCCGTGTGCGCGGCGACGAGCCCCAGGAACATGACCGCGAACCGCCGCAACGATGCCATGGCGGCGGGCTGGATCGAAAATGACGACGACATTCTTGGTTTCTCCCTGAGACTCATTCGGTAAGCGCCAGCGCTGCCGGCCGCTCGATGTACCCGCCGACGCCGTCGGGCACGATTTCAATGACTGCGATTCTGGTGGGCGTGATGCTGGTGACTCGCCCGTCGTTCTGTCCCATGTAGCTGCCGGGAAGCACGCGATGGACCAGGCCGTCCTTGCCCTGCACGAGTCCGTAGTTCTTGCCCTGCAGAGCGAGTGTTCCGACCATCTTCATGCTGTCGATGGGGAACTGTTCCAGGAATTCACGCGGACGCTTGGCATCGGGGCGGAGCGAGTTGGCCACGTCACTACCGGCGGGCGCGCTCTGCACGAACGGCGAGCGCAGGCTGCTCGCGTTGTAAGCGTAGGTTTCGTACGGCTTGATCTCGGGCAGCGGCTCGATTCTCTCGCCCGGCCGGCTTTTGATCTCGGCGACTTTCTGCTGCAACTCGTCCATGTCGCCTGAGCATGCGCTCAGGAACAGCAGGACCAGTGCGGCGACAGGTAGCTTGCTCTGGATCATGGGATATACGACACCTGATATACCTTCGATCTAATTCTTAGGGACGCTTCTTCGTCCCGGGCTTGGTCGCAGGCTTGGCCGCCGCCTGCTCCTCGTCATCGAGGTAGCGGTAGGTCTTCGCCACCACATCCAACTGGAGGTCGTCGACGCCGCCCCCTTTCCCCATCGGTGTGATCTCGACGTTGTGCAGAGTGACGATTCGCGGAAGCGCCGCTATACCGCTGACGAATGCACCGATCGAATGAAAGCTGCCGGTGAGCCGCATTTTGATCGGCAGTTCGGCATAGAAATCCTTGTTCACCTGCGCATTGGGCTGAAACAGCTTTTGATCCAGGCCAGCTCCGGCGCCCTGCTGCGAGATGTCGGTCAGGAGGTTGGGAACCTCTGCCTTGTTCGGCAGTTTGCGGAGCATCGCGCCGAATGAGCGCTCGATTTCCTCAAGCTGCGCCTTGTATGCGTCGAGATTGGCTGCCTTGCGCGCTTTGACAGCGAACGTATCCAGCAGCTTCGCTTCCTCCGCTCGTGCGGAGTCGAGATCGGGCTTGTTAGGCTTCCAGGCCAGGAAGTAGACCATCAGGCATGCGCCGATCACGAAGATCAGACCGATGGCGCCAAAGCGGAATACCGGGGGCCAACGGCCGACATCGTTGGGATCGAGATTGCGAAGGTCTTCAATGACATTGCTCATCAGTGGGCTCCCTGTGCGGCGCCGCCCGAGGATCCACCTGCCGCTGCCTTCAGGTTGGGATTTTCCTGCGTGGCATTCAGCGTGAAGTCCGAACCCGCAGTGCTGCCGCTCTTCGTTTCCAGGATGTCCAGCGACGGCTCGGTCAGCCACTCGGAGGCATCGATGTTGCGCATGTAGTTCGACACGCGCGAACTGGACTGCGCCATGCCCTTGAGCTGCACCTTGCGATCATTCTGCTTGATAGAAGTGAGGTACACGCCATCGGGCAGCGTACGTACGAGCTGATCAAACAGGTGCACGACCTCGGCGCGGCTGCGTTCGAGCTGCTCGATCACCTGCATGCGCGCGACCAGACGCTGCTTTTCCTGGTCCAGCTCGAGGATCTCGGCAATCTGCTTGTCGAGCTTGGCGGTCTCGTCCTTCAGATACTGGTTGCGGTTGTTCTGTGCATTGATCGCAGAACTCATCTGCAGATTCACCGCGAACGCGATGGCGCCGGCCAGCACGAGCGCGCCGATTGCACCGACGCCGAATTCCTGGCGCTTCTGCTTGCGCTCGGCTTCGCGCCACGGGACCAGATTGATTCTTGGCATATCAGTCGAAACTCCGTAACGCCAGACCGCACGCCGTCAGCAGTGCAGTCGCATCCTTCTTCACGGACTGGGCCTTGGCCTTCTGACTGACCTTCATCTGGCCCAGCGGATCGCCGCGCAGCGCCTCGATGCCGACACGGCTCTGAATCATTTCGGCGGCACCCGGGATATTGGCGCAGCCGCCGCAGATCAGGATCTGTTCCGGCTGCTCGCGACCGGCACCCGATGCCAGGAAGAACTGCAGCGACCGGCTGACCTGCTGGCACATGTCATCGATGAACGGGCCAAGCACTTCGGTTTCGTAGTTGCCGGGCAGGCCGCCTTCCTTCTTGGCGCGACCGGCCTCTTCCATACTCAGACCGTAGGTACGCATCACTTCTTCGGTGAGCTGCTGACCACCGAAGGCGAAGTCGCGCGTGTAGATGACCTTGAGATCGCGCAGCACGCTGAAAGTGGTGCTGCTGGCGCCGAAGTCGACGACGGCCAGCACGCGACCCAGGCCGCCATCCGGCATCTGGTGGGTCAGCAGCCGGCAGGCATTCTCGAGCGCAAACGCTTCGACATCGACGATGCGTGCCGTGAGACCCGCCGCCGCACAGGCGGCCACGCGTTGCTCGACATTTTCGCTGCGCGTCGCAACGAGCAGCACATCGAGCATGTCGGGATCTTTTTCGGAAGGACCGATGACTTCGTAGTCGAAGCTCACTTCCTCCATGGGAAACGGGATGTACTGGTCGGCCTGCATTTCGACCTGGCCTTCCAGCTCGTTCTCGCTGAGCGTGCGCGGCATCTGGATGACCTTGGTGATGGCCGCATCGCCGCTGATGGCGACCGCCGCATCCTTGGCCCGCGCGCCCGAACGCTTTACGGCACGCTTGATGGCATCCCCGACCGCATTGGCGTCGACGATGGCCTTTTCGTTGATGGAGTTCGGCGGAGTCGGCTCGGCTGCATAGGATTCCACCCTGTACTGCCCACCGCTCATGCTGATCTCAATCAGCTTGACCGACGAGGTGGTGATGTCCAGTCCCAGCACCGGTCGGGATTTGGCTGAAAAAAGCACTCTATTTCCCTTTGTTCATCAGATACTTAGGGGATCATCTGAGATCAGCACTGAATACGAGCCGCAAATATATACAGCTGCTGGTTAAGTTGAATGTGAGGAGTCTCACGAAATACCATCGAGGCGATTTCGGAACTCCGGATTCCAGCACTGCTCCAACTCAGCCCTTGTTAAGTCATTTATTTGGCTGGGGAGGGACGCAGGCGGTCCGATCAATGACTTGGAGTGCGCAGAGCCACGGCCAGTGACCTCTTGCGTACGGCAGTTGAGATCGGACAAGGTTTTTCCCGATGCCCGTATCATTCCCGCCGGCGACCCCGCTGCCCTGAGCCGCCCTCCCGCCCCAGAAGGATCAGCCCGTAGACCGGAAGCTTTGCGTCCCCATCTTTCGATGAGTTTGCCCACTAAATTCGCGGCTACTATTGCATACCGGTATTTTTCAAAGCAAGGACTTAGGTTCATTTGTTGTGATGCGACATTATCTTCCGGCCTGGTTGCGTTTCGGACTGGCAACGATCGTCGTGCTCGGCGGCGCCGTCGTTCTCGGCCTTTGTGGTGCCTATCAATACCTGGAGCCGGCGCTGCCGGACGTTGCGGCCATCCGCGACATTCGCCTGCAGGTGCCGCTGCGCGTCTACAGCCGCGACGGCAAATTGATTGCGCAGTTCGGTGAACAGCGGCGTATTCCGCTGTCGTTCGATGCGCTGCCGAAGCAGCTGGTGAATGCGGTGCTCGCTGCGGAAGACGATCGCTTCTTCCAGCACAGCGGTGTCGACTACCCGGGACTCGCGCGCGCGGTCGTGCGACACCTGATGTCCGGCGAAAAGGGCGAAGGCGGCAGCACGATCACCATGCAGCTCACGCGCGGCATCTTCCTCAGTCCGGAAAAGAGCTATCGCCGCAAGCTGCAGGAAATCTTTCTCACGCTGCGCATCGAACAGCAATTCAGCAAGCAGGAAATTCTCGCGCTGTACATGAACAAGATGTTTCTGGGACAGCGCGCGTACGGCGTCGGTGCTGCGGCCGAAGTGTATTTCGGCAAGACCCTCGACCAGCTGTCCCTGCCGGAGATCGCCCTGATCGCCGGCACGTTCCGGCTGCCTTCGCGCGACAATCCCGTGGCGAATCCCGAACTCGCGAAACATCGCCGCAGCTACGTGCTGCGTCGGATGCGCGAAAAGAACTACATCACCGCCGCAGAACAGCAGGCTGCGAATGAATCGCAGGTGGAATCGAGACTGCACGGGCCGGCGGTTGAAGTCGATGCACCGTATATCGCGGAAATGGTGCGCGCCGATCTCTACAGCCGCCTGGGCACCGATGCCTATACCGCCGGCTACGAGGCCATCACCACGGTCGACAGTCGGCTGCAATCGGCTGCGGTACGTGCGCTGCGCGCCACGCTCGTCGAATACGATTCGCGCCACGGCTATCGCGGCCCGGTAGGTCGCGTCACCGTGCCGGCGCAATCGAGCGAAGCGGACTGGTCACGACTGCTCGATGAATATCCGCTGCGTGGCGGACTGGAACCGGCGCTCATCCGCGCCGTCGAGGATCGCAGTGCGGTCGCATGGTCGAAAGTCCACGGACGCATCAACCTGCCATGGACTGGACTGAGCTGGGCGCGAGCACCGCTCGCCGATGGTAGCGTCGGACCGCCATTGCAGCGGGCCGCCGACATGCTGTCCGTGGGCGATGTGGTGTACGTCGCGCAGGAACGATCGGGGAACTGGCGCATGGTGCAGGTGCCAGAGGCCCAGGGCGCCTTCGTGTCGATGGATCCGCAGGATGGCGCGATCAGTGCGCTGGTCGGCGGCTTCGACTACTTCGCCAGCAATTTCAATCGTGCGGTTCAGGCGAAGCGTCAGCCGGGATCGGCGTTCAAGCCGTTCCTTTATTCGGCGGCACTGGACCGGGGCTTCACGCCGGCGAGCGTGATCAACGATGCGCCACTCGTCATCGAAGATCCGTCGCTGGAAACCGTCTGGCGCCCGCAGAACAACTCGCGCGAATTTCGCGGGCCGATGCGTCTGCGCGAAGCGCTCGTGCGTTCGCGCAACCTGGTGTCGATCCGTGTAATGCACGCACTCGGACCGGCCTATACGACGAAGTACATCGAGCGATTCGGTTTTCCGGAAGCGAGCCTGCCGCGCAACCTGACGCTCGCCCTCGGCACGGCGCAGGTATCGCCGCTCGACATGGCAAGCGCCTACGCCATTTTCGCCAACGGCGGTTATCAGGTGGGCTCGTACTACATCGATCGCATCATCGGACCCGACGGCAACACCGCCTACGAATCGCAGCCGCGCATCGTGTGCCGCGAATGCGTGGAACAGCAGACCGCCGCAGAGGCGGCAACGGCCATGATCGACGTGCCGGAAGGCGCACCACCGCCACCGACGATTGATGAGCGGAACTGGGGTGGGCTCAGTTACCTTCCGGAGAAAGCGATTGCGCCTCCCTCCATTTCGCCGCAGAACGACTATCTGATGGTCGACATGATGTCCGATGTCGTGCGCCGCGGCACGGCGACGCGCGCACTGCAATTGAAGCGCGAGGACATCGCCGGCAAGACCGGGACCACCAACGACCGCCGCGACGCCTGGTTCTGCGGCTTCACGCCGTCGCTGGTCGGTACGGCCTGGGTGGGCTTCGATCAGGAACGCTCGCTCGGTCCGGGTGAGGAAGGCAGCCGCACGGCGCTGCCCATGTGGATCTATTTCATGCACGAGGCGTTGCAGGGCGTGCCGCAGCAACGGCGCGTACCGCCTCCCGGACTGGTAACGATGCGGGTTTCTGCAGCGACAGGACACGCAGCACGACCAGGCGAACCGGATGCCATCTTCGAGACGTTCATGGCCGGACACCTGCCGGCCGAAGCGCAGGGCGGCGACGGAATGTCGAATGGTGCGGGCGCGAGCGAACAAAGTAGTGACGACCCGATCTTCTGACGGTTACCCTCGCTGCGACTGCCAACAAGAAGATTGCTGCCGCCAGGCCCAGGAGGCGACATGAGCAAACGAATGAACCCGCGCGCCGAGCAACTGCGCATGGCGCTCGCTCAGGAAGCGGCCCGCATCATGTCGGAACAGGGCATCGACGATTATCGCCTCGCCAAGCGCAAGGCTGCAGAGCGGCTCGGCGCTACCGACATCGCGGTTCTTCCCAAGAATACGGAGATCGAAGCGGCCCTGGCCGCGCATCACCGGCTGTTCGAAGCCGACAAGCATTCGTCGGCGCTCGAATCGGCACGCCGCACGGCGCTGCAGGCCATGCGGCTGCTGCACAAGTTCCAGCCGCGTCTCGTCGGCCCCGTGCTGAGCGGCACGGCCTCGGCGCATTCGGAAGTGAATTTGCATCTGTTCACGGACGGCGCCGAAAGCGTGGCGCTGCACCTCATGGAACAGGGCATCCCGCACGAGATCGCCGAACGGCGCATGCGTTACGAACCGGATCGACTCGTCAGCTATCCCGTGGTGCGTTTCGTTGCCGGCAATCGCGAAATCGATGCCGTGGTGTTTCCGATCGACGGGATTCGTCAGTCGCCATCCAGTCCGGTGGATGGCAAACCGATGCGACGGGCAGACAGCGGGGAATTGCAGGACCTGCTGGCGAACAAATCGCCGGAGCGCGCGGGCTGGCTGTCCTGAGCCGAAGAAAGAGAGGTTTCACACGGAGTTCACGGAGCGCACGGAGTCAGAACAACTCTTCGACTTCAGATCTCCGTGTTCTCCGTGAACTCCGTGTGAAATTCTTCTCTTCCGTCAGAGATCAGCGCTTGCTCATCTCGACGTAGTTGCGCGTGGCCGGGCCGGTGTAGAGCTGGCGCGGGCGGCTGATCTTCATGGTCGGATCCGCGATCATTTCCTGCCAGTGCGCCACCCAGCCGACAGTGCGCGCGATCGCGAACATCACCGTGAACATCGACTGCGGAATGCCGATGGCGCTGTAGATGATGCCGGAATAGAAATCGACGTTCGGGTACAACTTGCGCTCGACGAAGTACTCGTCCTTGAGCGCGATCTCTTCGAGCTTGAGCGCGAGTTCGAACAGCGGATTGTCCGACTTGCCGAGCTTCGCCAGCACCTTGTGGCACATCGCACGAATGATCGTGGCGCGCGGATCGAAGTTCTTGTAGACGCGATGGCCGAAGCCCATGAGGCGGAAGTTGTCGTTCTTGTCCTTCGCCTTGGCGAGGAATTTCGGCACGTTCTCGACGGTGCCGATCTGCTCGAGCATCGCGAGCACGGCTTCGTTGGCGCCGCCATGAGCCGGGCCCCACAGCGCCGAAATGCCCGCCGAAATGGCTGCGTAGGGATTCGCACCCGTGCTGCCGGCGAGTCGCACGGTCGAGGTGCTCGCATTCTGTTCGTGATCGGCATGCAGGATGAACAGCAGATCCAGCGCCTGCGCCGTCACCGGATCGACGTTGTACTGCTCGCACGGCACCGCGAAGAACATGTGCAGCAGGTTGGAACAGTAATCGAGATCGTTGCGCGGATAGACGAACGGCTGACCGAGCGCATGCTTGTACGCGGCCGCCGCAATTGTCGGAATCTTCGCAATGATTCGATGGGCAAAGATCTCGCGATGGCGCGGGTTATGGATGTCCATCGAGTCGTGATAGAACGCGGCCATCGACGCCACGACGCCCGACAGCATCGCCATCGGATGTGCGTTGTACTGGAAGCCGTTGAAGAATCGCAGCAGCGATTCGTTGATCATCGTGTGGTACTGGATGGCGTGCGAGAACTCGCCGATCTGATCGTTGGTGGGCAGTTCGCCGTTGATCAGCAGATACGCCACTTCCAGGAAGTTGCTCTTCTCTGCGAGCTGCTCGATCGGAATACCCCGGTGCAACAGCACGCCTTCGTCGCCGTCGATGAACGTGATCTTGCTCTCGCACGATGCCGTCGACATGAAGCCGGGATCGAACGTGAAGAGACCATGTTCCTTGTTGAGGTTCGCCACGCTCAGGACGCTCGGACCCAACGTGCCGTTTTTGACTTCGGCGACGGATTTCTTGCCGGTGGACAGGTCGGTCAGCTCGAACTTCTTCTCAGACATTTGCGAATTCCAGAGCGGGTCGGAGCGCCGGAGCGCCAACTTTTTTGCAGGTGCAAACGGGACGCGCAGACTTACACGAGCCCGCCGGCGAATCAAGCTGGAATCCGATCTGATTAGGGGCGTTGCGCAGCAGAAAAACGCGGGCGCTACTGAACGATTTTCAGCAATTGACCGGTCTGGGGCTGCTTGTCCGGATACAGGTCATTGAGCAGCCGCAGCTGCTCGACCGGGTATTTCTTGATGGGTGAAGATTTGGCCAGATCTTCGATGCGCACGTTGCTGTTCACTCGTACGGTGCGGATCTTGATCGGCTCCGCCAGCGCGAATTCGTTGTCTTTCAGGCGGCGGAAGGTTTTCACCGTCGACATGAAGAGTGCATCGGCTGAAGGCGCACCGCTGGAGCCGCGGCTGGCACCGGCGAATATGTAAGCCAGATTGTTGTAGTAGATGACCGCATAGCGGGCCGGCACGACGCCGAAATCCGTGTTCGCGGAGCGCACGACCGCGGTATAGCCCTGCAGTCCGTTGACCTCGATGGCTTCGCCGGGTCCGGCGTTGGAACGCGCCAGCAGTCGCGACAGAAATTCCTTGGGACCTACGTTCGGCGGTGGTGCCTGTGTCTGCATCTGCAGCACGCTGTCCTTCTTTGGTGCAACAGCCAGCAACCGGTTCGATTGATTCTCCACGTTCCAACCGGAGGGAAACGCGACGGTGAAACCGAAATTGGCGTGATAGAAGCGATTGCCCTTCAGCACGCCCTGCGCGCGACTCGTTCCGACCGGCAGACCCTCGATGGCCCGCAGGTAACGCTCGCGACCTGGATCGACCTTGTCTCCTTCGCCTTTCAGTTTTGCTGCAGCCTGGACCACTTCGCGCAGACGCTGATCGTTGTCGGGGTGCGTCGAGAACACGCCGTGATAGATGCGTGGCTCGCGATTCTCTTCGCGGGCACGCGCCACCTCGAACATTTCCTGATTCTTGAGCAGCCGCACCACGTCGATCATGTGATCCGGCGACAGACCGGTGGACTGCAGATACTCCGCACCCAGGCGATCGGCTTCGAGTTCGTTGTCGCGGCCGTAGCCACGGATCAGCGCCGCGCCGGCGTAGTCCGCCAACCCCGCTATATCGCCGCTGCCCGTGAAAATGCCGATGGCCGCTGCACCGATGCCCGAGAGGGTCGATTGCGTCTGCTGCTTCACCGGATGACGCGCCGTGATGTGTCCTATCTCGTGACCGAGCACTGCCGCCAGCTCGGCCTCGGAGTTCAGGTAGTTCATGATCCCGCGCGTGATGTAGACGTAACCGCCGCCGGTGGTGAACGCGTTGATCTCGTCGCTGTCGAGCACCGTGAAGAAATACTGCAACTCGGGGCGCTGGCCGACTTTCGCCGTGCGCTGACCGACTTCATTCACGTACTGCTGCAGGCGGATGTCGTCGTACGGTCCGCCGAACTGCCGCAGCATCAGCGGATGCACCTGCTTGGCCTTGTTCACTTCGGATTCTTCCGAGGAGAACACCAGGTCGGGCCGGCCGCTCACAGGATTGGTGGCACAGGCGCTGAGCCCGAGAGTGCAGACGATGGCGAGCAGGGCGATGCGTGCAGGGCAATGAGAAAGCATGTCCGCGACTCGCAGGGGTGGGAGCGACGTCGATTTATAAACCGCGCTTCCACGCAGCCACAAGCCGCGTTGATCTCATGGGGTGCACAACCGCGAAGGAGCGGCGATTCAGGCGAGGTTCAGACAAACAAAAAGGGCGCCGAGGCGCCCTTTTCCTATCTGGATCCAATCTGGATCCAATCTGTCGTCGCGTACGTGCCGCGATCAGCGTGCAGCGTACTTCTTGCGGAACTTGTCGACGCGACCGCCGGTGTCGACGATCTTCTGCTTGCCCGTATAGAAGGGATGGCAGTTCGAGCAGACTTCGATCTGCAGATCGTGCCCAAGCGTCGAGCGCGTCACGAACACATTCCCGCAGCTGCAGGTGACGTTGGTGTCTTTGTACTCAGGATGGATTGCGGCTTTCATGGTCTGTCGGGCGCGAGCGCCCCCTCGAAAAGGTCGCGCAGTGTAGCGGCGCATGTCTGGGGTCGCAAGGTAAATGGCGATCCCCAAACACATTTCAAGCGGGGCTCCGGATACGTAGGTCGGTTATCCACAAAAGGTGTGGATAACTCTGTGGGTAGTTACTCCCCCATGGAGTGCGCCAGGCACCAAAAAAGGCACATCGTCACATTGGTCAAATTTTAGCCACCCTATTTCACCATTATTTATCAATGAGTTAGCAATTTAACATTACCTACTGCATGTAATTTCGTCATCAAGCGCCCGTCTGTTCTCGAACCGTTTCCCGGTGTGCATAACCCTGCTGTCACCGGGCGCGCAGGGGGCCCGGCCGGGCGGGAATTTTGTGCGCCAGTTCACGAACTTGCGTCAGGTCGATGCCGGCAGGAACAGCTCCTGGAGGTCGTTGAGGAAGCGAAAACCCAGGTCGGTGGGTTCCCAGGTTTCCTCGCGGACGGCGATCAGTCCACGCGCCTGCGCAGTGTGCAGCTCCGGTCCGATCGCGGTAATCGACTGTCCCGTGCGTTCCTCGAACAGGCGGGTCGCGAACCCTTCGCGCAGACGCAGCGCGTTGAGCATGAATTCGAAAGACAACTCGGCGGCGACTACCGTCCGACGCTCCGTGATCCGTTCGGCGGGCGTGCGCGACAGATAGTCGCGCGGCTGGCGAGCGCGCGTGGTCCGCTCGATGGCCGTGCCGGTCAGCTTGCCGTGGGAGCCCGCGCCGATGCCGAAGTAATCGCCGAACTGCCAGTAGTTGAGATTGTGACGACAGCGCCGGCCGGGTCGTGCATACGCGGAGACTTCGTACTGCGCGTAATCGTGCTGCGCCAGCAATGCCTGGCACTCGAGCTGCATTTCCCAGGTGGCGTCGTGGTCCGGCAATGGCGGCGGCCGGTGATAGAAAGCCGTGCCCGGCTCGAGCGTCAGCTGGTAGTGCGACAGGTGCGCAGGTTCCAGTGCGATCGCTGCCGCGATATCGGCGAGCGCCTGCTCGCGAGTCTGCTGCGGCAGTCCGTACATGAGATCGAGATTGAAATTGTCGAGCCCCGCCTGCCGCAGTTCATCGACGGCGCGCCGGATGTCGCCGCTGCCGTGAATCCGGCCCAGCGCCTTGAGATGCGCATCGTTGAACGACTGCACGCCCAGCGACACACGATTCACGCCGGCCTCGCGGTAGCCGCGGAATCTCCCATGTTCGATCGTGCCGGGATTGGCTTCGAGCGTGACTTCCATGTCAGCGGCGCACGGCATGCGTTGCCGGACGCCTTCGATGAGTCGGCCGATTTCCTCTGGACTGAACAGGCTCGGCGTACCGCCGCCGAAGAAAATCGACATCAGCGAGCGGTCTGCGGCTGCCGGCAGGTCGAGAGCGAAATCTTCGAGCAATGCATCGATGTAGTCGCGTTGCGGAATCTGCTCGGGAGCAGCATGCGAATTGAAATCGCAGTACGGACACTTCCGCACGCACCACGGCAGATGCACGTACAGCGAAAGCGGCGGCAGCGACATGGCCGTTACTGGCCGGAACCGGAAAGAAAGCCGCGCAGCTCGACAGCCAGCTGACGCAACGCCTGACCGCGATGGCTGCGGCGATTCTTGTCGTCGGCCGAAAGTTCTGCCGCCGTGACGCCGGGCTCGACTTCGAAGATCGGGTCGTAACCGAATCCGCCCGTACCGCGCGGCGTATCGATGACGCGTCCCTCCCAGCTCGCCTGGCACACGAGCGGCGACGCATCGGTGTCCCAGCGCATGAACGCCAGCGCGCAGCGATAGCGCGCCGTGCGCTGTTCGGCAGGTACATCGCGCAACTCGCGCAACAGCTTGTCGAGATTCTCCTGATCGCTGGCATCGACGCCGGCGTAGCGCGCCGAGTAGATGCCGGGCGCACCGCGCAGTGCATCGACTTCGATCCCCGAATCGTCCGCGATGGCCGGCAGTCCCGACGCACGCGCCGCATGACGCGCCTTGAGGATGGCGTTCTCGGCGAACGACAGTCCTGTTTCCTCCGCGGCCACCGAGGTGAATTGCGATTGCGGCAGCACTTCGATGTCGAGAGGCGCAAGCAGGGTCTGCAGTTCCTGCAGTTTGCCGCGGTTGCCGGTGGCGAGGACGAGGAGCACGAGCAGAGGCCGCTGGCTACTGGCGACCGGCCAGAGAAGAAAAACTGAAGGACTGTTTCTGGCCAGCTGCCAGCTGCCAGTTGCCAGTTGCCCTAGTCTTCATTCAACGCCTCCATCTGTTTCGCCAGCAACTGCCCGATGCCATTGGCCGCAAGATTCAGCAATACATCCAGTTCGTCGCGACGAAATGCATGGCCTTCCGCGGTGCCCTGCACTTCGACGAAGCCGCCGCCGTTGTTCATGACGACGTTCATATCGGTTTCGGCATCTGAGTCTTCCTTGTAGTCGAGATCGAGCACGGGCATGCCTGCCCAGATGCCGACCGATACCGCGGCCACCTGGCCGTGAATCGGGCTTTCGCGCAGTACGCGTTTGCGGATGAGCTTGTTCACCGCATCGACCAGCGCGACATAGCTGCCCGTGATCGACGCCGTGCGCGT
>CAYWHG010000035.1:0-34537 GCA_964457865.1 uncultured Steroidobacter sp.
TCCTGCGCAGCGTGTCCTGAGAAGAACAAGACGTTTCACACGGAGTTCACGGAGGACACGGAGATCGAAGCCAAAAGAATTGGAGAAGTTTCCGCGGCGCCATGGGACAAAGTCTTGTGTTCTGTATTCCTGATAGCGATTTTCTTCTCTTCCGATCTCCGTGCCCTCCGTGAACTCCGTGTGAACTCCGTGTGAAATCCGCTTCCTAGCTCTTCGCCGACTGCTGCTTCACCACACTCGTCGCCATCGCAATCATCGACGAGATGTCGCTCAGATTTGCCGGCACGATCAGGGTGCTTGACGCTTCATCGGCCAGCTTGCCGAACTGTTTGACGTACTCTTCGGCGACGCGCAGCTGCATGGCTTCCATGCCGCCGCGACCGCTCAACGCCTCGCCGACGCGGCGCAGGCCTTCGGCGGTGGCAGTGGCGACCGACAGGATCGCTTCCGCCTGACCCTGGGCCTGGTTGATCTGCAGCTGCTTGTTCGCTTCGGATTCCTTGATGACGCGCTGCTTCTCGCCTTCCGCCTGGTTGATCTTCGCGTCGCGCTCGCCTTCCGACGTCAGCACCACTGCGCGCTTTTCGCGCTCGGCACGCATCTGCTTTTCCATCGCATGCAGCACGTCCTTCGGCGGGTTGATGTTCTTGATCTCGTAGCGCAGCACCTTCACGCCCCATGAGGCCGAGGCGTGATCCAGTTCGCTCACGACATTCGCATTGATCGTGCCGCGCGCCTCGAATGTGCGATCAAGGTCGATTTTGCCGATCTCGCTGCGCAACGTGGTCTGCGCCAGCTGAATGATGGCGAAGCGATAGTTGGTGATGCCGTACGACGCCTTCGATGCGTCCAGCACCTGCAGGTACAGCACGCCGTCGACGCCGACCTGCACGTTGTCCTTGGTGATGCAGATCTGCTCGGGAATATCGATCGCTTCTTCCTTGAGGGTGTGCCGGTAGGCAACGCGTTCGATGAATGGCACGAGGATGTGGAATCCGGCGTGCAGCGTGCGACTGTAGCGTCCCAGATTCTCGACGACGTACGCGGCCTGCTGCGGCACCACCTTGGCGGTCTTCGCCAGGAGGATGATCGCCAGTACCGCAATCACCAGAACTACATACATCGTTTCCATCCAGCCCACTCCTAATCTTGATGTGTCTTGCGAATCAGGACGCCCGTACCTGCAGCGTCAGTCCATCGATCTGTGCGATGGCCGCTTCGCGGCCGGCCTCGATGACGTCCGTATCGGCATTGCGCGCGGTCCACGAGGAACCGCGATAGTCGACGCGACAGCTCTGACCGGGCTCCAGACGCACCGGCACGAGCACCTTGTCGCCAATGGTCAGGCGCTGTTCGACGTGTCCGCTGCGGGCACGCACGATCTGGTAGAGCCGGCGGCGGAACGCCACCATCGTGACCACGGCGAGGATGGAAAAGGTCAGCCACTGCGCCCAGTCCGGGGTGGCGACGCCCGCCAGGCCCAGCAGACCGACGACGACGGCGGAAATGCCGAGAAACACGAGATAGAACTGCGCGTCGATGACGAACATTTCGACGCCGAGCAGTCCCACACCGAGCACGAGCCAGGCCCACCACGGCATATCGACTCCCCCCTTTGTCTCTACCGCACAGCTGTCTCTACGGCACAGCGGCGGCAAGCATACAGAAAGCTCGCGCACTTTGGCCGATGCACCGGCGAATCGCCGGACGCTGCCGGCGGACTATACTCAGCGCCCCTCAGATTCACCGGAAGGCAGCTCATGAGCGACGATTCCCGCAGCGGTCTGCAACTTCGATCCCTCATCACCCGCGGCGGCGAATTGCAGCTGTCGCTGCAGCGCGTGCCGACGCCGGAACCCGCGGCGGATGAAGTCGTGGTCCGTGTCGAAGCCGCGCCGCTCAATCCTTCCGATCTGGGACTGCTGCTCGGTCCGGCCGACCTGAGCACGGCGCGGGTCACAGGCTCGGCGGCCGAGCCCGTCGTGACCGCCCAGGTGCCGGAGAAACTGCTGCGCGGCGTCGCGGCGCGACTCGACGAATCGATGCCGGTCGGCAATGAAGGCGCCGGTGTCGTGGTGCGCGCCGGCACGTCCCCGGCCGCTCAGGCCCTGCTCGGCAAGACGGTGGCGATACTCGGTGGCGCCATGTATTCGCAGTACCGCACGCTCAAGGTCCAGCAGTGCCTGCTGCTGCCCGACGGCACGCTGCCGGCCGAAGGCGCCTCCTGTTTCGTGAATCCGCTCACCGCACTTTCGATGGTCGAGACCATGCGGCTCGAAGGCCACACCGCGCTCGTGCATACGGCGGCGGCATCCAATCTCGGCCAGATGCTCAATCGCATCTGCCTCAAGGACGGTGTGGAACTCGTCAACATCGTGCGCAAGCCGGAGCAGGAAGCGTTGCTGCGACAGCTGGGTGCGAAGCACGTGTGCAATTCGTCTTCGCCCTCGTTCATGGAAGATCTCACCAAGGCGCTCATCGCCACCGGCGCCACTCTCGCCTTCGACGCCATCGGCGGCGGCAGGCTGGCCGGGCAGATCCTGAGCTGCATGGAAGCGGCCGCGGTGTCCAAGATGAAGGACTACAGCCGCTATGGCTCGACCACGCACAAGCAGGTCTACATGTACGGCATGCTCGATCGTTCGCCGACCGAACTGAGCCGCAACTTCGGCATGGCCTGGGGTATCGGCGGCTGGCTGCTGACGCCGTTCCTGCAGCGCATCGGACCGGCAGCCACGCAGAAGCTGCGTGAACGCGTCGTGGCCGAACTCAAGACCACGTTTGCGAGCCATTACACGAAGGTCATCTCGCTGGCCGATGCGCTGCGACCCGAATTGATTGCGGCTTACGCGAAGTTCGGCACCGGCGAGAAGTACCTGATCGATCCCTCGCGACGCTGAGGTCGATCGTGCTGCGTGGTGGTTTGATGCGGCACAGGTTAATTTTCGTCCAAGCAACTGCCCGGACCACGGACGGGCGAGTAGGCTTGCCCGCACATTCGCTCATGGCGCAGTCGGGGGAACCATCAATGCCACACGCCGGAGAACGGGCCAGCCAGCCTGCGGCCGCCGCAACCAGGGACTGGCGCGGGGTCGCTGCCGATGCGCAACCGGATGTCGGCAGCATCCCGATGCGCAAACTGGATCGGCCGGGACGCAGCCTGGAAATAGCGTACGGCGACGAGGGGATCGTCTATCTGCGCTGCGGACATGAGTTCAAGGAAGGTCCGCTGCTCATCGATCTGCTGCAGCACGCCAGCCAGATCCGTCCCGACTCTGCCTTTCTCGCCGAGCGCGATGCCAGCGGCGGCTGGCGCAAGATCACGTACGCACAGGCCTGGCGCGACACCGGCGCGATAGCGACCTGGCTGATCCGCCACGACTTCGGTCCCGACGGTCCGCCGGTGATGATCCTCTCGGAAAACAGCATCGAGCATGCCCTGCTGATGCTCGGCACGCTGCGCGCCGGTGCCGCCGCCGTGCCGGTCTCGCCGACGTACTCGTTCGGCAGCGAACTGAATCGGCTCGATTACGCGCTCAAGCTCATCGAACCGGGCCTGGTCTACGCGCAGGACGGTCAGCGCTATGCAGCCGCACTGAAATACGCGGGAGCGCCGGGTCGGCAGATCTTCACCGCCGAGAACTTCAAGGAATTGCTCGCCGAGGCGGACGAGTCCGCAGTGATGCAACGACGTGCGCAGATCACGCGCGACACCATCGCCAAGATCCTGCTGACCTCGGGGTCGACCGGCAATCCGAAAGGCGCCATCAACACACATGGCAATCTCGCCGCCGGCGTGCAGATGGTGCGACTCGTCAGCGAGCCGTTTCGCGAAGATCGCGTGCACACACTGGTGGACTGGCTGCCCTGGCATCACACCTTCGGCGGCAATGCGCAGTTCAACGGCATCCTGGCGCTCGCCGGCACGCTCTACATCGACAATGGCCGGCCTGCGCCGGGACAGTTCGCCGCAACTATTGAAAATCTGCGTGATATTCGTCCCACTGGTTTCGGCTGCGTTCCCGGCGTGTACGGCATGCTCGCGGAAGCGCTGGAGAAGGACGACGACCTGCGCCAGAAATTTTTCAGCAACCTGCGCTGGCTGTCGTACGGCGGCGCACTGCTGCCGCAACCGTTGTGGGAACGCATGCAACGGCTCGCCGTGCAGGAACTCGGCGAGCGCCTGCCCTTCGGCACCGGCTGGGGCATGACCGAAACCGCAGCGACCGGCGTCGCCGTCTACTGGAACACGAATCGCACGGGACTCGTCGGCCTGCCGCAGCCCGGCGCCGTCGTGAAGCTGGTACCCACCAGCGAAGACCGCATGGAACTGCGGATCAAGGGACCGCACATCCTGCCCGCCTACTACCGTTCTGCCGAACTCACCGCCGCGGCATTCGATGAAGAGGGCTTCTTCCGCACCGGCGACGCAGTGCGCTGGATCGATCGCCAGAAACCGATCGAAGGACTCGAATACGCCGGCCGCCTCGCCGAAGATTTCAAACTGCTGTCAGGCACCTGGGTACAGGCCAGCATCGTGCGTCGCGACCTCGTCGCCGCATTGCAGCCATTGGTGTCGGACGCCGTGATCTGCGCCCCGAATCACCCATGGCTCGGCGCCCTCATCTGGCCGACCGTGCCGGTCGACGACAAGGTCCGCGGCGCGCTTGCCCAGAAACTCGCCGCCTTCAACGCCGCACGCCAGGGCAGCGCCGGCACGATCGCGCGCCTGCTCGTCCTGGCCGAACCGCCCTCGGCGGAAGCCGGCGAAATCACGGACAAGCGTTCGATCAACCAACGCCGCGCGATGGAACGCCGCGCTGCCGATGTCGCGACGCTGTATGCCGAGCCGATTGCGCCGGGGATCATTCTTCCTGCGGAAGGAGGATGAGGAGCAACCGCAAAGAACGCATAGAACGCAAACTCAGAGAAGACAATGGCCGCAAAAAGCGCAAAAGGCGCAAAGCCGGAAAAAGCTTCTCCTTTGCGCTTTTTGCGCTTTTTGCGGCCATTCTCCCTCTCGGTTTCTGTGCCTTCTTTGCGGTTACTCTTCTTCCTTCCCGCCTTGGATCTCTGACGGATCGATCGCGTGGCCCCAGCCGCGCTTCGCGTCGAGATAACGCCGATTGGTCGCGCTGACGCCGGTGACGTGCTTCTCCGCCTGCAGGTGATGCAGCCCGCCGGCGCGCAGGTCGGCATGTTTCTTCGGGTTGTTGCTGAGCAGGCGGATCGGCTGGTCGCCGCGCAGATGCAGCAGGATCGAGGCGGCGTCGCTGAAGTCGCGGCTGTCATCCGGCAACCCGAGCGATCGATTCGCCTGGTAGGTGTCTTCACCGCCGTCCTGCAGCACGTACGTCACGGCCTTGGCCCACAGACCGATGCCGCGTCCCTCGTGGCCGCTCATGTAAATGACGGCACCCACGCGTTCTGTTTCGATCTTCCGGAACGCGAGTTCGAGTTGCGGGCCGCATTCGCAGCGCGCCGAACCGAAGACATCGCCGGTGAGACAGCAGGAATGAACCCGCACCAGAGGTTTTTCCGCCGCGCGCAGATTGCCGAGCACCAACGCGCTGTTCACGGTCATGCTCTTCGACAGCAGCGAGAACAGCTGCGGCTCGCCGCGTCCACGCAAGGCATCCGCCATCCGGGTGGCTTCCGCCAGTTCGGTGTGACGCACGAAGGCATACCACTGGAAGGTCGTCGGCTGCCCGCCGATGTGAATCGGCAGGGGCACCGGCCCCAGGACATTCAGCAGAACGCTGCCGATCCCGACCGGCACGTCAGGATCGACGACCTCGCCCTGTGCATTGATTCGAATCAGCTTGCCCGCGTCGATCAGCCGGGCCCGGATCGTGGGATCGATGTACGAAAACATGCCCGTACGATAAGGCTTTGCGCGCCACCGGGCCAGCAGGCGGCCCCTCGCAGGATCGGCGAGCGCCTCAGTATTCCGAGACTGCGCCGATCGCCCGGGCCAACGGCGCATTCACGATACGAATGCCGGTCTTCGCCGCCACCTCGGCGAGCGCGAGGTCTTCGTACAGGATCTCGTTCAGCCAGCGGTCGTAGTACAACGCAGCCCAGAGAATGCGCCATAGCGCAGGACGATTCAGGATGTAGCCGGACGAACCGGCAGCCCATTGCAGTGGCGTCGGTACGGCCAGGATCCGTTCGTTCAGATCGGGATCGGCGCACTTGCCGAAGTGCCAGGCGCGATGGTGTGCGGACGGAATGAGCGCGCGATTGATCTGTCCCAGCTGCATCGGTTCGCTCTGCGACGCCGCGAAATCGAGCAGCGGCCCAAGCTCGGCCGCACTCTTCAGCCGGTGATCGTCGTCCAGCTTCAGGATGCACTGCGGATCGCAGGCCAGGACCAGGATGGCCAGGCCCTGAAACATCTTCTGCGGCAGACTTTCGTAGCTGTCGTCGGCTGCGACCCCCAGCAGTCCGGAAGAAGCATCGAAGCTGATACGGCTGCCGTTGCCGATGAGCTTGAGATGACTCAGCTGCGTCAATGGCTGCGACGCGAAACTCGCAATGCTCAGGTCGGCACGCGACAGCCGCGGCGCGCAGCTCATGTGAACCACGATCCGTTCACTCGTGGCGCCGCGCAGCGCTGCCATGAGCGGTTCGTGATGCAGCCAGCAGGCCGCCAGATACAGCTGAAACGCGCGCACATTCGCCGGATCCAGCGACGCCACCCGTGCCGCGGCCTGCAATTCTTCAGGTCCGATCCTCACGGTCGCCTCGTTGCGGCAGGCCGCATCGATGAGCGCGAGGTCGGGCTCGCGAATCACGATGCGCGACGGCGAACCCTTGCGCGGCGGCGGCGGCGGCACGGCCTGTAGCGCGCCTACCTGCGCGCACAGGCAGGCGATGGCCTCTTCGCGGCGACGCCATCGCACGGCGACGCCGATGCTGGCCTGCAGGTGCTCATCGAAATGTCGCGCGCGGCGCCGGTCACGCGCCCGCTCGAAGAACCCCGCTACCCAGGGATTGCGATGCGCCCGTTCCCTCAGCCACTGCATGGATCTGTTCCGTGTTCGATGGTGAGCATGTTCGACATCAGTGACCCGATGCTGTCTGACGCCGCCGACGCCAGCCCGTCACGAGCATGCGCGCGAGTTCGCGCGGTGTGGCACCGAGCGCGACATAGGAGCGCAGATCCGACCACTCGACCGGAAAGCCGTAGTGATTGCCGAAGACCTGCCAGTACAGCGCACGCCGGGCCGCCGGACTGACCTGCGGATACTTCGCCACCACATGCCGATAGGCATCGAGAATGCGCGTCTTCAGCTTGCGCGAAATCCGGTCGTCGCGCTCGTCGTCGCGAAACCGGTAGAGCGGCGCATCGAAAATTCTTGCCGGACCGCTGGTGTGCACCACGCGCATGATGAGATCGAGATCCTGCCAGGCCGGCAGGGATTCATCGAACAGCCCGGCATCCAGGAACACCTGCTTGCGCGCGAAGATCTGGTTGCCCACGCAGTTGTTCACGAACAGATCTTCGAGATCGACGCTGCCGCGCTTGGTCGTGGGCACGGCGTGTCCGTCACGCACGGTGTTGTACTGCGAATAGACCGCCGAGAAGGGAATACCCAGCTTCTCCAGCAGCAGTGCGTACTGCAGCAGCGCCTCGATGCGCTGCGGCTCGAATTCGTCGTCGTCATCGAGGCCCGTGATCCATTCGCCGCGCGCGAGACGAATGGCTTCGTTGCGTGAGCGCGGCGCACCCACCGCTGTCTCGTGGTGAATGACGCGGACGAAGTCATGGGTCGTCGCGAGTTCGTCGAGGTAGGCGCGAGTCGAATCGCTGGAACCGTCGTTGACGACGATCAGCTCGATGGGCCGATGCGTCTGCGCCATCACGGACTCGACAGCCGCCTGGACCAGCTCGCGCCGATCCTTCGTGGGCATGTAGACCGACACCAGGATGCCGTCGGACACGATGCTCATGACTGCGCCCCCCGCGCACGAAAGGTGGGCACGAGCGTGAACGCCAGACGGACGCTGCCCGGGAACAGCACCAGCATGAGGGCACCGTAAATCACGGCGCCGGTCACGACACCGGCCAGCAGGTGCAGCAACTGCGATGATTCGGCAGGCAGCAGCCATCGTTCCATCGCCCAGATGCCGCACCCCATGAGCAGGGCACAGGCGCCGGACGCCCAGATCTGGCGCAGCAATTCGGAGAACTTCGCATCGAGCAGCTTCAGTGCGACGGCCAGCGCCGGAATGGCGCCGATCAGGTTGGCCACGAAGTAACAGGAGGCCACGCCCATCACGCCCCAGCGGACACCGATGAAGAACGAGGCCACCTGCAGGCCGGCCACGACGAGACCGATGCCCATGAGTTGACCGGTGCGGCCGCGCACCATCGACACCGTGCCTGTCGTGCTGACGATGGACTGCAGAAACCCCACCGGGGCGAGCCAGATCAGCACGTCGGCCGCCTCATGCCACTTCGCGCCGAGGAAGGAATGAATGAACGGCTCGCGCAGCACGAAGACGCCGGCCATCAGCGGCGCGGTCAGCATCGCGATGACCGACACCGATTTCAGATACAGCGAGCGCATCTCCGCCGTGGTCTTGAAGCGGCACATCACCGGAAACAACGCGCGGTTCGCCACGAACGTCATGTTCTGCAGCGGAAAGAGCATGACCTTGTAGGCCGTCGAATAGATGCCGAGCGCCGAGGCGCCGAGATAACGCCCGATCACGAAGGAATCGGCATTACGCGCGAAGTAGTTCACCAGGTTGAACGCCGACAGGTGCCCGCTGAACCTGAGCACGGCGCCGAAGCGGCTGCTGCCGGCGATCCGCGTCGGTCGCCAGCGCGCACTGTTCCAGAAGGCGATGGTGGACACCGTCGACATGGTGAGCATGCCCAGCACGAAACTCATGGCGCCGGCGCCCAGCCACGCAGCAACGATCGTCACGGCCAGGCCGAAGATCGTGGTCGCGATTTCGACGGCGGCCACGACGCGGAATGCCGAACGGCGTTCGAGCAGCGCGCGATGCACCGAGCCCAGGCTGCTGATCAGGAAGGTCGGTGCAAGCGCATACAGCAGCGGCACCACCGCATCGGTGCGGAACACCGCGGCAATCAGCTGCGAGAGCGCGAGCAGGCCGAGGCACAGGGCGGTACCGACCGCAACATTGAACCAGTAGACCGAGTTGGTCGTCTCGTCGGTCAGATCGGGCTCCTGCACGATCGCCGCCGCAGTCCCCATGTCGCGCAGCAAGGTCGCGAGATTGCCCACCACCCAGATCATTGCGATCAGGCCGTAGTCGGCCGGGGTCAGCAGTCGCGCCAGCACCGCGACGCTGATGAACTGGACGGCGATCTTGGCCGCCTGCGAAGTGGCGATCCAGCGAGCGTTGTTGACGGCTGACACGATGATTCAATGCAACACGACAGAGACAACCATCGTCAAGGCGCTGGCATAGCGAGCCCGGTTGGAACGGTTCTGGCAAGACCCTGGTTCAGGATGAATGGCCGGCGTGCAGCAACGATGGCGGGAGTCCGTATTCATGTTCATGCAACGAAGGACGCTGCAAGTTCGTTGCCGGGAAGGGGTGATCAAGCGATTCCTCGTTACTGGCGCTGCCGGGACTCAGGGGAACAAATTCGCGCGTCCGCACATTGGTTCCCGATCGAGTCAGCGAACGATACGCACTACGTGCGCGCAGCGAACCTCGTCTGTGCCATGCGACAGTGCAGTCGACCCGGCACTCACGAATGAAACATTCATCAACCACATTGCGGTGACGAACGCATTGCGACGGACGGGCTGATTGCATGTTCGGATACGTTTCCATTGGCCAGTTATCGGCAGATATCCGCTCCGGGCTGCACGGATTGCCGCGCGACATCGACCTGGTCGTGGGGATTCCCCGCAGCGGGATGATCCCGGCATACATGATCGGGTTGTTCACCAATCGCCTGGTGGTCGACCTGGAAAGCTTTCTCGCCGACCGCCTGCCCGGTCACGGCAGCACGCGCGCCGTGGGCGCAACGGTGGCTTCCCCCCTTGCTGCGCAGCATGTGCTGCTCGTCGACGACAGCCTGCGCACGGGAGATTCGATGCGCCGCTGCGTCCAGCGCGTGCGGCAAGCCGGCTACGCCGGGCAGATTTCCACGTGTGCCGCGGTGGTCGTTCCGGAAAAGCGCGGCGAGGTGGACTACTGCTTCCGCGAGCTGCCGCATCCGCGACTGTTCGAATGGAATGCATTCCATCACCCGCAGGTCAGCAACTCGTGCTTCGACCTGGACGGCATCCTTTGCGTGGATCCCACCGATCACGAAAACGATGACGGACCGCGTTACTTCGACTTCCTGTGCAACGCGAAACCCCTGATCGTGCCGACGCAGAAAATCGGTCACATCGTCTCCGCGCGCCTGGAGAAGTATCGGGAACCTACCGAACGCTGGCTGGCCGGACAGGGCATCGCGTACGACAGGCTGCACCTGATCGATCTGCCGTCCGCTGCCGAGCGGCAACGACTCGGCTCGCATGCCAGCCACAAGGCGCGCGTGTATCGCGAGACCGGTTCCATCCTGTTCTACGAAAGCGACGTGAAACAGGCGCGCGAGATTGCAGAACTGGCGGAGCGACCCGTGCTGTGCATCGCGGACATGAGCCTGTACCTGCCGGGAGGTGTCTCGCTCGGCGCGGCCTACCGGACAATGAACTGGCAGGCGCGTCACCGCGTCGGCCGTCTGAAGAACTGGGTCAAGCAGCGCATCGCCCCCTGGCGGGCTACGCGCATCAGTCCGTAGCTCACTGCCATAACTCACTGCCAAAACTCACTGGATGGCAACCCCCGTCTCCAATCCGACCGACGCCTTTGACCTCGTCGTCATCGGCTCCGGCTTCGGCTCGCTGTTTTTCATCGAAGGATTTCTGCAGAAGCGTCCCGCCGCGCGCGTCCTGGTGCTGGAACGCGGCAACGAAAACTCCCACGCCTGGCAGTTACAGCACGGCCGCAATTCCGACATTCCGCCCGAATCGACCTTCCGCCGGCCGGAGGGGCACAAGACATGGAATTTCACCATCGGTCTCGGCGGCGGTACGAACTGCTGGTTCGGCCAGACGCCGCGCTTCCATCCCAGCGATTTCCAGGTACGCAGCCGCTACGGCGTGTCGCAGGACTGGCCGCTGAGCTACGAGGATCTGGAGCCGTTCTATCTCGCCGCGGAACGCAGGATGCGGGTGGCCGGCGGCGAGGAGATGGCGACGATCCTGCCGCGGTCCGCACCGTTTCCGCAGCCGCCGCACATCGTGACCTCGATCGACGATGCGATGCGCGCGGCCCAGCCCGAATTTCACTTCCCGATGGCAACGGCGCGCGCCAGCATCGCCAACCCCGAACGCGCCCGCTGCTGTTCCAGCGCGCGCTGCAATCTGTGTCCCGTGGACGCCAAGTTCACGTTCCACAACGGCTTCCGCCATCTGCGCGCACTGCCCGGCATCGAATGGCGCCTGGGATGCGAAGTGACGCATCTCGAGGTCGCCAACGACACCGTCCGCGCCGTGCACTACCGCACAGCCGGCGGCGAGTCATCGGCCCGCGGCGAACTCGTCGTGCTCGGCGCCAACGGGATCCACAGCGCGGCGATCCTGTTGCGCTCGGGCGTGAACCACCCGCTCACCGGCGCGGGCATCAACGAGCAGGTGGGCTATTACGCCGAGGCACTGCTCGATGGCATGGACAATTTCGACGGCGGCACCATCACCACCGGCCTCAACTACATGCTGTATGACGGCGACTTCCGCAGCGAACACGCCGGCGCGCTGATCTATTTCGAGAATCGCTGGCCGTTCGGCATGCGCAGCGAATACGGTCGCTGGCGTCAGCTGCTGCCGCTGACCATCGCCGTGGAAGATCTGCCGCAGGACCACAATCGCGTGACGGTCGACAGCGACGGCATGCCGCGGGTCTCGCACGCGGAACCTTCGGAATACGCACGACGCGGCGTGGACCGTTCCTTCGCGGCACTGCAGAAGGTGCTGGCGCCGCTGCCGGTCGAAGGCATCGAGTTCCTGCAGATGCGTCCCACGGAGTCGCATGTGCAGGGCAGCCTGCGCATGGGCCATGACCGCGCGACCTCCGTCATCGATGCGCGGCAGATTCATCACGACGTACGCAACCTGGTGGTCACGGGGTCGTCCGTGTTCCCGTCATGCCCCTGCTCGAATCCGAGCCTGACGGTGGCCGCCCTGTCGCTGCGCAGCGCCCATCTGATTTCCTGAAGTCATGACACCGCCAGATTCACCGCGATCTCCGACCCGGCGCAGACTGCTGACCGCCATTGCCGTAGTCGGCGTCGCTGGCGCCGGCTGGCTGGGCCTGCGGCCCTACGACAGGAAAGACTGGATCATCGCGACAGTGCGCAAGCACCTGCCGGGCGTGACCCTCGATGCCGCATCGCTGGACAGGTTCGCGGATGAACTGATGAACGACTGGCGGTTGCGGGATACGCGCCAGCGCCTCGCGCTGTGGATGGATCATGCCCTGCCGGGCGTGGCGCGACGTCTGCCGAAGGCCGGCGATCGCATCGTGCGCGCCGAGCGCATGGTGATGTCGGAATTCCTGACCGGCAGCAACTTCTTCCGTGTTCAGGACCCGCGGCGCGAGACCATCTTCTATGCCGGGGCCATGCCCGCCTGCGGCAACCCCTTCGCGCGTTTCCGGGACACCTAAGGCCTGTACCCATCGAACCTGAACCAAGCTTCCGTTCGCCGTGAGATTCTATGGACGGCCGCAAGAGTCGGAGTGCTTCGACAGGCTCAGCACGAACGGAGAAAGAAAATCCGTTCGCCCTGAGCTTGTCGAAGGGTTCTTTTCCCGGGACTACGAAGCAAGATCGTTTCGACCCTTCGGCCGTTCGTCAGGCTCAGGACTCAACGCGAACGGATTTCAATCTTTAGATCTACGCTGCCGCCCTTACCCGCCGGCAACCGTGCGTGCGTCGCGCCGCCTGCCGCGCAGCTGCGGCATCTCGAATAGCCAGTTCACCGCCGCGTAGTTCTGCGAGGCGTAGGTCAGGACGATACCCGCCACGGCCGCAGCCATGATCGAGAGTGCCATGCACAGCTCGGCGGAACGCACGCCATTCCAGTACAGCACCTTCGACACGACGAAGATCGCGGGAACGTGGCTCAGATAGAAGATCAGCGAGTTCCTGCCAAGGTACTGCAACGCCCGCATCGGTGCCCCCATCGACACATCAGGAACAACGGCAGCAGTTCCGGCTGATAGCGGTAAGTGGTGCTCAGGGCCGAAGCAAGCATGAAAGCCACAGCCACTGGCAGAGACAGCAGCGGCCAGGCGAGCTTGCGCAGCTTGCCGTCCATATAAGGCACTGAGCCCTTGAGCAGGGAGTTCGGCAGCAGCATGCCGGAGAGGAAGATCAGCACCGGCATGCGCATCGGTGCGAAGAAAGCGGCGATGCCTGTCGCCCACGCGGGCGGATCGAGCGGCAATCGGCCCAGCAGCGTTACAGAATGAAGAAACACGATGAGGACGATCGCGGTGCCGCGCGCCACATCCCATCCAGTTCATGCGCCCGGTCATGGGCGAGTCCGCCGCGGCCGGGTGTCGTGCGGCTGGTCCATGTGGCGGTCTCCGTGAATGTGTCAGCGCAGGTGGCGAGGCATCGGCGAAAATCTCACACGATGCCGGCGTGTCGCCCGGTCTCTTGCAAGACTGGAACCAGCCGCGGTTGCGACGGGCACGAATCGCTACAACTGCACGCGCAGTAGCAAGTTCCAGGCAATTCCGACGGTTTTTCGCGACAGCTGCAACGCGGCGCGCCACGGTGGGAACCGACACTCCCTGTCTGTGCGTTGAGTTTGACGACACGCAGGGACGAAGCCGGACTCTGGTCCTGCTGGGAGGCACAACTCTTGCTCACCCGACAGGTGAGAAATAACGATGACGGGACCTGCTCCGCTCGGATCTGCATGAACTCGAACGTTGCATCGCTGCAGGACTATTTCGGCCCCAGCCTGGAGGTACCCGACGACCTCGGCGCCTTGCGCGAGCAATACCGCAGCGCGCAGCCCTTTCCGCATGTCGTGATCGACAATCTGTTCGCCGACTCATTCCTCGATCGCCTGGTCGCGGAAGCGCCCGCGCCCGAGGCGGACCAGTGGCAGACCTTCGAGCAGGAGGGCCTCGAGCGCACTTTCCGGATGCGCTCCGCAATGGATGTCGGCGATGCCGGCAGCGACATGGTGGCTCTCATGCATTCGGCCGCCTTTCTCTACCTGCTGTCGGAGATCACGGGCATCTGGCAGCTGTTGCCCGATCCCTACTTGCAGGGCGCCGGTCATGCGCTGATGCGGCGCGGCGACTATTTCAAGGTGCATGCCGACCGCAACATCGCCTATGACACCGGGCTCACGCGCCGGCTGGTCGTGATCGTGTTCCTCAACAGGGACTGGCAACCGGACTTCAAGGGCCAGCTCGAACTCTGGAATCACGCAGGCGATCGTTGCGAAGTCGCCATCGAGCCCGCGTTCAATCGCACGGTCATTTTCGAAGTCGCCTATCCCAACTATCACGGCGTACCGCATCCGCTGGACTGCCCTGCCGGACAACTGCGGCGTTCCTTTCTCGTCTACTATCACACGGCAAGCAGCGGTGCCGACGACAAGGCCACTCCGCACAGTTCGCGATTTGCGCCGGCGTTCTATCGACGGCGCAAATCGCTGCTGCGACGCGCGGCCGAGCAACTTACTCCGCCGATCGTCCTGAATGCCGTGAGACGACTCATCAAGGGGACGACGTGACGGGCAACCGCCAGCCGGTTCGCACCAGGGAGGCCACAAGACAGAAGGATCGGAGTACGCCGGCCGCGGCGGACAATGGTGGGGCTGCGCGATGAAATCGCGTCGCATGGTGCATCTGGTCCATGAACGCATCGGCGCCGTGGGCGGCATCCAGAGATTCGATCTGCGCGTGCTGCGCGCACTGGCACTGATCGCCGCCGAGCGCGGACTCGAACTGGAAGTGCTGGCGTTGAACGGCATCATGCCCGGCACTCAGCTGCCGGAGGGCGTACGCATCGTCTCGGCCCATGGCAGTCGCGCCCGATTGCTCTGGCTGCTGCTGACCCGACACTGGGGCGGCAGGCTCGACCTGGTGTTCGTGGCGCATCTGCGGCTGCAGAAAACGATCTGGCCGGCCCGGCTGCTTTATTTTCGCAGTCGTTACGTGCTGTTCGTTCACGGTATCGAGGCATGGAGCGCCGGCAGAACCCGTAGCAATCGGCTGGCCGCCCGCGCCATCGTCCGATTCTCGGTCGACGATATCGTGTCGGTCAGCCAGTTCACCGCCGACCGGGTCCGCGCCGCCTTTGCGCTGCAACGCCAGCGCGTCCATTTGCTGCCGAACGCCCTTGATCTGTCGCCGGCCATGGCGAGTGCACCGGTCGCCGGCGCGGCACCCGGGCATCCGACGGTGCTGACGGTGGCGCGCATGGACCCCCACGACCTGCCGAAGGGAATCGCCGTCGCGCTGCGGGCAGTTGCGCAACTCACCCATGAGTTCCCCGAGTTGCGCTATCGCGTCGTCGGCGATGGTGTCCTGCGAACCCGCCATGAGTCGCTGGCGGCCAGTCTCGGACTGTCACCTCACGTCGAATTTCTCGGTCGCGTGGACGAGGGCGCACTCGAAGCGATCTACGACGATGCCGATGTGTTCCTGCTGCCTTCGTCCAAGGAGGGTTTCGGCATCGTGTTCCTGGAGGCCTGGCGCCACGCGCTGCCGGTCGTCTGCGGCAATGTCGATGCGTCGACGGAAGTCGTGGAAGATGGTGTCGATGGCTTCGCGGTCGATCCCACCGATTCCGACGCCGTCGCGCGGGCCGTGCGGCGCCTGCTGGAGGATCGGGCGCTGCGGCAGCATTTCGGTACGCAGGGCCGCAACAAGCTGCTGCTCAAGTATTCGGGGCCGATCTTCGTGGAAACGCTGCGACGCATCGTCGCGGGCAATGCGAATACGCAGCCGGCACTTGGGTCGCTGCCCGACGAAGCCCGCTGAGATCGTGCTGCGTCAGAGCCCTGGAGCCAGGGATTCCTGATCGAGCTGGCCGAACTCGCGAATGGCCGGCAGCAGCACGTCATCTGCAAATGCGCAGCCGGTGACCGCCGGATCGATCTGTCCGCGCGAATCGCCGCCGCCGTGGTAGCCGCCTGATGCGCGCAGCACCGCCAGCATCGGCTCATAGCCCGGCCGCCACGCAGCCACGTCGCCGAACCGCTGCCGCAGCGCTTTCAGTATCTGCATGCCGGCGAAATCGAGATCACCCCAGAAGTGACACGGCCCCGGCGGTAGTCCGGCCTCGAACCACCAGCGATCGAACGTCGACCGCGCGTCGTCCGCGCCCGCGTAATGCAGCAGCGCGCCGGAACGCGTGCGGATCCGCAGTGCCGAACTGCGAAAACCGGAGGCATATACCAACGCCTGGCCCTGCACTTGCGCGGGCTTGCCGCGGGTGGCGGCGGTATACGTATCCTGATTCTCGATGAACAGGATGCCGTTCACGCGCTGCGGCAGATGGACCGCGACGACGATGGCCCGATCGATCACGTCGAGCTGCGGGAAGAGCGCGGCAATCAGATCGCCGCGCTCGTCGAGCACCTTGGAATCGCCCCAGAAAGCGAAGGCGCTGAGCTGGCGCAGCGTGACGGGACCGCAGAGCGTTCCTATGCGGGCCAGCGCCGCCACGATCTGCGTGGCGTCGCGTCCGGCGATCGCAATGCGACGCTGCAGCAGCAGATCGCATGAACCGGGGAAGGCCTGCGCATGCACGGCGACGGCCCGACGCCATGTTTCCATGACCCGCTCGGCAGGCGCGCGATCGAGCCAGCGCCGCAGCGTCTCCTCGCAATCGAGTGCAAACGCCAGCCGTGCACCGCGCCAGCGCGAATCGTAGATATCGCGTCGCGCTTCGCGGATCTGCAGGATCCCGTCGCGTTCCAGCATCTCGACCAATGCCCAGACCTGATCCGCCGCCGTATCATTGCGGGCAAGCGCCGGCAGGTGCTTTTCGGCCGGCAGAAAGATCGACAGGCGTCGTGCGCTGGCCGGCTGCTGATCGAAGCGGTCCAGCACGGCGTGCAGGAGCGCCAGCAGTTCCGGCTCGTCCTGGAGCCAGGCCGGCCGGTCGTTCATCTGCGCGACGCCGGCATTTCAGTCGCCACGTCGTCCATGAAGTCGATCTCGGCCTGCTGCTGTACCGTGCGGCGATGCTGGGCCCAGAGCGCCTTGATTCGATCCTGGTTGCACTGCTTGCGATCGACCAGCACGCGCGTCTGCAGCTCGCCGCGCGGTGCGCTCGGCACTTTCGCGAACACGAACTCGTTGCTGATGAGATCCATGAACGGACCGCACTTGCTGGTCGGCATGATGAACAGCAATTGCAGGCCGAGCGTCCGCGTCAGGTAGTCGATGACTTCGCGCGAACGGGTCTCGTCCATCTTCGAGAAAGCTTCGTCCACCAGCACCATGCGCAGGTGGTTCACGCCCTCCGTGTAGCGCAGCGCCGAGGTGATGCTGGCGGCGCGGATGATGTACGCGGGCGTTTCTAGCTGACCGCCGCTGCCCGTGCCGTACTCGGACAGCGCGATCGGCGGCTTGCCTTCGACTTCCTTGTAGATCTCGTAGCGATAGTAGTTGCGATAGTCGGCGATGCGCTCCAGGTCGCGCTGCGACTTCTGCTCGTCGGCGCCGAGCAGCAGCGCCATGAGCGAGTCGCGCACCACCGCCGACTTCGCCGACAGGCGCCCCTCGAACAGCGTATCGCCTTCCACGCCGGGATTGCGCACGACGTCCTCGAAGAAACGCGCGTAGTCGCGATACTCCGGCACCCATTCGGCGGCGAAACGGAAATGCTCGCGGTCCGAGCCGAAACGGTGACCTTCGAGTTCCTTGTTCAGCAGGTCCAGCTGCCGCCGGCCCTCGCTGATGGCCTGATGAATTTCCTGGCACAGGTGCGAGACGAACGCATTGTTGAAGCTCAGCTTCAACTGCTGCAGTTGGCCATGCTTTTCGACCAGCACATTGTTCTTGAGGATGTTGTAGACGCGATCGATCTCGCGACGCAGCCCGCAGATGCCGTCGAACAGCGCGGCATCGTAAGTCCCGGTGAAACTCGTGTAGACGATGGCATCGGACGGGCGGCTCGTGCGGCGATTGTGTTCCTGCAGGGTCTCGCCCATGGCCCGTTCCGACTTCATGAGACGGGCGAGGACTTCTTCCCGCAGCGCATCGGCCCGCGCCAGATCGATCGATTGCGCCTCCTGCGCGGCATAGCGCAGACGCGCGTCGAGATCGAATTCGGGCCAGCCGGCGTGCAGTACCCGCAACTGTTCCTCGGCGGCCGCCATCTGGTCCTGCGCGGCGTCCTTCTGTTCGCCGAGGGTTTCGATGCGGCGGCCGAGCGCGTTCATTTCATGGTCCAGTTCGCCGCGACGCTTGTTGAGCGCGGCAATGCGCGTCCACAGATCGCGCTCCTCCGTCTGCAGCCGCTGCAACTGTTCGTCGAGCGATTTCCAGGCGCTGACGTCGAGCTGCGTCAGCAGCATCTCGATCGCACGGATGTCGCGATGGGCGGCCAGCACGGCGCCGAGTCCGTCGGCATAGGTCACCGGCTGCAGCCGGTCGACGGCGTCGAGCAGACGCGCGCTTTCCTGCATCTGGTCGTTCGCTTCCTGTCGCGAGCGCAGCAACTGTTCGAGTTCCTGACGGCGCGCGTGCAGCGCGCGCTCGCGGGCGGCGGCGCCGAAGACGAGATCGGCGTCCGCGATGTCGCAGCGGAACATGGCGTAGTTGCCGGACCCCATGCCGTCCGCCGTCACGCCGCGCGCGGTCTGGCGCAATTCCTCGGCGGTATCCACACGGACCACTGCGCCGTAGCTGGCAGCGATGTACGCCTGCGCCACGCCGTGCGTGAACTTCAGTACGTGCAGGATGGACGCGGCCGGCGGATTCAGGCGCGACGCATCGCGCAGCGCCTTCGCGCCCTGGATCACGCGGGCGCGATTTTCGCGGCCCGGCATGGCACGCACGATGCGGATGGCGTCGGCCTCGTAGTCGGCATCGACGATGATGCCGAAGCGGGCGCCGCCGATGTAGCCCTCGACAGCCGACTGCCAGCGCACATCGGTGACTTCGATGTGATCGCACAGCACGCGTGCATCGGCCTTCGGGCATTGCGCACGGATCGCGGCCAGTGCGCGTTCGACGTACGCGGGATACACCGTCTGCCTCGCTTCGAGACGTTCGATCTCCTGCTGCTTCTGCTGGCACTGCGCGGCCAGCGTCTCGTAGCGGCGCCGTCGCGTGCCGTGCGCATCGGCCAGTTGATCGCGACGCGTCGCATTGTCCGGCGGCGCCAGCCGCCAGTAATCGGCGAGCTCGTTGTGCGCCCGCTGGGCATTGCGCGCCAGCTGCAGATGCTGCTCCAGCATCGTCAGGTCGCCGGTCAGATCCTTCTGCAGGAAACCCGACAGGTCGATATCGCCGATCCGATCGAACGAACGCGCCTGTTCGACCAGGCGACGGCCCTGCATGTCCGCCAGGTGCGGCAGCTCTGCCAGCAATGCGGGCGATGCCAGCAGCTGCGCGAGACTGCGCGCCGCCTGCAGATTGCGCTGCAATTGCTGATCCTGGCCGAGCAGATCGCGCACCGTTTCGGCCAGCTTGCCGGTCAGCGTTTTCTGATCGCGCTCCAGCTGATCCTTGCGCCGCAGGGGCTCGACGTTCTCGCGCTGTGCTTCCAGCCGCACCACCGCGCTGTACACCTGCTCGCGCTGCTGCTCGACGGCGGCAAGCTCCTCCGCGTTCTCCCTGATCTGCCGCGCCACCGCATCGCGCTCGCTGCGCGCCTTCAGATAGTGCTCCTGACGCTGGCGATAGTCGGCCTGCGCCAGCGAGTAATCCAGCGTCACGCGCTCGATCCAGCCTTCGATGTAGGACTGCGCATGGTGACCCGCCTGTTCCAGCAGCGCCGCGCTTTCCTTGTACGCGTGTGCCTCGCGCTCCATGTCGTGGATGGTCTTGAGCTGGCTCGACACCGAACGCACGGCTTCGCCCAGGTCCTTGCGTTCCAGCACTTCATCGGCGACGAACTGGGTGATGCTGCTGACCGGCTTGTAGGCCATGAACCGCGAAAAGGCGCGAGCTGCCGCCATCGCTTCGCGCTCGGCGACGGAGTCCTTCTTGCCGCGCAGTGCCGCGTACAACCGGCGCAGGTAGGCGCGCTTCTGGTCGTAGCGCTCGACGGCCTTCTTGCCGAAGCGGGTGATCAGCGACTTCTCGATGTCATCGAGCAGCGCGACCTGCTGTTTCGCGACGAACGCATCCAGCCCCAGTTCGATGCCCGGCAGGATGAAGAAGGCGATCTGGTCTTCGCGCGCCAGCGGCTGCTTGCCCGAGGCATCGAGCCAGGCACGCACGGCGATGACCGCCGTGAAGGGCTCGGCAGACTCGCCCTGCGTCGGATGGAAGACGGCGGCGATGTAGCCGTCCGTCGCCTGAGTGCGGGCATAGCTGCCGTCGTCGCAGCCGAGAATGTATGACGCCAGCGTACGCACACGCTTGCCGCCACGGCCGCGTTGCGTGGTTTCCTCCTGTCCGGGGTTGTAGTGGAACAGGTTTTCGTGCGCCGCCGTCATCAGCGTCTGCAGCGCATCGGCGGCCGTGGTCTTGCCCGAGCCGTTGGCGCCCGAGAACAGATTGATCGGCCCCATGGCAAATTCGCCATTGGGAATGTTGCCCCAGTTGACCAGGACGAGAGTCTTAAGAAACACGCTCGGCTCCGTTTGCGGCGGCGGGCGGCTGCAATGCCTGGATGGCCTCGGTGCCGACGAAGTCGACGATCATCGGGTGAATGCGGATCCACGCGTCGACCTGATCCAGGTCTTCCTCGTCGCGATAGTCGATCAGGCGCAGCTTGCGCAGCCGCTTGAACACCTCGCGCCGCTCCGAGACGCGTTCCGGCAGGCTGCGATTGAGCCACTTCTTCATCGCCAGGCTGATGGCTTCCAGCGGTTCGGCGGCGTAGCCGTGCTCGTCGATCTTGCCTTCGCGCACCGCCTTGTCGTACTGCGCACGCAGCACCAGCACGACGGCCACTTCGTTCTGGGTGAGCCGCGCGCGCAGGCTGCCGCCGAAGGCATGCTCCTCGGCGAAGTCCATGCCGGGCGTGCGACTGCCGGGCGGATACAGGCGCACGTATTCGAAGCGCCGGTCGTGATGCACCTGGATGGCCTGCAGCGCCAGGATTTCCGTGACCAGTTCCTCGACGCGCACGAAGCGGTCGTAGAGTTCACGCACGGTCTGCGAATCGTCGCGCACCAGCACGCCGTAGTTGAGCAGGCGTACCAGCAGCTCCTGCAGCTGATCGTGCGTGATGGCGCTCGCTTCGAGACGGTCTTCGATGTAGCTCTGCAGGTTCATGACGTTACCACCGCCCGTTCCTCGATCACGCGAATGACGAACTCGTCCATTGCGTCGTAATACTCCGTACGCAGGCGCTGGCCGGTTTCGACGACTTCGAAACGATAGCCGGCATTGTTGCCCCAACCCGATGCGCCGGCTTCGATCGCATGTGCCGCGTACAGCAGTTCGCGCGCATCGCGCACCGGGAGGGTGGAAGTACGGACTTCGTGTCCGCCGGCCAGCGACTCGACCAGGTAGCCGTACAGCTCGCGGTTGTTCACGGCAAAGGCGCGTTCCAGCGCCTGTTCGATGAACAGGCGGCGCCGCGCCTGCGGATCGTCCGTCACGGATTCGACGCTGCGGTCGATGACGCGGCGGCGCTCGGTGCTGTAGAGGCGCAGGTGGTCGGGATCGACGAAGCCCACTTCCAGCACCGCCATGTGCTCGGCTGCTGCTGCGAAGGCGCGCTCCTGTTCTTCGGGCGTCTGCTTCGCGAGCTCGTCAAAGGCATCCAGCAGCAGGTGCTGGCTGGCCTCGGAGAAACTCAACTGCCGCAGCAGGATGTCAGCGCGTCGAGTGAAGCCATGCAGGGAATTGCGCAGCGCCGGCAGCATGGTGTCGGCGGCGCTGTGCAGCCGGTTCTCGATCTGGTTCAGCACCTGCACGTACACGGAATCGCGCGGACCGGTCACCAGTTCGGGCGCGATGCGGCGCAGTTCGCGTTCGACGCTGGCCTTGGTGTCGCGCCGCTGCGCCCGCGCGCGGCGCAGGAGTCCATCCAGTTCCTCGCGATACTTGATGACGCTGTCTTCGGAAAAACGCACCGCCAGATCCGGCATGAAGCGCTTTTCCATGAAATCGAAGAACTCATCCGAGGCGCGCTGCACCAGCTGCTGCGCCTCGACATCGCGCAGCAGCTCGCGCTTGCGCTCTTCGAGTTCGGCAATGACGTCGGAGAAATCCGAGACGATGCGCTCGGAGTATTCGTAGGCATCGAGCAGATCGGACGCCTCGTGCTCGGGCTTGTCGAGAAAGGACCGCAGTGCATTGCAGGTGTTGCGGGTATTGCGGTGGCGGGTGCGGAACCGCCCGCCTTCCAGTTCGTGCATGGGCTGGGTGAACAGCCGTCCGATGCGCGAGAACGCATACGTGCTGGTCAGCGTCACTTCATCGACGTGCCGTTCGAGCCAGCCGTATTCGAGCAGCAGGTTCAGCATCCAGCCGGCCTGTTCGCGGTCGCCGCGCACCGGCAGCACCGTGTCGTCCTCGGACGCATCCAGCACCGGCGTGCGGGTGATCGCCTCCTGAAAGACTTCCATCACCAGATCCCGCTGCACGATGCGGCTGTAGTCGGCCAGCGAGCTGTACAGGCGCGCATAGAGGGCGCGCAGGCACGCCATGACCTGCTCGCGGTACTTGCCGGTCAGCGGGCGGAAGAAGTGCAGCCGCTGGTCCGCGAAAAATGTCGCAGGACTTTCCATCAGATGCTCAGTGTTTCCGCGTCATCAGACGATCGTGACGAACGATCCATAGCCACGCAGCGCTTCATCGTTCGTCAACAGGATCATGGGCTCGACCGAGGCCTGCGCGGCCAGCATGCGGTCGAAGGGATCCTTGTGCAGTGCCGGCAGTTTCGCAACTTTGACGGCGTGCTCGGCGGTGACAGGCAGCAGCAGGAAGCCGGCAGGTTCGATCGCCTCGAGAATCTGATCCGGGTCAGCCGCGAGCTTGCCCAGCCCGACCTTGATGCTGATCTCCCAGAGCGACGCTGCGCTGATATAGACCTCGGCTCCAGCGATCTGCTTGCGGGTCGCTGCAGAGAGTTTGTCCGGCTGGGCGAGCGCCCACAGCAGCAGGTGCGTATCGAGCAGCAGGCGCATTTTCAGCGCCCGTCGAACGCCGACAGTTCGTCGTCGTTCAGCGGCGCATTGAAATCTTCGGGGACCTTCAGCTTGCCTTTCAGCAGACCGAATTTCTTGGGTCGGACGACTCCCTGAATCGGAGAAAGGCGAGCCATGGGTTTGCCCGCTTTGGCAATGATGACCTCTGATCCCGCCGCGACGTCATCGACGATCCGCGACAGATGGGTCTTGGCTTCATGAATGTTGATGGTGCTGCTCATGGCGGTCTGGCTGCGACAGTGAACTAACCTTAGTCTACTCGGCCCGCCCCGGGATGGACAAGCCGCGTGCGCTGCACCCCAAAAAGAAAGCCCCGCTTGCGCGGGGCTTTCCTGGCTTCTCTGTTCCTGACTCTGGCCAGCAGACCAGCAGCCAGTAGACCAGTCGGCCTCTTCGACTTACATATCCATTCCGCCCATGCCACCCATGCCGCCGGGAGCGCCATGGCCGTGGTCACCTTCTTCCTTCGGAGCCTCGGCGATCATCACCTCGGTCGTCAGGAGCAGGCCGGCGACCGAAGCTGCGTTCTGCAGCGCCAGACGCGTGACCTTGGTTGGATCCAGGATGCCCATGTCGAGCATGTCGCCGTAGTCGCCCGTCGCGGCGTTGTACCCGAACGTGCCCTTGCCTTCCTTCACCTTTGCCAGCACGACAGCGGCGTCTTCGCCGGCGTTCGTGACGATCTGGCGCAGCGGCTCTTCGATCGAACGCGACAGGATGCGGATGCCGAACTGCTGATCTTCGTTCTTGGCTTCGAGCTTCTCGATAGCCTTCTGAGCACGGATCAGGGCAACGCCACCGCCGGGAACCACGCCTTCTTCAACGGCGGCACGGGTTGCGTGCAGCGCGTCTTCGACGCGGGCCTTCTTTTCCTTCATTTCGATTTCGGTCGCAGCGCCGACCTTGATCACGGCCACACCGCCGGAGAGCTTGGCAACGCGCTCCTGCAGCTTTTCCTTGTCGTAGTCGGAAGTTGCGTCCTTGATCTGCTGGTTGATCTGCTCGATGCGAGCCTTGATCTCGGAGCTCTTGCCCTTGCCGTCGATGATGGTGCTGTTTTCCTTCTCGACGACGATCTTCTTGGCTTCGCCGAGGTCGTTCAGCGTCGCCTTTTCGAGCGACAAGCCGACTTCCTCGGAGATCACGGTGCCGCCCGTGAGGACCGCGATGTCCTGCAGCATGGCCTTGCGGCGATCACCGAATCCCGGCGCCTTGACGGCAACAACCTTGACGATGCCGCGGATCGTGTTGACGACCAGCGTTGCCAGGGCCTCGCCTTCGACGTCTTCAGCGACGATCAACAGCGGACGACCAGCCTTCGCGATGCCTTCGAGCAGCGGCAGCATTTCGCGGACGTTGGAGATCTTCTTCTCGTACAGGAGGACGTACGGGCTGTCGTGCTCCGAGGTCTGAGCCTGCTGGTTGTTGATGAAGTACGGCGAGAGGTAGCCGCGGTCGAACTGCATGCCCTCGACGACGTCGAGTTCGTTCTGCAGGCCCGAGCCTTCTTCAACCGTGATCACGCCAGCCTTGCCGACCTTTTCCATCGCATCGGCAATGGTCTTGCCGATCGATTCATCGGAGTTCGCGGAGATCGTGCCGACCTGCGCGATGGCCTTCTGGTCCTTGCAGGGCTTGGAGAGCTTCTTCAGCTCTTCGACAGCGGCGACAACGCCGGCGTCGATGCCGCGCTTCAGGTCCATCGGATTGGCGCCGGCGGCGACAGCCTTCAGACCTTCGCGAACGATGGCCTGGGCGAGCACGGTGGCGGTGGTCGTACCGTCGCCGGCTTCGTCAGACGTGTTGGAAGCGACTTCCTTCACCATCTGCGCGCCCATGTTTTCGAACTTGTCCTTGAGTTCGATTTCCTTCGCGACCGACACACCGTCCTTCGTGACGGTGGGGGCGCCGAAGCTCTTTTCGAGCACCGCATTGCGGCCCTTGGGGCCGAGCGTCGCCTTGACGGCGTTTGCCAGGATGTTCACACCCTTGAGCATGCGCGCGCGGGCGTCATCGCTGAAACGTACTTCTTTAGCTGCCATGTGAGTTCAACCTCTGATACTGATGTCTGTGTTCTGCGGAGTCACTTGGCGACGTCTTCCTTCCTTTCCGTCATTCCCGCGAAGGCGGGAATCCAGATCCGGATGGATCCCCGCCTGCGCGGGGATGACGTCACGCGCGTCGCGTAGCGACGCTTCGTAACGTCACTTCTCGATGACGGCCATCACGTCTTCTTCGCGCATGACGAGAAGCTCTTCGCCGTCGACCTTCACTTCCGTGCCGCTGTACTTGCCGAACAGGATGTTGTCGCCGACCTTGACGTCGAGCGCGCGGACATTGCCGTCTTCGAGGATCTTGCCCTTGCCCACGGCAACGACCTTGCCCTTGATGGGCTTTTCGGTCGCCGAATCCGGGATCACGATGCCGCCGGGGGAGGTGCGCTCTTCTTCGAGACGCTTGATGATCACGCGATCGTGCAACGGACGAATCTTCAGCTTGTCAGCCATAGCTCAAACCTCGAATAAAGGTCTTGATGAATTAGGAACGAATCGGGATTCGCCGGGGTGGCGGCCCCGCCGGAACGGCGTTAGCACTCACCCCTGGCGGCTGCTAATCATAGGGGCCGACTTTTTAAATTCAAGCGCAGTTTCCGTGGCAGGCGAGTGACACTGCGGGATCGCACCGCTATTCTCGCGGCCCGGCTGGTTCGCAGTAAACCCATGACTGACCAAGTAATTCTGGCGCTTTCGACCTGCCCCGACAGCGCCACGGCGCAGCGTCTGGCCGAGGTATTGGTCAATGAACGACTGGCCACCTGCGTGAATCGCGTCGAGGGGATACGGTCGACTTATGTCTGGAAGGGCGAGCTGCAGGACGATCCCGAGGTGCTTCTGATGATCAAGACCACGGCGGGACGGCTTGGCGAACTTGAGGCACGGCTCAATGCCCTGCACCCCTACGAACTCCCAGAATTGGTGGTCGTCCCGGTCACGGGCGGGAACGAACGATATCTGGCGTGGGTCCGACAGGGCGTTGTGGAAAAGGACAGATGATGACGAAGACTGGGCGACGACCAACGGAAGTCCCGCGCGGACTGGCTGCTGGCCCCTGGCTACTGGCCAGGATCGGAATCGCACTACTGGCGCTGCTGGGTGCCGTTGCGCCGTCGTGGGCCAAGGATGAGTTCCTGCGGCCCGAAGTCGCCTACACGTACACGACGCGGATCGAGAACGACCGGCTGATCGTCAGCTGGAACATCGAGAAGGGTTACTACCTCTATAAAAAGAAAATGGGCATCGCCCTTGCGAATGCGGCTTCATCCGACTCCCCTTCTCCCGCTTCGCGGGAGAAGGATGGGATGAGGGCATCTTCTGACGTGCAGCTTGGCGAGCCCGACTGGCCCCAGGGTGAAGCCCACAGCGACGAATATTTCGGTGAACAGGAGATCTATCGCGGCAAGGTCGACGTGCCCGTGCCGATCACCTTTCACTCGGGCCGGCCCGACAAGCTCGCCGTCGAGCTGAAACTGCAGGGCTGCGCCGATGCGGGGCTGTGCTATCCGCCGCTGAAATGGAAGACCGACGTCCCCGTCCCCGCGGCGGCCGCGGGTGGCGCCGACCTGAGATCCTTCCTGAAGCCGAAAACATCGAACGATGATTTCCTGCCGCCGGACGAAGCCTTCAGGTTCGGCGCCGGCATGGAGCGGCCCGATTCCGTGGCGCTCACCTGGATCATTGCCGACGGTTACTACCTCTATAAGCACCGCATCGCAGTCACCACCGACACGCCGAACGTGCAGCTCGGCCAGCTGCAGCTGCCGCAGGGCGATCCCAAGCACGACGAGTTCTTCGGCGACACCGAGGTCTATCACGAAGTCCTCGAAGCCAGCCTGCCCGTTGCCCGGCCCGCAGGTTCGGGCGGAACGCTCACACTGAATGTCACCTATCAGGGCTGCGCCGAAGGCGGCCTCTGTTACAACCCGATCAGCAAGGTCGTGTCGGTCGAGCTGCCGCCAACCGATGCGGCGACGACGCTGCCCGCCGCGGTGGCCCCGGGCAACACGCCGCTGGTCGCCGAACAGGACGTCCTCGCGGCGGCGCTGCAGGGCGACAATCTCATCTACGCCCTGCTGACGTTCTTCGGCGCCGGGCTGCTGCTGTCGCTGACGCCGTGTGTGCTGCCGATGATCCCGATCCTCTCGGGCATCATCGTCGGCCAGGGCGAGAACGTGACGCGCAAGCGCAGCTTCGCTCTCGCCTTCACGTATGTGCAGGGGATGGCGCTGACTTATGCGGCCGCCGGCGCGATCTTCGTGCTCGCCTTCAAGCAGGCGCCGCAGGCCTTCTTCCAGCAACCCTGGATCATCACGCTGATGGTGCTGCTGTTCGTCGCGCTGGCCTTCGCGATGTTCGGCGCCTACACGCTGCAGATGCCGGCGGCGCTGCAGACCCGCCTGACCGACGTCAGCAACCAGCAGAAGTCGGGCACCTACATCGGCACCTTCATCATGGGCGCGCTCTCGGCGCTGGTCGTCACCGCCTGCGTCGCGCCCGCCATCATCGCGGCACTGTCGGTGATCAGTCAGTCGCGCCAGATCCTGCGCGGCGCCGCGGCCCTGTATGCGACGGGACTCGGCATGGGTGTGCCGCTGCTGATCGTCGGCGCGTCTGCCGGCACGCTGCTGCCGAAGGCTGGACCGTGGATGGACACGATCAAGCAGCTCTTCGGGGTGCTGTTCCTCGGTGTCGCGATCTATCTCGCGCAGCCGCTGCTGCCGGATGCTTTCACGATGCTGCTGTGGTCGGCACTCGCCGGCATCGCCGGCTTCTGGATCTTCTCGCTCAAGGGCCGCAGCGGTGCGCCGATTGCCTCGCCCGTGCGCGCGGTCGGGCTCATGGCGGTCGTCTACGGCATCCTGCTGCTGATCGGCGCTGCCTCCGGCAACCACGATCCGCTGCAGCCGCTCGGCAATCTGCGCCTCGGCGGCGGAACAACGATCGGTGCGCAGGAGGATCACGGCCTGGCATTTCAGCGGATCAAGTCCGTCGCCGATCTCGAGCGCGCAGTCGCGGCGGCGACCGCCGCCGGCAAGCCCGTGATGCTCGACTTCTACGCAGACTGGTGCGTCGCCTGCAAGGAAATGGAGAAATACACCTTCACCGATGCCGGCGTGCAGGCCGCGCTGGGCAGCGCCGTTCTGCTGCAGGCCGATGTCACCGCCAACGATGACGACGACAAGGCCCTGCTGGCGCACTTCGAGATCTTCGGCCCGCCGACCATCGCGTTCTTCACGGCCACGGGGGTCGAACGCAAGAACTTCAGGCTGGTAGGATTCACGCCCGCCGAACGCTTCCGCGACCATGTCGCGGCGGCTTTCGCGCCCGGTTAGTCCGATTCAGAGAAAGACAAGGAAGAGCAAGAGGCCGCAATAAAAGAGGCATAAAAGAAGGTTTATTCGAAGAGACGATCTTTGTCTTCGAACAGTTTTCCCCTTCTTTTTTTCCTCTTTTATTGCGGCCTCCCGTTCTCCTCTCCCCGCAGAGGTTTCCAGTGAAAGCAGTTGTTTATGTCGCCGTTGCGGTCGTGGCCGCCGCCACCGGGTTCGCCATCTACCGCTATGGCATTGCGCCCCAGAGCGCCACCCAGACTGCGCCGGTGACCGCAACCACTTCAGAACCAGCGGCACCCGAGACGGTCATCCCCACGGACCTGCCCGACTTCACGCTGGAAGATCGCGAGGGCAACCAGCGCTCGATCCGCTCCTGGCCGGGCAAGTCGATGATCGTGAATTTCTGGGCCACCTGGTGCGCACCGTGTCGCCGCGAGATTCCGCTGCTGCGGGAGATCAACCAGACGCATGGAGCGGAAGGGTTCCAGGTGGTGGGCGTGGCTGTCGACTTCCGCGACGACGTACTCAAGTACGCCACCGACATCGGCATCGACTACCCGATCCTGATCGGCGAGCAGGACGGTCTCGATGCGGTCAACAGCTTCGGCATGGGATCGCTCGGCTTTCCATTCACCGTCTTCACCGATAACCAGGGCCGGATCGTGCTCACTCATCTCGGTGAACTGACGAAGTCCCAGTCCGAGGTCATGATCGACGCCGTGCAGCGGGTCAACAGCGGCGAACTTACGCCGACCGCGGCGCGCGCCGTTGCCGCTGGACAACTGCAGGAAGCGACGCCGGCCGAGGGCTGAGGCGGCCTGCCAACGGCCAAAAATCCGCCCGATTTCCTGAGTTGCAGGCTCATTTCCGGCGATCTGCCGGTACCCATCTGTTGCGGATTTGCCTGAATCGGATCGGCAGCCCTCCCCGCATTCGTCTCGAAAGCATCGCTAAAGCGCCGCAAAACTGGTAAAACTCGCCGCCATCTCCGGCTAAGTAACCCTGACGAGCCCGATCAAGAAACGGCTTATGGCCCACCTGTTGCTCCTCAACGGCCCGAATCTGAACCTGCTCGGCACGCGCGAGCCGGGGCTCTATGGGGCGATCACGCTGGATCAGATCACGGCACGGCTGACCCAGATTGCCGCGGAGGCCGGACATCATCTGTCCACCTTCCAGAGCAATTCGGAGGCGGAGCTGATCGGCCAGATCCATGAGGCGCCGGGCACACACGTGGCCTTCATCATTTTCAATCCGGCTGCACTGACCCACACCAGCATCGCCCTGCGCGATGCGCTACTGGGCGTGAAGGTCCCCTTTATCGAAGTGCACCTGAGCAACGTCTACGCGAGAGAGGCCTTCCGGCATCACTCGTACTTCTCCGACATTGCTGTCGGAACCATCACCGGGTTGGGCGCTTTCGGGTACGAGCTGGCGCTGCGCGCCGCTGCTCACCACCTCGCCGCCCACACCCACAAATAGACCCGCACCAGGAAAAGAACAAAGAGGACATCGCATGGATATCCGCAAGGTAAAGAAACTCATCGAACTGCTCGAAGAATCGGGCATTGCCGAAATCGAGATCAGTGAAGGGGAAGAGTCGGTACGCATCAGCCGCTATCCCCCGGGTGGAGCGCAGGCACCGATGGTGCACTACGCCGCTCCGCCAGCCGCCCCGATGGCCGTTGCCGCGGCGCCGGTTGCGGCCGTTGCTGCCCCCGTGGCCGCACGCAACGATCACACCGTTACCGCACCGATGGTCGGCACGTTCTATTCCGCCGCGACGCCAGGCGCGAAGTCCTTCGTCGACATCGGCAGCGAAGTGAACGTCGGTGACACGCTCTGCATCATCGAAGCCATGAAGATGATGAACCAGATCGAGTCCGACAAGGCCGGCAAGGTCACCGCCGTACTGGTGAAGAACGGCGAGCCGGTCGAGTTCGGCCAGCCTCTCTTCATCATCGAGTGAGCAACTAGGCCCTGGGCGCCAGGCTCTAGTCGGAATGCGCTACGCGCAGGAAGACGACCTTCGCCCCGGGCTCCTTCGTGTTCTTAAACCTAGCGCCTAGGGCCTAGCGCCTAGCACTTCTCCCCAATCCCTATGCTCGAAAAAGTCGTCATCGCCAATCGCGGCGAAATCGCGCTTCGCATCCTGCGCGCGTGCCGCGAACTGGGCATCAAGACGGTGGCCGTGCATTCGACCGCCGATTACAACCAGAAGCACGTGCTGCTCGCCGACGAATCGGTGTGCATCGGGCCGCCTTCCTCGAAGGAAAGCTATCTCAACATGCCGGCGATCATCAGCGCCGCGGAAGTGACCGACTCGGTCGCGATCCATCCGGGCTACGGCTTCCTGTCCGAGAATGCGGACTTCGCCGAGCGCGTGGAGAAAAGCGGCTTCATCTTCGTCGGCCCGAAGGCCGAAACCATTCGCCTGATGGGCGACAAGGTGTCGGCCATTCGCGTGATGAAGGCGGCCGGCGTGCCGTGCGTCCCGGGTTCGGACGGTCCGCTCGGTCAGGACAACGAGGAGAACTTCCGGATCGCGCGCGAGATCGGCTATCCGGTCATCATCAAGGCTTCCGGCGGCGGCGGCGGCCGCGGCATGCGCGTCGTGCACAGCGAAGCCACGCTGCTGAATGCGATCAATGTGACCCAGGCGGAAGCCCTCGCGGCCTTCAGCAATGCCGAGGTCTACATGGAGAAGTTCCTGGAGAAGCCGCGCCACATCGAAATCCAGGTGCTGGCCGATCACTACGGCAATGTCATCCATCTCGGCGAACGCGACTGCTCGCTGCAGCGCCGCCACCAGAAGGTCATCGAGGAAGCGCCCGCGCCGGGCATCACGCCGAAGCAGCGCAAGGCCATCGGCGATCGCTGTATCGCGGCCTGCCGCGACGTCGGCTATCGCGGCGCCGGCACGCTCGAGTTCCTGTTCCAGGACGGCGAGTTCTATTTCATCGAAATGAACACGCGCGTGCAGGTCGAACACCCCGTCTCCGAACTCATCACCGGCATCGACATCGTGAAGGCGCAGCTGCGCATCGCCGCCGGCGAGCAGCTGCCGTGGACGCAGAACGACGTCCAGATCCGCGGACACGCCATCGAATGCCGCATCAACGCCGAAGACCCGAAGGGCTTCATCCCCTCGCCCGGTCCCGTGAAGCTGTTCCATCCGCCGGGTGGTCCCGGCATCCGCGTCGACAGCCATCTCTACAGCGGTTACGTCGTGCCGCCGTACTACGATTCGATGATCGGCAAGGTCATCGCCTACGGCGAAGACCGCGACACCGCGATCGCACGCATGAAGAACGCGTTGTCGGAAATGGTCATCGAAGGCATCAAGACCAACATTCCGCTGCATCAGGAAATCTTCAATCACGCCGCGTTCAAGGCGGGCGGGTTGGATATTCACTATCTGGAGCGGAGGTTGGGGATCAAGTGACTGTGTCTTGTGATGTGGTGATGAAGTGATGAGGTGATGACGTCAGACTCCGGGCGATGAGCGCCACTCCTCCTCTCGCGTCATCGCTACATCTTCTCCTCACCGCATCACCATGCCTTTCCTTCAACTCACCTTCCTCGTCGGCTCTGCCGATCCGGAACCCTTCGAAGACGCGTTGCTCGGCGCCGGCGCGATATCGATCACGCTTGAAGATGCCGCCGACAATCCGGTGCTGGAGCCGGCCCCGGGGACCACGCCGCTGTGGCCCAGCGTAAAGATCAAGGCACTGTTCGACGCCAGCGCCGAGCCGCTCGTGATCGAAGCGCTGTTGCGTTCGCAACTGACCGCAGCCCTGCCCGCCCTGCAGTTCGCCCCCGAGTTCCAAATTCTCGAAGATCGTCCATGGGAACGCGAATGGCTGAAGGATTTCCGGCCCATGCGGTTCGGACGGCGTCTGTGGATCTGCCCGGCGGGGATGAGGCCGGAGGCAGCTGCCCTCACCCCTGACCTTCTCCCGCGAGCGGGAGAAGGGGAGTCGGCTGAAGCCGTCTTCCTGGATCTCGATCCCGGACTCGCCTTCGGCACGGGAACCCATCCGACCACCGCCCTGTGCCTTTCCTGGCTCGACAGCGCCGATCTGCGCGACAAGACCGTCATCGACTATGGCTGCGGCTCGGGCATCCTGGCGATCGCCGCATTGAAGCTGGGCGCGCGCGCGGCGCTCGGCGTCGACATCGATCCGCAGGCAGTCATCGCAACCCGCGACAATGCCGGCCGCAATGGCGTTCACGACCGTCTCGCGGTCTGCACTGTAGAGAACATGCCGGCAGAGCCTGCCGACATCGTGCTCGCCAACATCCTCGCAGAGCCGCTCATCGCACTGAGCACGACACTGGCGGGACTGGTGAAGCCGGGCGGCGCCCTCGTGCTGTCCGGCCTGCTCGCGGAACAGGCAGCGCAGGTGGCGACTCCTTACGCAGCATGGTTTGATATCGCACCGACAAGCGTGCGCGACGGCTGGGCACGCATCGATGGCATTCGAAAGGACCGCGCTTGCTGACCCAGTGCCCCAGTTGCCAGACCATATTTCGCATCACCAGCGAAATCCTGCGCGTTGCGCACGGTCAGGTACGGTGCGGTCGCTGTCATACGCAGTTCGATGCGCTCGCGCGGCTGATCGAAGAAAACGAAGTCGAAGAAACCAGTTCCGGCCGCTACGTGCAACCCGAGCCGCCCGCGGCTGACATCGAAGTCGAAGAACCGCACGCGCAGGAAGACATCACGCTCGAAGGCCGGCATATCGAAATCACCGGCACGTACCGCGTGATGGACGATCCGGCAGACCAGCAGATCCGCCAGGAAGTCACGGAAGAATGGGTCGATCTCGACGACATCGACGAGGAGGTTGCCGACGAAATTCCCGACGATGACGGCATCGAGGTGTCCGAAGGCGACGATGCGATCGACGACTTCGTTGCCGCCGAAGATCGGGCACTCGAATCGGCCGCAGAGGAGCAGCAGCGCTTCGCGCAGCGCCTCGCGGCACAGCAACGACGCTCCTTTCAGGAGTCGGCTTCCGACGATGAACTGCACACCCTCGCCGGGCGACGCTCAGCGACCGGTACGGCACTGATCTGGAAGATTCTCGCCGCACCGCTCGTGCTGGCGCTGCTGGCCCAGTTCGTTCATCACTATCGCTCCGACTTCGCGCGCCATCCGACACTCGGCCCACCGGTCGTCCGCATCTATGATGTGTTCGGCATGAAACTCACTCCCGACTGGCAATTGCATGCCTACGAAGTGAAGCAGTGGGGCGTCGTGTCCGATGCGGCGCAGCCGGGCACGCTCAAGGTGCGCGCCAGCGTCACCAATCGCGCCGGCTTCCGGCAACCGTATCCGTTGCTGCGCCTCGTGCTCGAGGATCGCTGGGGCGACCAGGTCCGTGCCCGCGAGTTCGAACCCGCGGAATATCTCGATACCGGCACGCCCACCGATCGCCTGCTGTCGCCCGGTCAGCCGACGAATGCCACCATCGTCATCGTCGACCCCGGCCCCGACGCCGAAGGCTTTCGCTTCGATGTCTGCCTGCGGGGCAGGACGAATGCGGTGGTGTGTGCGTCGGAGGTGCCTCAATAAGAGAGGCCCTAGGCGCAATGGCGCTTAGTTAAGCGGGTTGACAGTTGTCCGTTGACGGTTGACGGTCGGAAAGGAAGGCATTTTTCTGGCCGTCAACCGCCAACTGTCAACCGTCAACTCGTTAAGTAAGTGCCATTGGCCCTAGGCGCTAGGCCCTAGGTTTCAGAAGACTTCATCCCTGCAGGCAAGCTGGCGCGACGATTCCAGAGC
>CAYWHG010000036.1:0-34509 GCA_964457865.1 uncultured Steroidobacter sp.
CCCTGCGACTTCAGGTACTCGTCGTACGTTCCCTTGAAGTCGATGATCTTGCCGCCCTCGCGCAACTCGATGATGCGGGTGGCGAGGCCTCCGACGAATTCGCGATCGTGCGAGACGAAGATCAGCGTGCCCGGATATTTTTCCACGCCGATCTGCAGCGATTCGATCGTTTCCATGTCCATGTGATTCGTCGGTTCGTCCAGCAGCATCACGTTCGGCTTGGTCAGCATCAGCTTGCCGTAGATCATGCGGCCCTTCTCGCCGCCCGACAGCACATGCACTGATTTGCGGGTCTCATCGCCCGAGAACAGCAGCCGTCCCAGCGTGGCACGGACGATCTGATCGTCGTCGCTCTTGGCGCGCCATTCGCTCATCCAGGTGAACAGATCCACCTTGTTCGCGAACTCGGCCTGCGGATCCTGCGGCATGTAGCCCAGCTGCGCATTCTCGACCCACGTGATGGTGCCGCTCGTGGGCTGCAACTGGCCGGCGAGCAACCGGATGAGCGTGGTCTTGCCGATGCCGTTCGCGCCGACGATGGCGATGCGCTCGCCGGCTTCGACCGTCATATTGAAATCGGTGAGGATCGGCGTATCGGTGCCCGGATACGTGAACCCCAGGTGCTCGACGGTCACGGCGTTGCGATACAGCTTTTTCGCCTGATCGAAACGGATGTACGGATTCTGTCGCGACGACGGCTTGATCTCTTCGATCTTGATCTTCTCGATCTGGCGCGCGCGTGAAGTCGCCTGACGCGCCTTCGACGCATTGGCCGAGAAGCGCCGCACGAATTCCTGCAGGTCGGAGATGCGGTCCTTGGCCTTGGCATTGGACGCTTCGACGCGGGCACGTGCCTGCGTCGAAGCCAGCATGAAGTCGTCGTAGTTGCCCGGCCAGATCTTGATCTGGCCGAAATCGAGGTCGGCCATGTGCGTGCACACCTGGTTCAGGAAGTGCCGGTCGTGGCTGATGATGATCATGGTCGTGTCGTACTCGTTGAGCACGCCTTCGAGCCAGCGGATCGAATTGATGTCGAGATTGTTGGTCGGTTCGTCGAGCAGCAGCACGTCGGGCTTCGAGAACAGCGCCTGCGCCAGCAGCACACGCAGCTTCCAGCCGGGCGCGATTTCGCGCATCGGGCCATTGTGATACTGCTCCTCGATGCCGGCGGAGACCAGAATCGAGGCGGCACGCGCCTCGGCGTCGTAGCCGCCGTACTCGGCGAACTTCGCTTCGAGCTCCGCGGCCTTCATGTAGTCGTCGTCGGTCGCGTGGGCGTCGGCGTAGATGAGGTCGCGTTCCTTCATCGCGTGCCACATTTCCTGGTGACCCTGCAGCACGACGTCGATCACGCGTTCGTCTTCATACGCGAACTGGTTCTGATTGAGCTTGCCCATGCGCAGGCCCGCCTGCAGCATCACTTCGCCGCTCGACTGTTCCAGCTCGCCGCTCAGGATTTTCATGAACGTCGACTTGCCGCTGCCATTGGCGCCGATCAGGCCGTAGCGATTGCCGTCGCCGAATTTGACCGTGACGCCTTCGAACAACGGTTTGGCGCCGAACTGGATCGAAACATTGGAAGTGGAAAGCATTTTCGTGAAAGCCGCTGTCGATGCCGCGGCGCCATCGTCGCGGCAGAAAAGTTATGAATAACGGGAGGCGCTTGGGCGGCGCCGGGGTGCGTATGCTACCCGACTTCGGCCCGGAGCAGGATTTCCGCGGCGGATTTCGGGCTATTCCCTACTTGAGGCGGCCCAGATATTGAGACTGCCATCGAGCGCATGGCGGTCGATTTCCACCAGTTCCGCCGAATCGAAGTGCGTATTGGACAGCGCCCCGAGACATTCCTCGATCTGCGACCAGCGGCTCGCCCCGATCAGTGCGCTGGTAACCGTCGGACGTCGCAGCACCCAGGCAATCGCCATCTGCGCCAGGCTCTGGCCGCGACGACGCGCGATCTCGCTCAGGGTACGCACGCTCCCGAGATTGCGCTCGTTGATCAGTTGCAGGTTGAAGGAAGCATTCTGGGCGGCGCGCGAATTCTCCGGCACCCCCTGCAGATACCGTTCGCTCAACAGTCCCTGCGCCAGCGGCGAGAAGACGATGCAGCCCAGGCCTTCCTGGTCCAGCACATCGAGCAGTCCCTTCTCCACCCAGCGATTCAGCAGCGAATAGGAGGGCTGGTGAATGACGAACGGCGTTTTCATTTCGCGCAGCAATGCCGCGGCCTGGCGCGTTTTTTCGGGTCCGTAGGACGAGATGCCCACGTACAGCGCCTTGCCGGCGCGGACTGCGCTGTCGAGCGCCACCATCGTTTCTTCGAGCGGCGTGTCGGGATCGACGCGGTGCGAATAGAAAATGTCGACGTACTCGAGCCCGAGACGCCGCAGACTCTGATCGAGGCTCGCCAGCAGGTATTTGCGCGAGCCCCATTCGCCGTAGGGGCCGTCCCACATGAAGTAGCCGGCCTTGGTCGAAATGATCAGTTCATCGCGATGCGCCGCGAGATCGCTCGCGAGAATGCGTCCGAAATTGGCTTCGGCCGAACCGGGCGGCGGCCCGTAATTGTTGGCCAGATCGAAGTGCGTGATGCCGTGATCGAAGGCTCGCAGCACCATGTCGCGGGCATCGTCGCCCGGGGCCGGACCGCCGAAGTTCTGCCACAGGCCGAGCGATATGCGCGGTAGCCGCAGGCCGCTGCGCCCGCAGCGCCCGTAGACCATTCGCTCGTAGCGCTGCGGATCGGCCTGATACATCTCATCACCCCGACATGAAGGACGCGGAAACTCTGGTCCCAACGCCGGGGCCGGTCAAGCGGCCTTCGGCCGACCTTCAGTCGGTACCGCTGCTCACACCGATGCGTTCAATGCCGCTTCGCTGCGCCAGTGCGAGCACGCGGGCCACCGTGTCGTACGCGGCACGCCCGTCCGGACGAACCTGCAGATCGGCCTGGTTCGCCCTTGCTGCTTCATGGCGCAGAAAGCCTTCGAGCTGCTCGAAATCGCGCACGAGCGCACCGTTCCAGAGCACGGCGCCGTCGAAGTCGATATCGACATACACCACGTCGGGAATGACGACGCGCTCCGCGACGCCACCGCCGATCTGCAGATTCGTCGAATGGGTCATCAGAGGCAGCGTGATGATGAACATGATCAGCAGCACCAGCAGGACATCGATCAACGGGGTGGTATTCATGTCGATGATCGGCTCGCCCTCGCCGACCGTGCGTGCACCGATTGCCATGTCAGTTCCTCCGCATTGTTGTTGATGGAGTCGGACGGAAACATCGAAGTGACAACGATGTGACAGCGGCGAGGCGCGGACCGTTCGCCCGTTAGGTACATCTCGCGACGATTGCGACGATGCCCTTCCGGGCGCATGAATGCCTGTGGGAGATGGTGTAGGCTCGCGTTTTCTCAGCGGCCGGTTGGCCTCGCCAAGAACAAACAATGAAGGCATTGCTGGCGACGCCGCTACACACCGGGACGGCAGAGAGGGAGTTCATCACTGGATTGCTGGAGGCTCACGGCCTCTACGCCGGTTGGACCTGCCTGGAAGGTCAGGCCAACATCTCCCGCGCCCGCGACCTGCTGACTGCGCAGTTCCTGGCGTCCGACTGCACCACCCTGATCTTCATCGACGGCGACGTCGGCTTCACGCGCGATGACATGAGTCGGCTGCTGGCCTCGCCGTTTTCCATAACGGGGGGTCTCTACCCTCGCAAGAGCGCCTCGCTGAAATGGGTATGCGTACCGCAGCCCGAGGACCTGACGCCGGTGCCGGGTCATACCGACTATCGCCGCGTGCGACGTGTCGGGACGGGCTTTCTGCGCATCGATCGGGTCGCGCTGGAAAAAATGCTGGCGCACGGCGAGGTCAGCGAGTATCCGCTGAACGAAAATCGCATCCGGCATTTCTTTCCGACTGGACTTCTGGACGGCGAATTCCTGTCCGAGGACTACTATTTTTGCGAACTCGCCGCGCGAGCGGGCCTGGGCGTGTATGTCGACACGCGCATCAGGCTCAGGCACGTGGGGCGTTCGGTTTATCGCCGCAGCGAAGAGCCGTCCTAGAAGACGCCGACGTTGCGACTGCCAAGAATCAACGATCAGAATGGGAGAGCAGTGACAGTGGAGAAGCATAAGCAACGCGCGGAGATCACCCGTGCCGTCCGTCGCGCCCTGATGACATCCGCAGCCCTGGCGCCGATGTACTTCATGTCGACGAACGTGCAGGCCCAGGTGGCCGACGCGGGTCCGGACCAGACCGTCGCTGATACCGATGGCCTGCCCGGCGAATCAGTGACACTCAATGGCGCGGGCTCACAATCATCCGTACCCGGCCAGACCCAGATCAGTTCCTACGTCTGGACCAATGCGCAGGGCGTGCAGATCGCGTCGGGTCCGACACCGGCGGTGCGTCTGCCCGACGGCGTCAACCAGATCCGCCTCATCATCACCGAGGATGACGGTAGCTCTTCTTCCTCGTCGAGCACGCTCACCGCAACGGATCTCGTCACCATCACCGTCCAGGCGACGCAGGCGCCGACAGCCAATGCCGGCCTGGATCAGACGATTGCCGATACCGATAACCAGCCTGGCGAAGTCGTGACACTCGACGGCACGGGCTCTACTGATGTCGATGGCACGATCGAGTCGTACGCCTGGTTCCGCGACGGCAATACACCGCTCGGCAACGAACCGATCCTGAATGTGGCACTCCCGGACGGCACGAACCAGATCACGCTCATCGTCACCGACAATTCGGGCAACACGGCGAGCGATACCGCAGTGATCACCATCGGTCAGGCCGAGCCGCCGCCATCCGGGACACCCGCACTCGCCGAACTGGAGCTGAAGCCCAACCAGCGCGAAGTCGCCAGGAACCTCGATGACCTCTGTCCGCGGCTCGAAGACCTCAGCATGAACCAGGGCGAAGGGAATGAAGGCAGCGGACTGACCGACGACCAGCAGGACCTGCTCAATCGCTGTTACGGCATCATCAACGACGAAAGCACTGCCGAGCAGCAGAGAGCCCTGGACGAACTGGGCGCCCAGGACCTCAACGCGATGCGCACGCAGGCATTGATCTTCTCGCGCACCCAGTACCAGGGCGTGATGGATCGCCTCCTGGCGCTGCGCGCCGGCGAACGCGGCACGTCGGTGGCCGGACTCAACCTGCGCATCGGCGACAAATTCATCTCGGCGGAACAGGTCGCCGACAGCCTGCGGCGCACCTTCGGCGGCGGCGCCAGCGCCGACGAACCCGGCGGCCTGCTCGACAATCGCATGGGCTTCTGGCTGCGCGGCAACTACGGTATCGGCGAGAAGGACGCGACCGTCGCTGACGACGGCTTCGAGTCGGATCAGTGGGGATTCACCGGCGGCGTCGACTACCGCTTCGGCGAGTCCACGGTGGCGGGCATCTCGATCGGGTACGGCAAGGCCGAACTCGATTTCAGTCCGTCGGGCCAGGGCAACCTCGCGACCAAGTCGCTGTCGGGCTCGCTCTATGGCTCGGCCTATCTCGGCAACTTCTACTTCGACGGCGTCTTCAACTATGCCGACGCCGACTACGACTCGCATCGCCACATTCTCTATACGGAAAGCGGCGTCGAGATCGATCGTGTCGCGCGCGGCGCCACCGGTGGAGAATCATTCAGCGGTGGTATTTCCGTGGGGTATGACTTCGTGGCCGGCGGCTTCACCATTTCGCCGACGCTGGGTTACTTCGCCGTCGACACGACGATCGATTCCTTTGTCGAAACGGGCGCCAGCGGCCTGGATCTCGCGTACGACGAACAGAACTACGAATCGGCCACCGGCAATGCCGGCCTGCGCATCTCCTACGCATGGCGGACGGACTGGGGCGTCGTGATTCCCCATTTCCGCGGCACGTATGTGCGCGAGTTCGAGGACGCGACGGAAGTGTTCAGCGTCCGGTTCGCGAGCGATCCCTTCGCGTCTTCGGCAGATCCGACGCCGCCCATTATCGTCGTCAGCGACGAGCCCGACGATTCGTACTTCCGTCTCGCCGCCGGCGTTTCGGCGCAATTCGCGTACGACATCTCGGGCTACTTCGAATACCAGCGGCTGGAAGCATTCGATTCCGTCGACTTCCAAGACTTCACCATCGGCCTGCGCATCCAGCACACCTTCCGTTGAGCCGCGCGCTTCCAGGGAAAACAACATGAAATACTCGATGATCAAGACGCTGGGCGTGCTGACGCTCTGTGCCGTTCTCGCAGGCTGCGGCGACGACGGCGAAACGACGGAAAGCACTGGTGTCGATACCAGCGTCGGAGCGGGAGGCGGCAGCGGCGGTAGCGGCGGCGGCACTTCGCGAAACGCGGGACGACTGCAATTCAGCGTCCCGTCGCTGACCGTAGCCGAGAACGCCGGCAATGCCACGCTCACGATCACGCGTACGGACGGCACCGACGGCGCGGTGAGCGTCACGGTGGCCACCAGCGATGGCACGGCAACCCAGCCCCAGGACTACACCGCGGTAAACGCGACAGTGACATTCGCGGCCGGTGATGCAGCGGCGAAGACGGTCACCGTTCCCATCATCAATGACGCCAATCCCGAAACCGGCGAGACGCTGACGGTGACGCTGTCGGGACCGACCGGCGGTGCGTCCGTGGGACCGACGACGCAGGTATTGATCACCATCACCGACGATGACGTCGCGGCACCGCTGGCCGCACGTGCGGCGGCTTCGACGGTTGCCGGCGCCCTGCACTTCGACTGGACTGCCGCGAGTGGCGCAACCAGCTATCGCGTCATGAAAGATGCCACTGGCTCAGGCGACTTCGTGCAGCTCGGAACGGACCTGCCTGCAACCGCCAGGTCGACCGACGTCAATGTCATACTGCTTCGTGAGAACTGGAGCACCGGCAGCTATGCCATCGATGCCTGCAATGCCGGTGGCTGCACCCGCTCGAATGTCATGTCCATTGCCGGCCTCAGCGCGTCCCTCATCACATACATCAAGGCGTCCAACAGCAGCGAGTACAGTTATTTCGGCCGGACCCTTGTCCTGAGCGCGGACGGCAACACGCTCGTCGTCGGCGCATCGGATGACAACAGTGCAGCGACCGGTATCGGCGGCAATGAGAACGACGACTGCAACGGCGCAGCCGCCAATTGCGCATATGGGTCCGGCGCCGTGTACGTGTACACCCGCACCGGCTCTTCATGGTCGCCCGCGACCTACATCAAGGCCTCGAATACGGTGGCATCGAGTCAATTCGGCTCCAGCATCAGCCTCAGCGCCGACGGCAACACACTGGCGGTGGGGTCGAACGGCAGGGATTCCTATCGGGGCGCGGCTTATGTCTTCACGCGATCTGGCGGCACATGGCAGCAGGCGGCCTTCATCCAGGCAGCCGATGGCGCGGCGAACGACTCGTTCGGCGTGAGCGTCTCGCTCAACCCGGAAGGATCCCTGCTGGCGCTCGGCGCTTCCGGACGTGCCGTCGGCGCGACGACCTATGTGGGCGCCGTCTATGTGTTCTCGCGTTCGGGCACCAACTGGAGTCCCGTCACGACACTGACCCCGACCGTTCCTGTGCAGTGGACTTACTTCGGAGAGAACGTCGTGCTCGCGGGAACGGCAGGCGCGCCGGTACTGGCCGTTGGCTCTCCGTATGACGATGTCGTCGCGGGAACGCCGCCAGCCACGCAGCAGTCGGTCGGATCGGTTCATGTCTTCCGACGGAACGGCGCGAGTTGGACGTCGACTCGCATCGATAACCCGTCGCCGGAAGCCTACGAATACTTCGGCATGCAGGTTGCGCTCAGTGCCGACGGGGCAACACTGGCGATCATGAGCGAAGAAAATCTTGCATCCGGCGATCCCGCGAATCCGGTCGTCTATTCCCCGGGCACGGTGTACCTGTACGCCTTTAGTTCATCCTGGGCAGGGCAGGGCCAGATCAACGCAGCGAGTCCGACGGACTATATGGGCTTTGGAAGATCGCTGGCTCTCAATGCAGAGGGCACCGCTCTCGCCGTGGGAGCATCGGCGGAAGATGGCAGTGCGCGCGGTATCCAGGGCGTTCCGGACACCGCGCTGCCCAACTCGGGAGCCGCTTACCTGTTCACGCGATCGGGAACGGCTTGGTCCGCGGGACGCTACATCAAGGCACCGAATGCGCAGCGCGAGCACTACTTCGGCACCGCGATAGCACTGAGCGACGACGGTAACACGCTCGCCGTAGGCACTACCCAGGACTCCAGCGACGCCGACAACATCAACGGCGATCAGTTCGACGACTGCTCCGGCGCCGGCACGAACTGCGCCCCGAATTCCGGCGCAGTCTTCGTCTACTGATGAGGACGATGTCCTTCGATCCGTGAAGGATCGAAGGACCTGATCCTCAGATCGAGGGCATTGTCCGGGCAACCCGGCGCCAGCGTGTACTCGTGCGCGAATCCATCGAGTCCGATGGTGGACTCGTACAATGCCCGCAGCACGCTGCCCAACGGCGGCAGTACGTCCTTGTCGATCTGCATCCGCCGCAGCATCTCGTTCCACAGGTGCAGACATGCCGCTCCCTGCAGCCGCTGCAACACATCCGCGGAACGACGCGGATCGAGTACGGCCCAGTAGTGCTGCCAGTCGACTGGATAGAAGATCGCTGGCGGCAGCACCTGCGACTGCAGGCCCAGTTCACGAACCAGGCGCGTCAGCAGATGCGGGCCGATTTCGCCCCAATCCGTTTGCGCCGAGGCTGACTCGCAGGCCGCTCTCGCCGCAGCGATCAATGGATGGTGGGGCGGAAATCGCAGGACTGCACCGTTGACCGCAGTCGGACCCTGGCGGGCGATCACGATTTCCCGTTCCGGAAGCGAAGCAGACAGACAGAAGACATCGAGATCGACCCACCATCCGCCCTGGCGCAACAGCAGCTCGTAACGGAACAGATCGGAGAAGGCGCCGATGCTGCCCTGCCCTTCGCCAGTCGCGTGCACGAAGATACGTGCCTGCGGCAGGATCGATTCGGCACTGACGATGCGACAGCCCTCGGGCACATCTGCGACAGGTCCGTACGTGTACAGATCAAAACAATACCCGTGCCGGAGAAACGACGCGATGCACGCCCGCTCCAGCGGCGAGAAGCGTGGCCCGATCCATAGCCCGCTGATGAGCGTCATGCCGGGTCAGCGAGTGGCACGATGCGCAGGTCGAGCGCATCAGACGCACAGTCCTCGGCCAGCACGTATTCGCTCGCGAAGCCCTCGAAACCGATCGTCTGCTCGTACATCGAGGCCAGCAGGCTGCCGCGCGGCGGAAGAATGGCCAGGTCCAGGTTCGAGCGGCTGATCATGTTGTTCCAAAGGTGCACGCAGGCCGCGTTGCCAATTGCTTCGCTCGCGGCCGCGGCGCGACGGGGATCGAAGACGATCCAGAACTGGCGATAGTGAATCGGATAGAAAATGCCCGAAGGAAATATGCAGTCCGTCAACGCGTGCTTCTGCGCCAGCTGTGTCAGCAATCGCGGACCCGTGTCTCCCCACTCGACATCATCGCCGCGACGAACGCACTCTTCGTAGCCTGCCAGTAGCGCCGGATGCCCTTGCGGAAATCTCATGATGGCGCAGTTGAGCCCCTGCCGATCCTCCTGCGCCAGGACGACGCCGGCATCGGGCAGCGTAGGCGTGAGACAGAACATGTCGGTATCCACCCACCAGCCACCGACCTGATGCAGCAGCTTATAGCGAAACATGTTCGAGAACAGCGCGACGCTGCCCCGGCCCGGGCCACGCGAATAGCGAATCACCTGGCTCTCGGGCAGGACATTCGCCGCGTCCACCAGCTCGCAGCCGGCCGGCATGTTGTCCGGCGGTCTGTAGCAGTACAGACGGAACGCATGTCCCATCTTCAGGAACGAGCGAATGCAGGCACACGCCAGCGGTGACAGGCTGTCGCCGATCCAGAGACTGTTGACGGTCGTCATCGCGGGAGACTCACTCCGGGTTGCCGTGCCCGGAGCGCGGCACGATCACTCGAACTGATAGGTGAAATCGCCGTTCGCTGCGTCGATGGCCACCTTCGCGGGCGCCTTGCCTTCCATCAGGCGCGTCAGGATCTCCTGGCTGATTCGCGGCAGTACGGTATTGGTGAGGATCGCATCGATCATGCGACCGCCGCTTTCTAGCTCCGTGCAACGGCTGGCCACCAGCTTCAGCATCTCGTCCGAGTACGTGAACGGAATCTTGTGGTTGCGGGCAATGCGTTTCTGGATGCGGCCGAGCTGCAGCCGGATGATCTCGTGCAGCATGGTGTCGGACAGCGGGAAGAACGGAATCGTCACGATGCGTCCGAGCAGCGCGGCCGGGAACACCTTGAGCAGATCCGGTCGCAGTGCCTTCGCAATCGCATCGGGTTCCGGAATCAGCTCCGGATCCTTGCACATGTTCATGATCAGTTCCGAGCCGACATTCGTCGTCAGCAGGATCAGCGTGTTCTTGAAATCGATCACCCGGCCTTCGCCGTCTTCCATGACGCCCTTGTCGAACACCTGGAAGAAAATCTCGTGTACGTCGGGATGCGCCTTCTCGACTTCATCCAGCAGCACGACGCTGTAGGGCTTGCGACGCACGGCTTCGGTCAGCACGCCGCCTTCGCCGTAGCCCACGTATCCCGGAGGCGCGCCCTTGAGGGTCGATACCGTGTGCGCTTCCTGGAATTCGCTCATGTTGATCGTGACGACGTTCTGTTCGCCGCCGTAGAGCGCTTCCGCCAGCGCCAGCGCGGTCTCGGTCTTGCCGACGCCCGAGGTGCCCGCGAGCATGAATACGCCGATGGGCTTGTTCGGATTGTCGAGGCCGGCGCGCGAGGTCTGGATGCGCTTGGCGATCATGTCGTGCGCGTGGCGCTGGCCGATGACACGCTGGCTGAGGACTTCACCCAGACGCATGACCGTGTCGATTTCATTGCGGGCCATGCGGCCGACCGGAATGCCGGTCCAGTCGGCGACGACGGAGGCAACAGCCTGGTAGTCGACGCTCGGCAGGATCAGCGGGCGTTCGCCCTGGATTTCCGCCAGCTGCTGCTGCAGTTCATTGAGCTTCGACAGCGCGGCCGCCCGCTCCGCTTCAGGCAATGCGGCGGCCGCCACCGCCTCCGCAGCGGCTTCCAGCTTGCTGCCGGTGCCTTCGACCTTCGAGACATCGCCGCGCAGCTTCGCGCGGATTTCCAGAACCTGCTCCACCAGCGCCTTCTCTTTCTTCCACGCCGCATCAAGCGTTTCCAGATTGGCCTTCTCCGCGGCGAGCTTTTCGCTGGCATCTTTCTCGCGATTGCCGACATTCACGCCGACGTTCTTTTCGCGGCCGATGATGCCCAGTTCCGTTTCGAGCGCGACGATGCGCTTGCGGCTGTCGTCGACTTCGGCAGGCACCGCGTGCTGACTCACGGCGACGCGCGCACACGCCGTATCCAGAAGACTGACTGACTTGTCGGGAAGCTGACGCGCCGGAATGTAGCGATGCGACAGCTTGACCGCGGCTTCGAGCGCTTCGTCCAGCACCTGCACGCGATGATGCTTTTCCATCGTCGAAGCCACGCCGCGCATCATGAGGATCGCTTTCTCTTCGCCCGGCTCATCAACCTGCACCACCTGGAAGCGCCGCGTCAGCGCGGGATCCTTCTCGATGTGCTTCTTGTACTCGGCCCAGGTGGTCGCACCGATGGTGCGCAGGTTGCCGCGCGCCAGCGCCGGCTTGAGCAGGTTGGCGGCATCGCCCGTACCCGCGGCGCCGCCGGCGCCGACCAGCGTATGAGCTTCGTCGATGAACAGGATGATGGGCTTCGGCGAGGACTGGACTTCTTCGATCACCTGGCGCAGGCGGTTCTCGAACTCGCCCTTCATGCTGGCACCGGCCTGCAACAGGCCGACATCCAGCGTGCGCAGCGTGACGTCCTTGAGGCTGGGCGGCACATCGCCCTGCACGATGCGCTGCGCGAAACCTTCGACCACTGCCGTCTTGCCGACGCCCGCCTCGCCCGTGAGGATCGGATTGTTCTGGCGGCGGCGCATGAGGATGTCGACCACCTGACGGATCTCGTTGTCGCGGCCGACGATCGGGTCGAGCTTGCCGCTGCGCGCCTGCTCGGTGAGATCGACCGTGAACTGCTTGAGCGCTTCCTGCTTGCCGAGCTGCGCCGGCGCCATCGCGCCACTCATCTCACCTGGCGCACCGGCCGAACCGAGTTTGAAATTGTCGCTTGACGTCTGACCGTTCTCAGGCGAGCCCTCGACGATCTTGGCAAAGTTCTTTACCAGCGATTCAACTTCGATCTTTTCGAATTCCTTGGAGATACGCAGCAATACATTCTTCAGATGCCGCTCGTTGAGAATGCCGATGAGCAGGTATCCGGTACGAACCTGCGCCTCGCCGAAGGACAACGTCGCATGCATCCATCCCTCCCGCGTTGCGTCGCCCAGATCCTGAGAGAAGTCGACGGTACGGGCACCACGGGGCAATTCATCCAGTGCGCCCGCCATTCCTTCGGCAAGGCGTGCCGGGTCGCAGGCGAATTGCTTGACGATTCGAAACAGATCCGAGTCCTGCAGCTGCAGAATCTGATGAATCCAGTGGACCAGCTCCACTTCCGGATTGCCACGCAACTTGCAGTAGTTCGTAGCGCTTTCGATCGATCGATAGGCGAGCTTGTTGAGCTTGCCGAACAATGCAGCGGCCGTGAAATTCGTCATGATGTTCTCCAGATCCGATTCAATTCTTTTGTAGAGCGGTAAAACCAGACCGCTCGTGTCTTCACTCGCTACGCCGCGATCGGCTGCTCCGAAACGTCGATGATCACGTCGTCGACGTTGCCGGCCAACGCATCCGGTGCCATCCAGCTGGTCCAGCCCAGATGACCGAAGTGCCCGAGTTTCGCAGGCGGCAGTCGCGCACTGCGCACGATGAACTGCACGTCCCACGCATACTCGAAACCGAGATAATTCATGACCGCCGCACGCAGGCGATCGAGGCTGGGACTGCCGGGCAGGTACTGCAGCAGGCTGCCGACCTCCACCGGTCCGATCACCAGCCGGATCTTGTGCTGCGCACTCCACACCTGGCTGCCCAGAACACTCTGCCCCAGCACGCCGGTGTCGGGATTGCCCAGACGCATCCGTTCCGACGCCACGACGTTGAGCCATTCGCCAACGCATTCCTCGACGCGGACCGGCAGGTTCAGATACTCGCTGAGCATCGACTCGAGGCCGGCGCGTGTCTTGGCACCCGCCGCCAGCGTGCCGGCGAAATACAGCTTGGCCCGGTCAGGCAGTGCATCGGCATTGCGCAGCGCCGGTGTGGCAAAGCCGGCCAGTGCCGCGACGTAACCGCCGAACTGATCCTGCTCGGGACGATCGAAATGCACCGTGGGTCGCACGTTGGCCCAGGCGCGATAGAACAGCTCCATCATGCGGTGATGGAAAAGATCGGAGAACGCACCCAGCGTGGTGTCGCGCGAATTCGTGGCGCGGTCGTGGATGTACTCCGTCAGATGCAACGGCATGGGGCCATGCGATCCGTAGAGGCCGAAGAAATAGCCCCGCAGCTTGAGACGTCCGCCATCGATCGGCTCGACGCTCGCGAGCATCGATGCCGGAAAGCTGAGCGAGGCGAGCTGGCCGAGCCTGACCGGCTCATCTACCGGACGCGCGGCCGTGCCGAGGCGCGGCAGATCCGGCCACGCACATTCGACACGGCGCATCGCTTCGAAGAAATCGAAGTCGTGCGGCCTCTCCAGCAGCGCAGCGAGCTGCCTCAGAGGATCTGTCGCTGGCCCTGCTTCGCCGGCCATCGCATTACCTCGCCGCGGTTGAGTGTTTTCAGGGTCAGGCGCGTAAAACTGTTCAGCGCGACATGGCGCCGCAGAAACTCATCGAGCACCGCTCCCAGCACGAACGGCCCCTGTCCCTGGAATGCCGCGTCTTCACAGGTCAACTGGATGTCGAGTCCGCGCACATAGGAAACCTGACCGGTCGTGGGCAGCCGACCGGTGGTCGGGCGCGCGACGATGTCACGCACGCCGTCGATCTGGCGCTGGATGGCGGCGTCGTGCGGATCGCTGTACAGCAGCAGCACTTCCCGCAGTGCCGAGGCGCCTTCCTTCGCCGACGATTCGAGCAGCGACAGGTAGTTCAGCGACAGGTGACTGAGCATGCGCCAGGCGTACTCGCCCTGCACCGTCGACTCGCGCGGCTTGGTCGGCCCGGCGATGCAGCGTATTGCCGTCAGCGGCGCGCCGATATCGACGGTGAAATCGGTCTGACCCTTGCCGATCGGCATGTGCAGCGGCAGATCGCGATTCGTGCACAGCACCTGCAATCCGAGCTGGCGCAGCTCGCTCGCATACGGCGCCTGATCCGCATCGACCAGCGACACGAACACCTCGCTGCCGATGTAGCTGGAACGGGGTCCCTTCGAACGCTGCTTCGTCGACAGCGCCCGCGGCTCGCGTCGCATCGTGAAGAAGGCTTTCTGCCGGCCATGCCACGTTGCCTCGGTACTCGCGTAGAACGGCTCGAAGAACATTTCCGGCTCGGTTCCCGATCCATAGCCTTCGGCGCGCAGGATTTCGTAGATCTCGAAGTCCTGCGGACGCGTGCGATCGGCGACGACCTGGTATTCGTGCTCCGTACCGTCGAGATGGATACGATCCGCGCGCTTCTCCGACAGATTGATGACCGGCGTACAGAAGAGCCGGAAGTTGTCGGCCGAGACCGTTCCCTCCATCCACGGCACGCCGCGATTGAGCAGCAGAACGACCTCGAACTCGTTGCCGGCCAGCGAGCGAACGGCGGCGCCGAGATCCCGCAGGCGGAAAAACAGGAAGCGTTCGGGAAACGAAAAGTATTCGTGCAGCAGCCGATATCCCTGGAAGGAACGCCGCGAATACGGAATCAGCGCCTCCGAATCCTCGAAGCCGCAACGTTCGATGGCACTGCGGCCGCGCAGATGGCCGACACCGCCGCGCGCGCCGGGAGGTCGCACGATATAGCCGGTGCTGTTGGCGAAAATCGTCTCGTAGAGCGCACCGGGCAGCGCATCGGCACCGCTCACATAGAGGTTGAGCTCGTCGAGCTGCAATTCCGACAGCGGCACACCCGCGGTCGCCCGAAAGGTGATTCTCAACCCGGCACGTACGCCGTCGCCTGGCGTCACGCCGATCGCGGCCAGACCCGCCGTCGAACTGAAGTACTTCGCTTCCTTCACTTCCAGCGGCCACAGCTGCAGATCGTGCGCAGTGCGGTATTCGCAGGGCGTGCGATCGTCCTTGCCGATGGTCGAACGCATCGTCGTACCGGCCGGAATCTTGTAGCCCAGCGCGAGACCGGCTTCTTTCAGATCGGGCTGGAACTGCGTGATCGCCATCGATGGCGTCGGCGCCAGATAGTGCGGGTAGATCATCTGCAGCAGATGCTGCGTAAAGGTCGGGAACTCCGCATCGATCTTCAGCTGCACGCGAGCCGCCAGGTAGGCGAATCCTTCGAGCAGACGTTCGACATAGGGATCGGCGCACTCGAAACCTTCCAGCCCCAGGCGGCCGGCGATTTTCGGATGCTCACGCGCGAACTCGGCGCCCATCTCGCGCACATGCATCAGTTCGCGGTTGTAGTAGCGGAGAATCCTCGGGTCCATGGCTAGCGCGACGACTCGGCGACGGTGACCGAACCGGTTTCCAGATCCAGTTCGGTTTTGAGATAGAGACTCAAGGGCACGGGCTGGGCCCAGAGCTGTCCTTCGATGATGAAGGACATCGCATGCCGGGTCATTTGCTCGGGCTCGATGCGAACCGTCACTTTCACGGTGTCGGGAAGGATGCGCGGCTCGAAGTTGAGCACAGCCTGGCGCACGGCACGTTCCAATGCGAGCGTGTTGCGCCCGACGGCGGACGAGCCTGCGAGGTCCGGGATACCGTAGTTGACGGTGGAACTCACAACCTCGGGCCACTCGCCCAGATCCTGGCTGGCCTCCAGATGCACGGTATTCAGCAACCAGCCGACATCACGCAGGACACTCTGCCGCAATTGCGAAATGCCCAGAACGCGCTTGTCGCGGCTTTCTTCCCGCGCCTCGGGTGCATCGTCGGTAAGACGGTCGAGCAGCGATGGCTGCAGTCGTTCCTGGGGAAGCAGTTCAGCCATGCGGGTCGTCGGCGTGTGCTGCGCGCGGCTCAGGCCGCTGGCGTATCGAAGTTGATTTCGCGGACTTCCAGCAGCGGATACTCGCCGGCGTCAGTCGTCAGCATTCGCTGGCCGACGCCGAAATACGTGTCGGCTGGATGCACCACCCAATCCGTGCGACGAGACAGCTTGAGCAGGTCGTCGTCGCTGGACTCGGTCGAGGCATAGCGCGAGGGAATCAGTGCGGGCACCTGTCCCTGGTTGGTCCATGTCACCACGGTCTGCAACCAGACCGTGTCCTGCAGATCCGCCGGCGCCTCCATGCGCAGCGACTTGATGCGATCGAACGGCACCCAGAAGTACTTGCCGTCGATGATGAGTTCGAGACAGGGCCCGATGCGCGAGTCGGCGTCCGCGATCCACTCGAATTTCTCGCCATTGATCGTGCCCGACACGGTCGGCGCTCCGTCGAGTGCCTGACCGCGCAATTCAGCCGCCTTCTCGTAGTGGCCTTCGGCGGACAGACGCAGCGCCTCCAGCAGCGAGGCAACCCATCCCGCCGGTTCGCCCATGAGCAGCGGCGTCGTTCCACCGGCAAATACGCGGGTGCGCAGCTGCTCCGCCTGCAGGGCCTGACGGCCCACCTGCGCGAGAATCAGCGTGCTGGAATCGAGATCGGCGGCAACCTTGAGCTGTGTCGCTGCCCGCTCCCATTGACCGAGAACGGCCAGGAGCTGGTACAGAAAGATGCGGGCCTTGGCATCGCCCGGATTGCCGCGGACCCGCTGCTGGAGATCCTGAAGCGCCTGCGAAAGATTACCGGCACGGACGCTTTCTTCAGGCGACATGAGGGATCTCGTTCAATAAGGCGCCCTTCAGTGCGAACACTGAAGGGCGCCGGGGTAGAGAAAAAATCGAAACAGGACGATCAGGCGTTCTTCGCGATGTCGTACTTGATCTCGATCGCGCCGCCCTTCTTGGCGCCCTTGTTGTCCTGCGGCTGATAGCTGACTTCGAACGAGGCGAAATTCAGCGTGACATTTTCGGTCTGCTGATCTTCGCCGCCGCTGCCGCCACCGGACACGGAGGTCACGATGATGTCCTTCAGCTTGATGACGAGGTACGGCAGCGGATCACCGCCGGCCTTGCGCATCGTCAGGGTTGCCTCTTCGTAGTGCGAGCCCTTGCAGCAGGCCAGCATCAGCGAAGGCGATGAAGAATCGAGGAAGTGCGTGAAGCTCAGGTCCTGGATGTTCACCTTGCCGGCGCCGCCACCGGTGCCGTGGTGAGTCGTGCCGCTCTGCGACATGCCCCAGCTCCAGGCGAGAACCTGAATCTGGTTTTCGAAACCCTTGACCTGTGACTCGCCCTTCAGCTCGCCCAGTTTGAGAAATGAGTCAATTGCCATTGTTGTGCTCCGTTCGTCGGCCTAAATCGTTGAAAAACCCTTCGACCACCTGACCGCTTTCTGAAAAGCGTGGATGCAGGTTAGTCGAGCAATACGTTCATCGTTGTGAAGTGATTCCCTCTTTCCAGGTGTCGAATTACTTTCCACCTGACAGCCGGGAAACCAGACGCAACGACACCGTGAGACCTTCGAGCTGATAGTGCGGACGCAGACGGAAGACGGCGCCGTAGTAGCCCGGCTTGCCTTCGATTTCCCTCACTTCGACTTCGGCACCGGCCAGCGGCTTGCGCGCCTTGATCTCCTCAGAGGAGTTCTGCGGATCACCATCGACATAGTTGAGGATCCAGTCGGACAGCCACTTCTCCATGTCGGCGCGTTCCTTGAACGAACCGATCTTGTCGCGCACGATGCACTTCAGGTAATGCGCGAAGCGCGAGCAGGCGAACATGTACGGCAGACGCGCGGCGAGTGCCGCATTTGCCGTCGCTTCGGCCGACTCGAACTCCGCCGGCTTCTGCAGCGACTGCGCGCCGATGAACACTGCCTCATCGGAATTCTTCCGGTGCAGCAGCGGCATCATGCCGTTCTTCGCCAGTTCGGCTTCGCGACGATCGGTGATGGAGATTTCCGTCGGACACTTCATGTCCACGCCGCCATCGTCCGAAGGGAAGGTGTGCGTCGGCAGGCCGGCAACCGTGCCGCCCGACTCGACACCGCGAATGCGCGTGCACCAGCCGTAGGTCGAGAACGACTTGTTGATGTTGGTCGCCATCGCGTACGCGGCATTCGACCAGGTGTACTTGGAAGAATCGGCGGCAGCCGTGTTCTCCTCGAACGCGAACTCCTCCACCGGTTCGGTCTTCGCGCCATAGGGCAGACGCGACAGGAAACGCGGCATCGTCAGGCCGATGTAGCGCGAATCGTCCGAGTCGCGCAGCGAACGCCATGCGGCGTATTCGCCCGTGGAGAAGATCTTCGTCAGGTCGCGCGGGTTCGACAGTTCCTGCCACGAATCGAAGCCCATCAACGTCGGTGCGGCCGCGGTGATGAACGGCGCATGCGCAGCGCCGGCGATCTGGCCCATGCCGCGCAGCAGTTCGACGTCCTGCGGCGAATGATCGAAGTAGTAGTCGCCGACCAGGCAGCCGAACGGATCGCCGCCGATGGTGCCGTACTCTTCTTCGTAGATCTTCTTGAAGATCGGGCTCTGGTCCCAGGACGTGCCGGGATAGCGCTTGAGCGTCTTGCCCAGCTCCTTCTTGCCGACGTTGAAGATCTTGATCTTCAGCGTCTCGCTGGACTCGGTGTTGAACACCAGATGCCGCAGGCCGCGCCAGGTGCCTTCCATCTGCTGGAAGTCCGCGTGGTGCAGGATTTCGTTGATCTGATCCGACAGCTTCTTGTCGATCTCGGCGATGATCGCGTTGATCGAGTTGACCGCGTCATCGGCGATCAGGTCCTTGTCCTGCAGGACGTGTTCGGCGAGCGTCTTGACTGCAGATTCGACCTGCTCTTTCGCGCGATCGCTCTTGGGGCGGAACTCTTTGGTCAGCAGCGACTGGAAATCGCCCAATTCGACTGTACCGGTTTGCTGCTCACCGGCGCTCTTGGCTTCGGCCATCGTAAGACTCCTCGAAAATTTGCCTGGATCTGCGGCCGTTATTCAGCGGGCTTCGGTGCCGAAGCCAGCGACTGCAGCAGCGCCGGGTCCTGCAGTGCCTTGGTGATGAGCTTTTCAGCGCCGGCCTTGCCATCCATGTAGGTGACGAGGTTCGACAGCTGCGTGCGGGCTTCGAGCAGCTTCGCCAGCGGTTCGACCTTCTTGGCGATCGCGGCCGGAGAGAAGTCGTCCATGCTCTCGAACGTCACGTCGACGGCGAGCTGGCCTTCGCCCGTGAGCTTGTTCGGCACGGCGAATGTCACGCGCGGCTTCATGGCCTTGAGGCGGCTGTCGAAATTGTCCATGTCGATTTCGAGCGCCTTGCGCTGCTCGATCTCCGGCAATTCTTCCGCCGACTTGCCCGACAGATCGGCGAGCACACCCATGACGAAGGGGATCTGCTTCTTCTGCATCGCCCCGTTGGTTTCGAGGTCGTACTCGATCTGCACACGCGGCGCACGGTTGCGCGCGATGAATTTCTGACCGCTCTCTTTAGCCACGCGAATCTCCCGGATAGCTGCCCCAGTCAAGGGTGCAAAAAATTGTTGCAGGAAGTTGCGTCAGAACCAGCGCGTGACGCCAACGCCCGGACCGCCGATGGAATCAGCGGGTACTCTACGCCGCACTATTCCCTTTTCTCAAGACCGACAACGACTTCCGCCTCAGACACGCCACTTGAGGTGAGGTCGCGGAGGATCTCCATGAAGTCCTTGTCCACCAGCCGTTTCGCCCGCTGCAGCAATAGCGGAACCGGGCTGGAGGGCTCGGCTTTCGCATAGTAGTCGCAGATCTTGTCGATCGTCGTTATGACATCCGACCTATTGCGGATGGTGCCGCTGATGGGTTGACTACGGCCCGGTATGCCTTCGGTACCACCGGTTTCTGCCGATTCGGCATCGGCGTCGCCCGCCTCGCCCACGCCGCGCTTGGCGAGCTGCGCATCCACCAGGCCTTTCATTTCCCGCAGATCGGTCGCCAGGGGCTTCAGGTCGTCCGGAATACCGTCGGCCTTGTCCAGCAGCACGTGCTGGATGGCATTGAGGTGGTCGCCGGCAGCGGCGAGCGCGGCGGCCGTCGCCGTCAACGATTCGGGGCTGGCGTCGCCGAAAGCCCCTTCGATCTTCACCAGTTCCTGCGCGGCATCGGTGCCGTCCGGCAGCTCGACATTGAGCGTGCCAGTGGCAATACGGTACGAGCGCAGCGAATGCTTGCCGAACTGCCGTGACTCCACCATGGGTGCAAGACGCAGTGTCGCCAGCGCATCGTCGCTGACGAGCGCGGCCACCAGCGAATTCACGCGGAACGTCGGATCGTTGTCGTCATCGGCATCGAGCATCGGGAACACGTTGTCCCAGTAGCGCTCGAGCAGCCCGCGCATGACGCCGAGTCCGCCTTCGAGCCCTTCGATGCCGGCGGTTTTGAGCAGCGACAGATGCAGAATGCCTGCGACACGCAGATCCTTGGTCGAGCCGAAGAGTTCCTCGGCCGCTTCGCGCACCTTGGGCCAGGACGGATCCTGCGCCGGGCGGACCTTGTCGCCGATGGATTGTTCGGGCTTGCCGCGGGCCAGTTCCTGCAGCGCGAGAAAGGATTCTTCGTACTCCAGATCACGACCGCACGGCGCATCGTCCGCGATGGGCCTGAGCAGAGATTCGATGTCGAGGACTGCCATACGTTCTTGGTGCTCTCAAGGCAGGATCGGCTTTATATCCGACCGAACTCGCGACGGACCGTTACGCGCGTCACAACGAAGTCGGCGCATCGTACCCCCGTTCGCGTTGCGATGGCCACGTTATGACGCACGCGGTGAGGATCGGCAGCACCGCGCCGTCAGAAACGATTTGCGCCCTCCTCGATCCATGCACGGATGGGCGCCATATCGTCATCCGCACCGCCGGGCTCGCCAGGATCCCGATCGAGACCGGCGTGCCCACCGGGTGCGCACGTGACCGCTGGCCAGCACACGATCGGGCTGTCGTCAGGACGCGCAAGATCCACCCTGGACAGGACGTTCTGGTAGACCTCGGCCTCGTCGAGATCGTCGGCGTACAGGTTGGCATGACAACTGTCGCAGCGTACGCGGTCCGATCCGCTGGGATACGCACCGGTCCGGCGCAGGACCTGCGCCAGCACGTGAGTCTGGAAGCGGGTCGTGGCCTCGATGCGAATCTCGCGGCTGAAGTCGCGCTGTTCGACGATCTGGTCGTCCGCGATCCGTCGGCGCAGGAGCCTGAAACCGACCACTTCTGCGTCGCCGTGACGCATCCCCACCGAGTCGTAGTTCGCATAGCGTGGTGGCGGGCGATAGGTACGCACCCGGTCGCCGGGATTGCCGAGCAGTTCGGCGGAGCCGAGTACGTTCGCCGCCGTCGGGCCGCTCAGAATCTGGATACCGAGCACTTCGCCCTCGGGCACCGTCACGCCTTCGGCGAAGTCGATGATGGCATCGGCGTTGGGGCGAATGCGGATCGCCGTGGTCGTCGGCGACAGGCCGGTGGTGAGTTCGACCGTGTGGCTGCCCACGACCGCCGGACCGCTGGCGTCGGCCACGCTCAGGGAGAACGTGCCGCTGGCCGGCACGGCCGGAATCGACTCCAGGCTCATCGCCTCATCGAGCCCGCAACTGTTGGCGTGCGAATCGCAGATCCGGGAGCCCGCGGTGAATCTGAGATTCTCCAGTCCCGACAGCCAGTAGCGATGTGCGGCGCGGCTGCCATTGCCGAGCGTCACGGTGGGCTGCACCACCATTGCACCACCGAGTTGCAGCGTCGCCGGCAATTCGCCGAGATCGATCTGCGGATCCTGGCCTGCCACCGAGAAAGTCTTCACGACCGGCGCCGAGACTCTCCCGGCGCGCGTAGCCGCCGTCAGGCTCACGCTGTAGGCCCCGATCTGCGGCACGACGAAACGTGCCGCCGGCGAAGTGCCGCCCGCGACGGCAACGGTGGTGCAGGCGAGTCCCGGCGCGGCGCAATGTTCGACCGACCATTGCAGCGCATCGGCGAACTTTGTCCCGGCGGGATCGATGGCAAGGTCGACGGCGCTGTCGACATCCAGATCAGGGTGATCGTCATCGATCTGCGCCGTGAATGAGAAGTCGGCACGCGGCTCTCCCGGCACGCCGGCGACGACCGGCGGAGTCAGTTGCGCCAAGTGAGCGATGAGGTTGTCGGCGGCACTCGCGCCTCCTGCACCTGCCACCCAGAAGCGATCCATCGTGAGCCGCGCGAAGGGCATTTCGGCATTCGACAACCGGTTCGCCAGCGCCGGTTCGGCGACGAACTGGCGATAGCAGGCAATGGGCAGCTGATGCGGCACCGCCGGACGCGTCGCACCGGCGACGGGTGTCAATCGTTCGCACAGCGTGCCACCCGCCGTCGTTTCCGGCGCGACATGCGCGACATGGCATGCACGGCAATTGCGGGCGAAGACGTCGTGATACAGCGTCTCGGCGCTCGCCGGGTTCTCGTCTCCGGAACCGGGAACGCCGTCGGCGCCGTTCGCACTCCATCCCGCCGGGGTGAATCGCCCATCGAAGGTCGTGTCGACGAACGCCCGCGCCGGCGGCGGCGACTGCGATCCGTACCAGCCTTCGACGAGTTCCGCCAGCAGCGCATAGCGGGTCGGCCGCAACGTGTCGTCGAAGGTCAGATAGGCGATCTGATTGAGCTTGCGCAGGGAGTCCGCCTGCGCGGCCCGCGTATAGCGCGAGCGCTGCGACTCGTCGGTGAAGGACCGGTCGCTGTTCGCACCATCCGCATCGGCGAACAGGAATGAATCGAGATCCCATGGCAGAAACGCGGCGCCCACATCGCCGGCATTCACATAGGCACCGTCATCGAGACCGCCGGGTGCGCCGCCGTGACACACGGTGCAGACCTGCGGCAGGTACTTTTCGCCGCGACCGTCGAGGTTGGCGCTGTGGACGCGCTCGAAGCGGCCGGTCACGAGATCGGGAGCGAACGTGTAGAACTGCACGATGCGTCGGCCGTTGCTGGCCGGCGTGACGGCGTATTCCATGGCGACGGCGAGCATCGGGTTGAGCTTCTTGGTGGCGCCTTCCAGGCTCGAATAGTTCACCACCACTGCCGCGATGTCGCACTGGCCACGGCGGGCGATATCGATGGGCTGCCCCATCGGCGGCACCGGGCCATCCGAACAGCCGATCACGCGCGCATACATGTCGCGCCCGAAACCCAGATCGAAGTTGTTGGTATAGACGGCGTGCGCGGTCGAGGACGCTTGCAGTTCGGCCCAGGAAAAACCGTCCCGATTCCGCGCCAGAAAGCCGGTCTCCTTCAGCCAGTCGATGAAGGTAGTGCGCTTGCGGTCGGGATCGATGGCGGCGTAGTACGCCTTCGCCGAAGCCAGCGTGTCCTGGGTTTCGCTGGCATCGCCCAGCACCTCGGGCAGATCCAGATCGAGGCTGCCGCTCGTGCTGGTGCGCTTCGCATACCGCGCAGCCGCAGGCGTACCCCATTTCGCCATCACCGGCGCAGCCGCATCGGGCACGTCAGGCGCGCATATCTGCGGCTCGACGCCGGACGGCAAGGCCCCGCCGACCACGCGGATCGTCGCCTGCAGCCTGAGCTGGTAGTCGTCGATGCGAGCGGGATTGGGCTTTGTGTCGAGCCGGGTCGGATCGACCGCCGCGAGAATGTCGTCGATATCGAGGGCGGGCTTGGTCACTTCGAAGACCGGATTGCGCGGATCGGCGCAGTCTGTGCTGGCGCCGAATCCGGCAAGCCAGCGGCCGGTGAATCGCTCCGTCGCCAGCGGCAGGTACGGTCCGTCCGTGCCCGGCGTGGTGTAGTCCACGGACCGCTGCACGGTGATTTCGAACTCGACATCGGCCAGCCCCTGCAACTGGGCGGGCGTGACCTCGCTGCTCGTCGTCGCGACCAGGCGCAGTTTCCGCGACGCCGCGCTGTCCAGGCCGTAGACAAGAAAGTGATCCACATCCGGGACGGCCACGACCGCCACGTCGACATCCTTCTGCGCCGTCCTGCCGTTCGCATCGGTGACCGTGAGTCGCAGCTGCAGTGTCGTGTCCTGCGGCACTGGCGGCGCCGTGAAACTGACGGTGCTCGCATTGCGCGTCACCAGCCGGATGTCGCTGGCCGCCCCACCCTGCGTGAGCATCTGCCATTCGAACTTCAGGACCGGCGCGACCGTGCCGTCGCTGTCCTTGCCGCTGAGAAACACCTCGCTGCCGGAGCGCACACGCGTCGCAACCTTGCCGGCCGTGTCCCGACTGAACGCCTGATTGAGCACGACGATACTGGCGACGGGCGGCGCGTCATCGTTGGGCTGGTCGCCGACATCGCTCATCCCACCGCACGCGCCCAGCGCCAGGCCGGTGAGGGTCGCCAGTGCGTGACGCAGATTGCAGCGCATGGGAAGTTCCCCGGGGGTGACGGTCAGAACTCGAAACGGAATCCGGCGGTGATCACGGCATCCGAATAGGCGTCGTAGTCGAAGACTTCCAGGTACTGCACGAAACCGTTCAGCCCATGCGGCAGCACGATGCTGAATCCGCCGGCGAGCGTGTAGTACTCCTCGTCCGGCACGTCCGTGGCGACCGCGAAGTCGCTGTCCGCGACGCCGAGCAGTTGTCCGATCGCATCGGCATAGCGCGCGGAAATGGTCCGCACGTCATCCGACAGTTCGAAGTGATAGCGCCCGATCAGGAACGGCACGATCACTCCGAACTTCGGCGTGAACACGTACTGCAGCTTGAGCGAGGGAGCGACGTCGAGCGATTCGATGGACTGTTCGCCGACCCGCAGATTGAAGGGATCGTTGCCGGCGCCCGGATTGCGATTGTCGACCGAAGTCTCCGTGAAGGCATCGATGGTGGTATCGGAGTACGTCACATCGATGACGGGATCGATCGAGAACGCGCGCAGCCGCCACGAGTAGCCCAGATTCGCCGTCGCCAGCAGCGAGGAGCTGTCTGCCTTGCTGCGGGCGGTGCTGTCCACCGAGCTCACGGTCGGATTCGCCGATGGATACGTGATGCGCCGGTTCGTGTCGTGGGTGAGCTGCTGATAGCCGAGCGAGGCCGACGCATAGGCGTTGCGTCCTTCGAGCATCGCGAACAGCAGGGCGCTGTAGCCGTCGGAACGGATGCCGCCGTCGACAATGCTCAGCGAGGAATCGAAATCGATTTCCTTGCTGGAATAGCCGACGATTGCGCCGGCCACCAGCGCCGGCGTGAAGCGGTAATCGACGCCGACCGTGACTTCCCTGCCATCGAAGTCGAAGGCGTCTTCCAGGTCGGTGGGATCCTTCGATCCATAGCCGAAGCTGCCGTCGATGAACGAGCCCCAGCGCGGAAAGTCCGCCGGCACATCGTCGGCACCTGCGCCGCCGCCGCGCATGCGCCCGACATCGGCCAGAAGAATGTCCGTGTCTTCCGTTGTGTTGTGCACCGTGCGCAACCCGGAGACGCCCCAGCGCAGCACCGCAAGCCGTGTAGAGAGTGCGGAAAGCTGGCTCGCCGCGAACTTGGTGGTCGCCGATCCCTGCCCCGCCATCTCCTCCGCAGCAGTCCAGCGCAGCGCGAACCCGAGCCCTTCCGCATCGAGCCCGAGGCTGTACTGCGTCGAACCGCTGCCGAGCAGTTCATTGGCCGTCTCGACCAGTTCGCGCGTGTTCTGGAAGACAACGAGATCGCTGTCGGCACAGGAGGGTTCGGCACCGCCGCAGATCGTGACGAGTTCGTTGTACGTCGCCTGGTTCGCGCTTGCCGCGGCGCGCTCCAGGGCATTGAAACCCGCCATCTGTGCGATATCGACGAGACTCGTCGACGACGTCGACTGGCACCAGCCGGTGATCGGAACACCGCCGAGGACTGCCGCCACGATCGCCACTGCACCGCGGGCATACGCCTTCATTCTCGCCTCCCCAGACGACCGGCTGTCAGCCACTCATGCACATCGACTGCAGGACTTCATACCTGCGCATCGAGCGGATCAAGCGTCCAAAAGGGCGGAATCCGGAGGAGTTCTGTAGCGACGCGAAGAACTATCGCAGCGATCAGCTGCCGGCAGCGATGATGTCGACGACCACTGCGCTGATGTTGTCGCGCGATCCGGCATCGATCGCCGCTTTCAAAAGCAGCGAAGCCGTGGTTTGGGGATCGGTGGAGGCGGAAAGGATTTCGTGCAGTTGCTGATGAGTCAGCGGACCGTGCAGGCCGTCGCTGCACAGCAGGAAGCGGTCGCCGGGATGCACGTGACCGGTGCGATGGTCGAGCAACAGGGTTTCATGGCCGCCGAGCGCGCGCGTCAGTTCGCCGCCGCTGGGCGCGGGATTGAGTTCGTCGAACTCGCCGGTACTTGCGCCGACGGCATGATCGCGCGTGAGCCCGCGCAGGGCGCCCTCGCGCAGCAGATATGCACGACTGTCGCCGGCCCAGAGCACGCCCCACTCCTGCTGGCGGATGCAGAGCACCACGACCGTGCTGCCGCTGCGATCGGACGGCGATGTACTGAGAGCAGCGCGCACCAGATCGTCGTTGGCACGGCCGAGCGCCACGCGTGCCGACTGCAGTGATGCGCTGACGGTCGCCGCCGCTTCGAGCGACGCGAGCGAATCCACCGCGAGCTGGCTCGCATACTCGCCGCGGCTGTGCCCGCCCATGCCATCGGCCACGGCCCACACACCGTCTTCGGCGCGCTCGATAAAGCGATCCTGATTCATCTTGCGCACCGGACCGGTGTCGGTGATGCCGCCGGAGGCAATTTCGTAGTTGAACTGCGCCGTCGGTTGCAGGACCAGATCACCCGCATCGCCGGCCCAGCCGCCGGCTTCCCAGTTGCCATCCAGCATCGATGAGTATCGCTGCGGATCGGGCAGCGACTTGATCAGCAGGCAGCTCGCGCCGACGTCTTCGGACCCTTCGGTCCACCACAGCGACATGGGCTGCAGATGGCGACCCGCCATTTCCATCAGCGGATCGATCAGCGACGCGGCCACGCGATCGACCGAAATCATCGGCACGCGCCAGTGCGTCGACGCGGTGGGAAATCCATCGCCCAGGCTGATGCCGTAATACTGTTCGACGTTGGACAGCGGCTCGAAACTCGCCTGTACGGCCTCATCGAACTGTTCGAGCTCGAAGTCCTCCGACTGCAACGCGTGCAGCGCGAGCGCCTCGACGGTCTTGAGCCATTCGCGACCGTGGATCACCACGGCCATCGGCGGCAGGTCCGCCGGCAGTTCGGCAAAAATTGTGAGCGGAAAGTAGCGTCCGACGCGATCGACGCTGGGCAGGACGATACCCGCATAGCTGGACGCGCTGATCACGCCGCCGGTCAGGCAGAATCGCCAGACCGGACTCGTCAGGTACACCTCGAGCCAGCCCGGACCGAGCTGCTGGCGACTCTGCGCGATGCATTCCTGCAGCCACGGGTCCCAGGTATTGACGAACTCCTCGGGAGCACGCCGCTGCAGAAAATCCCCGTGGCTGGGCAGCTTGCCGAACCAGCCGATGCGCGAACCTGACATGCGTGTCAGCCCTGACAGTTGAAGCCGTGCAGCACGTCGCGCGCGAACGGATTGCGCGACGAGTTCGCCTGCACGATCAGCCGGATGGTCTTGCCGTTGAGCGTGTAGGTCGCAAGGAAGCGCGTCTCCGTCTGTGCCTGGAACTGCGCCTTGCCCAGCAGTCGATACAGCGCCCACGGGCCCTGTTCGACGATGTTCTGCCGGCCGCCGCCCTTCTCTTCCATCGTGATCGCAGCCTGACCCGGCGACGGACCCGGCCACACCATCGCAATGGCCCGCTGCGGGCCGTGACGGTATTCGAGCATCTGGCCATCGATCTCGAACGTCATGCGGGTCGCCTCCGCATCGAGCGCATCCGGCGTCACCGTGAAGCGCACTTCCGGCATCGCGGCGCCGGCCGGGAAATACGTGAGGCCGATGCGCTGTGCGCGCTGGAACTGTGCCGGAACCATCGCGCCACCGCCGATCGAGGCCGCCTCCGGTTTCCAGCGCCACACCGGTCGATTGGTATCGACGAACGGCAGCATGGTGCCCTTGAAGAACGTATCGAACGTGCCGTTCGGCGCGAAGATGCGCCCGAAATCGGCGAGCGGCAGATCGGTGGTACTGGCAGACACCAGCGGATACTTGCCGGCGGCGAGTTCCTGGCACTCGGCAACGACCTGCTGGCGGTAACGCGCGGAGAAGTCGCTGCCGATGCTGCTCGTCGCCACGGAGGCGCCCTTGCCCGTGGCACGCGCCACGACACCCGCGATCGGCCCCGGCAATGTCTTGGCATGCGTTTCGAGATCGCGCACGGCCGTCGACAACTGCGTCGCCATTTCCAGTGGCGGCGGACCGCCGAGCGAATTGATCTGGCCCAGGATGCCCTGCAGGTTGGCGAACTTCTGCAACGTCATGTCGATCGGTGCGGGCGAGCCGGCCACCAGCTTGTGGATGGACTCGAAGTGCCGCGTCGTCAGCGTACCCGGCGGTGCCGCGGCGCCCGCGGACTGCGGACTGCCGAACACCTTGCCCAGCGTTCCCAGCGTGCTGCTCAGCGCAGCCTTCGCCTTGTCGGCTGCGCCCGGTTGCTGCTGCGGATCGATCAGCATCGTATTGCTGGTCACGACCTCCAGCAGCCGTTTCAGCGGCGAGGTCGACGCACCGAGCAATCCCCACAGTTGCGCCGCGTCCTGCGTGCTGGTCGTCGGCCGCAGGGTGATGTCCGCGATCAACGCATCCCAGGTGCGGATGTAGTCGTCCTCGTAGAGCTTCATGAACTGCGACATGAGCTGCGGCGAGCGCGCCGCATCGGCGATGTCGCCGCCGAACACCCAGCCGTCGGTGACGAAGCCCTTCACCAGTTCCAGCTGCCCGGTCGTGCTGATCTGCCTGAACATGGCCTTGGTGTACAGACCCGGCACCGGCTCGGCGAGGTCGCGGCCGCTCTTGCGCACGAACACGTTGTCGCCGCCGAGGCCGACTTCCCGCGACAGGTCGATGGCATTGTCGGTGTCATCCGCGTAGCTGAGCTTGAGGCGGCTGTACATGAGCACCGGCAGCGACGCCTGCTTCAACGAATTGCGGGCGCGCTCGACGATGCCATCGTCGAGCTTCACCGGCTGCAACCGGTCCTTGTCGGCGATCAGCGCGTTGAAATGCTTCGTCACCCGCTCCAGCGACACCGGATCGTTCGCGAACTCGCGCTGCCACTCGTAGCGGCTGATGAAGCCAAGCTGCGCCGAGTCCAGACGTTCCGGCATGCCGAGCATCAGGTACGCCTTGAGATATTCGTAGAGCTTGTCGGGTTCGCCGGCGAAACTCGCCAGCCGGTTGCGGAAGTGATCCGCCACTCCGGGCAACAGGCTCGCATTCAGTTCACGCACATAGGCATCGTGCGCGGCATTCGATACCGACCGGCCCTGGTACAACCCCCAGCGCATGCTGAGCGGCACATCCGCCTGGTGCTCGTCGGCGACACCGACGACGCGATCGAGTGCATCGAGCCGGTCAAGGCCGGCCGTAAAGGGGCTCATCGGCGGCGGTGACGGCACGGACTTCAGTTCTTCCGTCGCCTTCTCCACGTCGGCGAGATACGAACGGTTGCGCTGATAGCTGATCGAGAAGATGACGATGCCGATGACGATGGCCAGCAGCACACCGATGTAGATCGCACCGTTGGCCAGCGCCTGGCGCACTTCCATCGCCTTGTTGACGCCGGCGAGGCCGGATTCCTTGAACAGGATCTCCTTCAGCAGTCGCTGGATGAAATACGCACGTCCCTGCCCCGACTGCACGACGGCGCCGCGCACGTTAAGGCCAAACTGGCGTGCCAGCGCGCCAAGCATGCGATCGACGGGCGTGCCTTCCTGCGTGCCGCTGGTGAAATACACGCCGCGCAGTTGCGCCTTCTGTGCGCCGCTCGAACCGAAGACTTCGGTGGCAAAGTCATTCAACGAACGACGCAGGGCGGCGAACTGACGCGGGAACGTGAAGATGAGCGAGCGGCGCTTCACGTCGCGCTCGCTTTCCAGCCGCAGCATGAGGCGCGAATTGAGCCGATCGGCGAGCAGGTCGAACTCACTCAGGATCTGCGCCGCCGCCTCGCCCGAACGCGACGCCTCGATGGGGAACGTCATGCCCCACACCTGCGCGCGTCCTTCCTGATTGAGATCGTCGAAGAACTCCGTGAAGCCGGCGATCAGGTCGAGCTTGGTCAGGAAGAAATACAGCGGCAGGCTGATCTTCAGTTCGCGATTCAATTCCTCGACACGCCGGCGCACGGCTTCGACGTGACGGCGCCGGTCGCCATCATTGAGCGCCAGCAGGTCCGGCGCGCTGATCGCGACGATGACGCCGTTGATGGGACGACGGCCGCGATGCTTGCGCAGCTGCGTCAGGAATTCGATCCAGCCCGCCTGATCGGCCTCGCTGTCGGAATCCTGCGTCGTGTAGCGGCCCGCGGTATCGAGCAGGATCGCCTCGTCCGTGAACCACCAGTCGCAGTTGCGTGTGCCGCCTACGCCGCGCAGCGCTTCCTTGCCGAACTTCTTCGACAGCGGGAAGTTGAGCCCGGAATTGGCGATGACGGTCGTCTTGCCGGCACCTGGCGGCCCGATGATGATGTACCAGGGCAGCTCGTATAGATTGACGGACTTGCCCTTCGATTCGCGCAGCGCCACCAGCGCCTCGTCGAAGCGCGCGCGCAACTGCGCCGCGTCCTGCGCACCGCGTGGCTGCTTGTCGGTGCCCGCACTCATGTCCTTGGCGATCTTGTCGGCCGCCAGTTTCGCCTTGAGCTTGCCGAGCACGGACCACAGGACACAGATCAGGATCAGGATGCCGATGGCGACCAGTCGTTCGGTGACCGAATCCAGCGGCAGCCGGCTGCCGAATGCGAGGTACGGACCGCCGAACCAGATGACGAGCGACAGGAACAGGATCGCGAGCGAAACCAGGAACCAGCGCTTGGTGAACAGACCGAAGATCGCCTTCATCGCGCGGCACCCTCATCGACACTGACGATCTCGACGCGACGGTTGCGCGCGCGATTCTCCGCCGTGTTTAGCGGCTCGTAGCGCGGCTGGGTCGAACCGACGCCCACCCATTCGACACGGCCGAAATTGTTGATCGATGGCTTGAGCAGATTGGCGACGGCCACCGCCCGCTCGCGCGACAGCTCGAAGTTGTCGGCGAACTGCAGCGAACGCACCGGCACATCGTCCGTGTGACCGACGATCACCACCTTGCCCGGCACCTGGTTCAGGCCGTTGGCGATGGCGACGATCATGTCGTTGTACTGCGGATTGAGCTGGGCGCTGCCCGAACGGAACAGATTGCTGGAGATCAGCGTCACGACCGTCTTGTCGCCGAAATCCTCGACGGTCAACTGACCGGCCTGTTCCTGCGGCGCCAGCAGTTGCTTGAGACGATTGGTGCGGCTGACGGGCGCCGTGTATTCGATCTGCACGCTCGGCTGCGCCAGCGCCGCCATCACCGGCTCGGCCGCCCGGTTGAGACTGGCGGCGTAGATCACGAAGGCGATAACGAGAATGGCGAGGCCCACGCAGGCGATGATCCACCAGGGGATGTAACGGAAAATCGGATTGCGCTTGTCTTCGACCCCGCGCCAGTGAACCGACAGCTCCTGATCCTTGATCTGGCGTGCGTCGCGGATGATGGTCGCCAGCTTGTGCTGCAGGTCCGCGAGACGCGTGGCACCGCGCTCGTCGATGCGGTACATGCCTTCGTAGCCGAGCGCGAGGCAGACATACTGCAGCTCGATGAGATCGATGTAGCGCGCCGGCTGCCCGCACAGGCGCTCGAGGATCTGGAAGAACTTCTCGCCGCCCGACTTCTCCTTGTGGAACATGATCAGCAGCGACTGACCCGACCAGTCGCTCTGCGCGCCCCACGGCGTGTTGAGCACGGCGGAATCGAAGAAGGTGCAGATGAGATAGCGCGCCACCAGCGCATCTTCAGGCGCGACGCCCGCGGCACGCATGCGCTCGTCGAACTGCCGTACGTCCTGCACGGCCTGGGTGCGCAGCGCATTGATGTCCGCATTCGCCACCGTCGACTGCAGGCGCGAGGCGACCGCGATCAGCGGCCCGGCCGCCTGCAGGATCGGATTGCGACCGCCGGAAATGAAATCCTGCACCGCGAGGTTTCCCGGCGTCGGCGCGGGGCCATATTCCTGCCCACCGCGAGGCGGCGGTGCGGGACGTGCGGGATTCTGTGCATCCGCTGCAGGACGGCGTGCCCCACCCGGCCGCGGGCGCATGACCGTGCCATCGGCAGGGGCGAACGGATCATCGAAATCGTTGGCCATTTTGGAGGGTGATGAGGTGATGAGGTGATGAGGTGATGAGGTGATGACGTCAGAGGCCTTGCTTTATCCAACTCGAATCCGCGGTGATTGTGTGCACCGATGGACAAGGCGCCACGTCTTGCGTGATCACCTCATCACTTCATCACTGCATCACGACCCTCTGATCGCCCACATCTCCATCCCCAGTCCCGGGAACGAATCCGGCACGTGCATGGCAATGCCGCCGCCGGCCTTCAGCTCGCGAAACAGCGCGCTGCCGCGATCGAGCTCGAAATAGGTGAAGCCGGCGTGGAACGGGATCTGGCGCGGCGCCACCGACAGCGGCTGCAGCGGGATGCCGGGGATGTGTTCGTTCACCAGCTTCGCGATCTTTTCCACCGAGGCCAGCGTCACCTGCGCGGGGAAGTCGCGGCGGATCGATTCGGCTGCCACGTCGGCGCGCGCGGCAAGGATGAAGGCCGCATCGTCGAACAGGCTGCGATCGGCCACCACGCCGACGGAAATATTGAAGCGCTTCTTTTCCAGCGGAATCTGCACTGCATTCTGCTTGAGCACGACCGCGAAGCAGGCGCGCAGCGCGGCCATCAGCGGCTCGTAGCAGGCACGCAGGTTGGTGTGTTCGTACTGCGGCAGCTTCGGCGGGCGCCGCGATTCGGCAGTGAGGGTCGAGAGATCGCCGACGATTTCCAGGCACAGCCGGAACAGATCTTCCGGATGCACCAGACCGCTCTGCGCATAGTGCGTGACCAGCGGTTCGTAACGGTTGATCGCCTGCAGCATGAGGAAGTCGGCGATTTCCGCCGATCCGCTGCGGCCGCTGGCGACCGCCCGGGCGGCCAGGGCTTCACCGCGCTGATGCAGCAGGCCCTGCGCCTCGGTCATGAACGTGGCCAGGATCGATGCGTGCCTGGCATTCAGCACCGTGGGAATGAAGCGTTCTTCGAGCACGACCATGCGATCGGCACGACATTCGACGATGTTCGCGATCGGGATCGTCGCGTAGTCCTCGTGCGGTTCGTCGGCGAGCAGCAGCTTCGAGCGCAGCACGGCGACCTCCAGCGGATGCTGGGCGGTGGACTCGCCGGTCACGTCCTTCACTTCGACGTCGCGGGCGCGATAGCGCATGACGCCATCGACCACTTCCTGACGATTGGATTCGCGCGCGCCTTCGCGCCGCAGCGGAATCGCCAGCGAGACCTGCTTGTCGCGGATCTGCGGCGTCAGCTCGATGGGCGACGGCAGCGGCTCATCGTCCGGCATCGAGAACGGCGTGCCGTCCGGAAACACGCCGCAGGCGCGCTTGAGTCCGAACTTGCCGATCGCGAGCAGGTCGCGTTCGATCTGGATTTCGGTGAGCCCCCAGGAATTGGCCCGCAGCGCCGCGGTGCGCCCTTCCACCAGCCTTTCCGTATAGCGATCCTGTTGCTGGAAGTGCTGCGGCCTGAGGAACAGGCCTTCTGACCAGACGACTTTGTTGTTGGACATGTCGGATGTGCGTCGCGGTGATGGGGAAGTGGCGAATCAGCGCGATCAGTCGCCGACCGTGATGCTCACCTTGTTCTTTGCCACGTCGAAGGACACGCGATCCTTCTTCACGAGGTCGAGCAGCGATTTGTTGGGAGCCTGCGCCACAACGCGCCATTCGGCATTGCGGTAGTCGGCATATTCGGCCATCACTCCGAGCACACGCGCTTCGGGAGAGATCTTCAGCTCGAACTCCTTCGTTTCGCCCGGCGACAGATCGAATTCCAGGCGCTGCACCAGACTTGCCGCCAGCGTTTCCTGTTCCTTGTCGACCAGCGCCCAGAAATCCGCGCCCGCGAACGCGCCGTCTTCCTTCAGCTGGAAGATGCGCACGTGCACCGGCGAGGCACGACCTTCCTGGTTCGGATTCACGTCCGCCGACGCCGAGATCTGCGCCTTGGCCACGGCCGGTTTGGGCGGCGCGGAACCGCAACCTGCAC
>CAYWHG010000037.1:0-16337 GCA_964457865.1 uncultured Steroidobacter sp.
ACGGTGTGGGCGCGGACGCCGCCCGTCAGATGTGCGCCGGATTCGATGGTGAGATTGCCCTGCACATGCACGTCGCCTTTGAAATTACCGGCGATGCGCACGTGACCGTTGCCTTCGATCTTGCCTTCGATCGTCAGGCCAGCGGCGATGATGGATTCCTTGCCGCCGCCGGTGTCGGCGCGCGGGCTGGATGCGCTACGTGCGGCCGGTTCGGCGACTGCGGCGAGCGGCGTCGCGGCGGCCTTGTCGGGTTCCTTGGCTGCAGGATCCGGCCCGCTCTGTTCCCGGCCGTATTGATCTTTCCACAACGCCATAACGAACCCTCCTGTGGGTGAACTTCGTGCGGTCGGCGTGACCGTCGAATGTAAATACACAGCGAGAGTGCGAAGTGTCAAACGCGTCGACACTTTGTCGGAGGACACCGACAAGAAGGAGAGGTGGAAGCGACGAGTCTGGCGGAGCGAGAGGCTGACTCTGGTCAGCCTGCCCGCAAGAACCGACCCGGGACCGGTGGGCTCTCGCGGGAGAACGGACGGATCGATCAGTTCAAGCTATCGAGGGCAAACATCAGCGTGATGGCGAGGGTGCCGATCAGGAACGCGCCGTAGATGATTTCCATAAAACCTCCTTTGCTGCTTTGCAGTATTGTGCAATGCAAAATAGCATTTAAACGAATTAAGTCAATCGCTTCAGGCATGGATTGCTGCAAAGCAATGTCAATTCTGTGACCGGTTGCCGGCGGCGCCCGTCGCATCGCCCCAGCACATCACCACTGGGCCGCCTCCGTACAAGTCCCCGCGCTGCGCTTCCAAGACTGCGGCGTATATTCCGGGCACAGAGATCGGGTCCGAACCCGATCCATGACATGGGGGAAATCGAATGCTGAAGCTCACCGTCAACGGCAAGGCGCTGGATGTCGATGTCGCGGAAGACACTCCACTGCTCTGGGTGCTGCGCGACACCCTGGGAATGACCGGAACCAAGTACGGGTGCGGGATGGCGCTCTGTGGCGCATGCACCGTGCACATCGAGGGTGTCGCGACGCGATCGTGCAGCACCCCGGCAAGCGCGGTCGCCGGCAAGTCCATCACCACCATCGAGGGCTTGTCGTCCGATCGCAGTCATCCGGTGCAGAAAGCCTGGATGGAGCTGGATGTGCCTCAGTGCGGCTACTGTCAGTCAGGCCAGATCATGTCCGCCGCCGCCTTGCTGGCGAAGACGCCGGCCCCGACCGATGCCGACATCGACACTGCGATGGCCGGCAATCTGTGTCGCTGCGGCACGTATGTGCGCATCCGCAAGGCGATTCATCGCGCGGCGGAACTCACGACCGGCAAGGAGGGCTGATCATGTCACTCGACAATGAAATTCAGTCCCTCGATCAGGCGGCGGCGACCGGAGAATTTTCGCGACGGAGTTTTCTGAAGTCCGCCGCCGCCGCGTCTGGCGGTCTCGTCATTGCGATGTATCTGCCCGGTTGCAGCAGGCCGGAGAACGCGGCGCGAAACGCCGGGCCGGCGACCGTTGTCGACGCGAATGCCTGGTTGAAGATCGGCACCGACGGCGCGATCACGGTGGTGTGCGATAAGTCGGAAATGGGTCAGGGCGTGTACACGGCACTGCCGACGCTGATCGGCGAGGAACTCGGCGTTGCGCCCGCAACGATCCGGGTGGAATTCGCGCCCGCGGGCGCGGCGTACGCCAACAGCATGCTCGGCCTGCAGGCCACCGGCGGCAGCACCAGCGTGCGCGAGGCGTGGGACAAACTGCGCATGGCCGGCGCCGAAGCGCGAGCGAGACTGGTCGCGGTAGCCGCGGACAAGTGGAGCGTGCCGGCGTCGCGCTGTTCCGTCGCAGACGGATACGTGGTCTTCACGAGCCGTCGCGCATCGTTCGGCGAACTGGTCGAAGCAGCGGCGGCGCTGCCGAAGCCCGCCAATGTGCAGCCCATGGATCGCGATGCGTGGCGCTTCATCGGCAAACCGCAGAAGCGGCTCGACACCGCGTCGAAGGTCGATGGCAGCGCACAGTTCGGCATCGACATGCGTCTGCCCGACATGCTGTATGCGGCGCTCGCGCAGCCGCCCGAACTGGGCGCGACCGTCGGCAGTTTCGATGGCGAGAAAGCCAGGTCCATGCCCGGCGTGCGCCAGGTCGTGCAGACGTCCTCGGGCATTGCCGTGGTTGCCGACAGCTGGTGGCAGGCGAAGCAGGCGCGCGATGCGGTGACGGTCCAGTGGCAGTCCGGGCCGAGCGCGAAGATCAGCAATGCCTCCATCCAGACCGGCCTGAAGTCCGCCGCGCGCGAGGCCGGCAGGGAAGTTCGCAACGATGGCGATGCCACGGCGGGTCTGCGCGCCGCGTCGAAGCGCGTGGAGGCGGTCTATGAACTGCCGATGCTGGCGCATGCGACGCTGGAGCCGCAGAACTGCACCGTCGAATTCAAGGATGGCAACTGCCACGTCCATGCGCCGACCCAGTCGCAGCAGATGGCGCAGGCAGCGGCGGCACAGGCCGCGGGACTGCCGCTGGAGAACGTGTTCGTGCACACCACGTTCCTCGGCGGCGGTTTCGGCCGGCGACTCGATGTCGATTTCATTTCTGCCGCGGTCGAGGCGGCGAAGGCAGTCGGCAAGCCGGTGAAACTGTTGTGGACGCGGGAGGACGACACGACCCACGACAAGTATCGACCGCCGGCGCGCAACACCTGTGCAGCCGCACTGGATGCGCAGGGCAATCTCACGACGTTCAAACTGCAGCTCGTTGCGCCGTCGATCACCGCGCGCTGGGCGCCGGCAGCGGTCAAGGAGATCGTCGATCCCTTCGCGATCGAGGCCGCGCACAACTATCCCTACGCTGCAACGAACGTTCGTGTGGACTACGTGCGGCACGAGATCGGTATCGATGTCGGTTACTGGCGCTCAGTGAGTCACGCGCTCAACTGCTTCACGGTCGAAAGTTTCATGGACGAGGTGGCGATCGCCGCCGGCAAGGATCCGTATCAGTTCCGGCATGATCTGCTCGGCAAACAGCCGCGCTGGCAGGCGGTACTGGATGCGACCGCGAAGAAAGCGCACTGGGGCCGTGCTCCCCAGGGGCGTTACCAGGGCATCGCGCTCATGTCGGGCTACGACACTTATCTCGCGCAGGTCGCCGAGATCTCCATGGAAGGCAACAAGCTCAAGGTTCACAAGATCGTCTGCGTGATCGATTGCGGCCAGATCGTGAATCCGGACATCGTGCTGGCACAGGCCGAGGGCAGCATCATGTTCGGGCTGTCCGCGGCGCTGCGCGGCGACATCAACATCGCGGCCGGCAAGGTGCAGGAAACGAATTTCCACGACTACCCGCTCCTTCGCATCAACGAAGCGCCGGCCGTGGAGGTGTATTTCCTCGAAAGCGAAGAGAAGCCGGGCGGCATGGGAGAACCCGTTGTCGCGCTGGTCGCGCCGGCAGTCTGCAATGCCATCCATGCGGCGACCCGCAAGCGGCTGCGCGCGTTGCCGATCGCGAAGCAGGGGATCAGTGTCTGAGGCGACTGGCTACTGGCTGCTGGCGACTGGCCAGAGGCGCTGCCGCATTTTTTGGCCAGCTACCAGTAGCCAGCTGCCAGTCGCCCTCTTCAGCAACACCGCTGCACGCCGCTCCACTTGCGTTGCTGCTGCCGCAGGTAGAACTCGCGCCGGCTGAGCGGCGCGTGACCGGCATGCGCGGTGCGATGGTGATGCAGGTAGCGCTCGTAGGCGTCATCCGTGCTCAGTTCGCGCACGAAGCGCCAGAGGGTCTGCAGACGCGGGTTCATGCGCGGCCCTCCATCACCACGGCTGGCGCTTCCGAACTCGGCAGCACCGGCAGACCGCGGGTCACGCGGCGCGCCACGCGCAGCATGTCCGCGATCACGACCCAGAGAATGACGGTGAGCAGGATCGCCAGCACCGCATCGAGGCGCTGATTGAAGATCAGCTGCGGCGCCACGGCGGCCTGTTCCGGGCCCAGTGCACCGGCCGCGAGTTTGTCAGTCAGTTGATCGGCCGCCGCGAGGAAGCCGATGCGCGGATCGCTCGACACGATTTTTTCCCAGGTGGCGGTCGTGGTGATGAGGACGATCCAGGCCAGCGGCACCGCGGTCACCCAGGCGTAGCGCAGCCGTCCCTGCTTGATCAAGATGCCGGTCGCCACCGTCAGCGCGATGCCGGCGAGCAGCTGGTTCGCAATGCCGAACAGCGGCCAGAGAATGTTGATGCCGCCGTTCGGATCGACGACGCCGATGTAGAGGAAGTAGCCCCAGCCCGCCACGACCAGTGCGCTGGACAGCAGGATCGATGGATACGAGGAAGTCTCGCCCAGCGGCTTCCAGAAGTGGCCGAGCAGGTCCTGCACCATGAAGCGGCCGACGCGCGTGCCGGCATCGAGCGTGGTCAGGATGAACACGGCCTCGAACATGATTGCGAAGTGATACCAGATGGCCAGCATGCCCTGGCCGAAGGCCGAAGAGAAAATGCTCGCCATGCCGACGGCCAGCGACGGCGCACCGCCGGTGCGCGCAAACAGCGTCGATTCGCCCATCGCGGCGGCGAGCGAGTTCATCTGCTCGACCGTTACCGGGAATCCCCAGCCGCTGATGGTCGCCACGGCCGCTTCGGCCGTCGTGCCGACGACGCCGGGCGAACTGTTGATCGCGAAAAAGACGCCCGGTTCGAGCAGCGTCGCCGCGATCATCGCCATGATGGCGACGGCGGACTCCAGCATCATGCTGCCGTAGCCGATCAGGCGTACATCGGTTTCGTTGCCGATGAGCTTGGGCGTCGTGCCGCTCGACACCAGCGCGTGAAAGCCGGAGATCGCGCCGCACGCCAGCGTGATGAAGACGAACGGAAAGAGCGAGCCGCCGAAGATCGGGCCGCTGCCGTCGATGAACTGCGTCAAGGCCGGCATTTTCAGATCGGGCCGCATCAGGATCACGGCCACCGCCAGCAGCAGGACGGTGCCGAGCTTGAGGAAGGTCGACAGATAGTCGCGCGGCGCCAGCAGCAGCCACACCGGCAGCACCGCGGCGATGAAGCCATAGACGATCACGAAGGCCGCGAGCGAGCGGCCGTCGAGATCGAACCACACACGCAGCGTTTCATGCTCATTCAGCGCACCGCCACCGACGACGGCGGCGAGCAGCAGCACGACGCCGATGATCGAGCCTTCCAGCACCCGGCCGGGGCGGATGTTGCGCAGATAGAGTCCGACGAGCACCGCGATCGGAATGGTCGCGAACACGGTCGCGGTCGCCCACGGGCTGTGCTTCATGGCATTGACGACCACGAGCCCGAGCACCGCGATCAGGATCAGCATGATGGTGATCGTGCCGATCATGGCCGCGTAACCGCCGATCGGACCCAGTTCGTCGCGTGCCATCTGGCCGAGGCTGCGGCCATTGCGTCGTGTCGACAGGAACAGGATCGTCATGTCCTGCACGCAGCCGCCGAGCACCGCGCCGACCAGGATCCACAACGTGCCCGGCAGATAGCCGAACTGCGCCGCGAGCGTCGGGCCGATCAGCGGCCCCGGACCGGCAATCGCGGCGAAGTGATGACCGAAGACGATCCAGCGATGGGTGGGAACGAAGTCGCGACCATTGTTCAGCCGCACCGCGGGCGTGGCGCGGGTGGCATCGACGCACAGCACACGGGCCGCAATCCAGGCGCTGTAGAAGCGGTAACCGATGGCATAGATGCAGATCGCCGCCACGACGATCCACATGGCATTGATCGTCTCGCCCCGATGCAGCGCAATGCCGCCGACCGCGAACGCGCCGATCAGCGCGACCAGACTCCACCACACCTTGCGCATGCGTATCCCCCGTCGGTTCTCGTTGTTGCCGCGGTGCCCGCGGCGGCGCGACGTATTGTAGGGAGATCCGGCGCCGCGCCCAGCTGTTGCTGGTCAGTGACCCGCGGCGATGACGGGGGTGCCGCCCCATTCGAGACAGAACAGCCGGTCGTCGCGCAGTTCGGTCTTGATGATCCCCGCGTTCGGCAGCGCATGACTCAGGATGTAGTCGGGCGGTACGTTCGGGGTGAGCATCGGCACCAGCAGTCCGAGCGTGGCGCTGTGCGAGACGATCACGACGATGCCGCTGTCGTCGGCATGCCGGTTCATGAGTTCGCGCACAAAGGGCAGGAAGCGGCGTTGCGCATCCTGCAGGCTCTCGCCTTCGCCGATTCTGGCGTTGGCATCCTTGTCGACGAGCCACTTGCGGACCAGGTCGCGATAGGCGCGGCCGCTGTCGGGCGCGTCGATGGGCAGGCCCAGATCGATCTCGACGACGGCCGGCGCCAGCGAAATGCTCAACCCGTGCCGGAAGGCGACCGCATCCGCCGTCTGGATCGCGCGCAGGCGGGTGCTGGCGTAGACGGTCGTGATGGGCATGGCCGCCAGCGATTCGGCGAGGGCCAGCGCCTGCTGCACCCCCGTCCGGGTCAATGGATAACTCACGCCATCGTCGGGTACGGCATGCGGGATGGAATCGAGATTGATCTCGCTCTCGCCGTGGCGGACGAACCAGAACTGGACCGGCCGGTCGGCGGGCGCCTCTGCCGCCAGCGCCGGCATCGCGACCCAGGCAACGAAGCTCAGAACAGCCGCAACGACATGCCGGCGGCTGACGGACGACGGGAACTCACTCATTGCGGTTCGACTGACGGCGCCGCAGACAGGCGCGAGCGCTGTTGTACCTTATCGGCGACAGCAGGAAAACAGCTACACGAGTGATGCCATCGGACAGTCGCGTTCAGTCGTTCGCATACTCGCGACTGTCTTGATCATTCGTCATGGCGCTCACCCCGGGAATTTGATGACCGGGGTCGCGGACGCCTGACCGGGCGGCACCCACGCCGGCGCGGGCTGGCCGGCCGGGCCGAGCGTGCGCACGTAGTGATAGATCGCCAGCAGGTCCTCGTCGGTCATGTCGCGCAGCGCGAACCAGGGCATCGGCGGACGCGCCGGCTGACGCGCAACCACCAGCCACTGTTCGGCCGTGAGGTTCTGCACGAACAGGCGCAGATTGATCGGATAGGTCGTGCCCCAGGGTCCCTGATAGCCCACCGAGTCGCCCACGAGCCAGTTCTTCTCTTCGACATTGCCGCTGCTGCCCGCATAGCCCGGCGTGTGGCAGTCATTGCAGCCGGCGGTACGTGCCAGGTAGCGGCCGCGTTCGACGCTCACTGTCTCCACTGCCTTGTTCGATCCGGTGCGGACCGGTTCGGGACGGCTCGCTGCTTCGCGGGTCTGCGAGGCGGCGAGCGAGAACATGGTGGCAGTGAGGCCGGTCAACAGAATGGCGGCAGAGCCGCAGACAATGCGTTTCTTCACGACGAACTCCGGGATGCAGGTTGAGTTGCCTGAACGGCAACCGATGCGCGCATTCTCGGCATCGACCGCGTTGCCGACATCGATCGGAGGAGCCAGTTCCTGCGCATTGCAGGAGCCATGACGAGAGACAGGGACGCGCGCCATCAGCGCCGCATCAGTCATCCGCGCCTACTCATCACCGAAGGGGCGGCGTATGCTCGCCCGCTGCTCATGCATACCGATCGGTTCTTCAACTTGAGGAGGATGCGATGACGGACAAGACGCTACGCGGACGCTTCGTCTGGCATGAACTCGTGACGCCGGATCCGGCCGCGGGACACCGCTACTACAACGATGTCTTCCACTGGAAAACCGCGCACGGAGAGCAGCATCCGGAATACACGATGTTCGCCACGGGCGGCGAACGTTTCGGCGGCACGGTGCCGCTGACCGACGGTGCGCCGCGCTGGCTGCACTACATCGGCACGCCCGATCTCGAAGCGACGATCGATCAGGCGACGGACCTCGGTGCAACTGTACTTGAAGGACCGACGGTTATTGCCGACGACAGCCGCTACGCCGTGCTGACCGATCCGCAGGGCGCGGCCTTCGCCCTCTACAGCACCTCGCGACCCTACGGTGATGACCGCACGCCGCGGCGCGGCGAATTCTCCTGGATGGAACTGGCCGCTACCAACGCCAGCGATGCGCTGCACTTTTACTGCGCGCTGTTCGGCTGGGAGCGCACTGCGGCTCACGACATGGGCCCACTCGGGTTGTATTACACGTTCGAACATAATGGTCGCGAGATCGGCGGCGCATTCGACAAGCCTGCGGACATGCCGGGACCGCCGGCGTGGCTGGGCTATGTCCGGGGCAAGGATCTGGACACGGTCGTGGAAAAAGCCAAGGCCAGCGGCGGGACGTTGATCAATGGTCCGATGGAAGTGCCGGGTGGGGACTGGATCGCACAATTCGTCGATCCCCAGGGCGCCATGTTCGCCGTCCATGTCATCAAGGCGGATGTGGAGGCCGCCAAAGCGGCACAGGCCGAAGCGCCACCCGCACCGAAAGTCGTGAAGGCAGCGAAGAAAAAGTCAACGCCGACCAGGAAGAAGTCAACACCGGCGGCGAAGAAGTCAACGATGCCCAGAAAGAAGGCAGTGGCGAAGAAGAAACGCACTGCAAAAGCAAAATCCGTGAAGCGTTCTGCGCGCAAAGCGGGTACAGTCCGTTCCCGGTCACAAAAGGTTCACAAGGCCAAGGCGGCTTCCCGGAAAAAGTCCGGCAGCAAAAAGAAAGCCGCCCGGCCGAAGAAGGGTAAGTAGGCTCAGGGGTGATGAGACAGAGACAATCGAAAGGGCTTCGGTCCTCGGGTTGAAGCAACAAGAAGTTCGATAGTCTCTTGCAGACTGAAGGTAGGAAGATCGTGGTCTTCCTACCTTTTATTTTGTCCGCCAGCTGCGCGTTTCCTTCAATCGCTCACAACGATACGCAGCGTGCCGATGCCGCTGATTCCCGCCTCGATCACATCGCCCGGTACCACCGGCCCGACGCCTTCGGGCGTGCCCGTCATGATGATGTCGCCCGGGTGCAGCGTGTACTGCCTCGATGCGTACTCGATCAGTCGCGGTACGTCGTAGATCAGGTGTCGCGTATTGGTGCGCTGCCGATCCACGCCATTCACCTGCAGCCATAGATCCAGTTCGCCGGGATCGGCGATCTCATCGCGCGTGACGAGCCACGGGCCCAGCACCGAGTAGGTGTCGGGCGATTTGCGAAAACTGCGGTCCTCGCTGCCGCGCACGGTCATATCGAGTGCGACCGCGTACCCCGCGACGCAGTCGAGGGCGCTCGCGGCGGGCACGTTCCGGCATTCGCGCCCGATGACCACGGCGAGTTCGCCTTCATGATCGTGCCGGCGATCCGCGAACGGCAGCGTCACGCCCGCCGACTGTCCGACCAGCGAGCTGTTCGCCTTCAGGAACAGGCCGTAGTAGTCGATGGTGCGCACCTCGTTGCCGACGTTGATCTGACGGTCCGCGCGCGCCTCCTCGATGTGCTTCTGGTAGTTGACCGGCGCACCGATGATCTTGGTCGGGTTCGCCACCGGACTGTCGAGCCGGCATTCGGAGAGCGCCCGGCGCGGTGCGCTGTGCGCTTCGCGCTCGATCAGCGGACGCAGGCGCGGCAGATGCGCGATCAGCGGATCGCCCGGCGGCAGCGGCCAGCGCAGGGCCGGCAGGGTGTCGAGGACGGCGGTCACGTCCGCGACCTGCTCGTCCAGGACCACGCCAAGACGGTTGTGATTGAAACGACACAGGCGCATCTGCAACTCCTCCTTATCCGGATCTGCGGGCATTCCCCGGTGCCCGGCAAGCCGATATTGTAAGCCACCCTTACAATGACGCGCGACCGGTCCCGGAACGTCGATCCGGGTCAGCGGAAGTCGCCGGGCCTTTGCTAAGATCGCGGCCTGCAAAAACCGGTCGACCGGATGCCCTGAGCGGCGCCGGCGATCCTACGTTCCGGCAACTCGAGAATTCGTCAATGAAGGCAGTACGCGGCAAGGCATTCAACGGTCAGCGCATCGTGCTCGACAACAAGTCGTTCACGGAGTGTCACTTCAAGGATTCGACCCTGATCATCGAGGGTTCGGGTCTCTTCGAAATGCAGAACTGCAAGATCGAGGAAGATTGCCGTCTCGCCGTCGAAGGCCCGGGACAGGTGTTGCTGCACCAGCTCAAGATGATGCTGTACTCCGGCGGCTGGATGTCGCGCGTTGCCGATAACGTGCTGCATGCCGTGAAGCAGCCGCCGAAGGCCCGCAAGAAAGCCGCTCCCGCGGCCTGAGTTTTGCGGTCGCCGCTACGGGCGACCCACCGCCAAAGTTCCCGACTCATCGTCATTAATTTGCGGCCGTCCTTCGCGACGGCCGTGCGTCGTTTCCTGTCGGAACCCGATTGCCGGCTGCGGCATTACACAGCCGTCAATCGAGTCATGCACGAAGGTAAGCGACATGCGTACATTTCCAACACTGATTCTCAGCCTCGGTCTCGTTGCAGCGTCAACGGGTACGTTTGCTGACAATACCGAAGGCAAGAGCGACGCCAATCTGACCGGCAGCGTCAAGTCCGCACTGATCAGCAACGACGCCACCAAGGCGCGGCAGATCAATGTGGAAACGAAGGGCGGCGTCGTTCAGCTGAGCGGCTTCGTCGATTCCGAGGCGGCGAAGACGGCGGCCGAAACCACGGCGAAGAACGTCGAGGGCGTGACGAAGGTCCAGAACAACCTGTCGATCCGCGATCCGGATCGGTCGACTGGCGAAGCGGTCGACGACACCGTGATCGCTGCGAAGGTCAAGAGTGAGATCGCTGGCAAGGCGGGCCTGGGCACCGCCTCCGACGTCAATGTCGAGGTGAATGCCGGCATCGTGGAGCTGAGCGGTTTCGTTGCCACTTCCGCTGAAAAGACGGATGCCGCAGCAGCGGCGCGCAGCATCAACGGCGTCAAGGATGTTCGTAACAACATTTCCGTGAAGCCGGCCGGCTGATTGTCCGAGGTGAGGTGACGCGCAGCGATCACTCCCGTCCTGCGCGTCACCTCGGTGTGTTTTGCCGGTTCTCCACCATCTGCGCCAGCGCGTAAACCGTTTCCAGCACCGGCATCGCGACGTTGCTCTTCCTGCCGGATCGCACGACATTGCCGAGGATTGCTTCGATCTCCATCGGCCGGCCGTTCTCGTAATCCAGCGCCATGCTGGTCTTGTAGCCGGGCAGGGCGCGGGTGTCCGCGATCATGCGATCCACGAGTTTCGGATGCATGGGATGTCCTGCCGCCGCGGCCGCGGCGCAGACCTCGTTCATCGCGCCGCGGATGAACTGCTGATTCTCCGGTGTGCGCAACATCATTTCCGTGTCGAGCGCACCGCCGAGAATCGAGATGGGATTGAAGGCGGTGTTCCACACGGCCTTCTGCCAGCGCGCGCCAACGACATTCTCCGTGAGTCTGCATTCGATCCCGCTCGCCGAGAACAGCGCCGCGAGCCGCTCCGCGGCGGATCCGGTGCCTGACGGGTAGCGACCCATGGCGAGCGAACCGAGGGCCTGATGCACGATGTCGCCCTGGCCGGTGCGACTGACCTGCACGAACGCCAGCGCACTGAGAAGTTCATTGTGCGGAAAGGCGGTGGCGAGTTCGTCTTCGATGTCGATGCCATTCTCGATCAGCAGGATCGTCGTGCGTGGACCGACGGCGGGACGGATCAGCGCCGCGCGATCGGCTTCCGGCAGGACCTTCACCGTCAGGATCAGATAGTCGGGCGGCGTCGTGCACTGCGCGACTTCGCGCAGCACCGCATGCGGACGGAAGACATGATCGTCGAGCAGCGGACTGCGGATCGCATAACCCTGGCGCTGAACCTGCTCGTAGTCGGAGCGACACACGACCGACACCGACGCGCCCTGGCGCGCCAGCGCCGAACCATAGAGCGCGCCGATCGCGCCGGCGCCGACGATGAGGATTGAAGGATGTTCCGCGGTCATGGGTCTACCTGCAGTTCGATCAGGCCGGCATCCTAGCGGCTGTCGCCGGAGGAGGCGATCACGCCACGCCGTCGGCGGCGCAGGCGACGGATCAGCAGCGCATAGACGACGGCATTCAACAGCAGCACGAAACCGCCGATCGCAAACTGCGCCGGGCGCGTCAGGCCTTCCGGATAGATGAGCGCCGTGATGTAGTGATCGATGAACCCGCCGCTGTAACCCGTCTCGCCGCCGCGCTCGCGCAGCGAATTCTCCAGCGGCGTCAGCGGACAGATGCGGCCGCTGAACTCGATCCACACGCCCCACGCCACGGTCGGCAGGTGCAGCAGGGCCACCCGCGGCCAGCGCAGCACCAGGAATCCGCCGCCCACGACGAAGGCGATGAATGCCAGATGGACCAGGAGGACAGCATCGGCGAGTGCCCGGTAGATCATGGCCGGATCATAGTCCGACCCCCCGCGGTCCGACCCGCCGCGCCGGAATGTTGCGGCGCATGCGCTGCCGCAGCCCAAGATCTGATGGCGCGACGGCAGCCGAGCCCGGATAATGCGCCCCGTTTTTTGCCCGGTCCGAGGACCCCATGCCGCAGCTGCCCGCCCTCAGTGTCGACGACCTTCGTGCCTATCACGGCCAGATCCGCCAGCGTTATGACGCCTTCGCCCAACGCGGCGTGAAACTGAACCTGACGCGCGGCAAACCGTCAGCGGCGCAGCTCGATCTGTCGAACGCGCTGCTGTCGCTGCCCGGCGGCGGCGACTTCCTGTCCGGCAACATCGATACCCGCAACTATGGCGAACTTGCCGGCCTGCCGGAGCTGCGCGCGGTGATGGCGACGGTCTTCGGTGTCACGCCAGACCGCCTCGTCATCGGCGAGAACGCCAGCCTGTCGATCATGCACGACTGCGTCGCCTTCTCGATGCTGAAGGGCAACTGCGACAGCGAACGTCCCTGGTCGAAGGAATCGCGCATCGCCTTCCTCTGTCCGGTGCCGGGCTACGACCGTCATTTCTCGATCTGTCAGGAGTTCGGCATCGAGATGATCCCCGTGCCGCTCACGGACAACGGCCCCGACATGGAGGTCGTCGAGAAGCTGGTCGCCGCCGATGCGCAGATCAAGGGCATCTGGTGCGTACCGAAGTACAGCAACCCGACCGGCACCGTGTACTCGAACGAGACAGTCGAACGCCTGGCGAACATGAACACCGCGGCGCGCGACTTCCGCATCTTCTGGGACAACGCCTACGCAGTGCATCACCTGACCGCCGAGCGCATCGAGATCGCGAACCTCGACGAGGCCTGCGCGCGTCATGGCAATCCGAATCGCGCCTTCATTTTCGGCTCGACCTCGAAGGTCACGTTCGCGGGCGCCGGCATCGGCGTGTTCGCGGGTTCGAAGGACAACACCGGCTGGTATCTGAAGCGCATCGAGAAGCGCACCATCGGCGGCGACAAGGTCAACCAGCTGCGGCACCTGCGCCTGCTGAAGAATGCCGACGGCATCGCGCAGCTCATGGATCGTCATCGCGCGATCCTCGCGCCGAAGTTCGACAAGGTGCTGGAGATCTTCAACGAGCATCTCGGCAGCACAGGCGTGGCGTCGTGGACGACGCCGAAGGGCGGCTACTTCATCACGCTCGATGTGCTGGACGGCTGTGCGAAGCAGGTCGTGAAGCTGGCGAAGGAGGCGGGCGTCGAACTCACGCCGGCCGGTGCCACGCATCCGCTGGGCAGCGATCCGCACGATCGCACGATCCGTATCGCACCGAGCTTTCCGGATCTGGCGGAAGTGTCGCAGGCGGCCGAAGGCGTGGTGCTGGCCGTGCTGCTGGCCGCTACCGAAAAATTGCTGGCGAAGTAACCGGCGAATTCATTCGCGCACGCCGAGTATCCGTCGCGCAATCGTCAGCACGCCGACGATGACCAGCGCGACGGCGCCGTACATCAGGAGTTCGAACGGCCAGAGATTGTGAGAGGTCGGATCGAGTGCCGTGTCGACGACGATCCGCAGGACCACGAAGGCCATCAACCCCAGTGGCGCGAACGCGGCGATTCGCCAGCCGCCGCGCCAGCGCAGCGCGCTGCGGATGGGCAGGACAATTCCCCCGACCAGCACCCCGACGACCAGCACGGCAAAGCCGGAAAACAGCAGCATGTCGCTCGCGCCTGCAGGTTCGCTGGCGCGCTGCCTGGCGGCCGCGGCGTTCAGCTCGGCCTGTTGTTGCTGCAGCTCAGCGACCCACGCCGGCCTGGCCGTGGCGGTCGCACCGCCGGTTTTCCATTCGATCCAGATCGGCAGGCTCGTCACCTGCCATTCGCGATAGGGATCGCCGCCGCCGGCAATGATGCGGATCTCGTCGACGATTCCTGGTTCGCGCAGCGCGAACCAGCCGAGTGCCTGACCGCTGCCGCTGTATTCCGCAGAAGTGTTCGAGAGCGCCTGTGCGACCGCGGTGCCGCCTGCATAGGGCCGCACCCAGAGGCGCACTGACGTGTCGGTCTCGTAGTTCATCAGCACGTACACGGAAGTGTCCGGTGCGAGCACGCTGCCGTCGGCAGGTCGCACATCGCCGATGTCGACCTGAGTGGCGGCCGACAGCGGCGGCGCGACTGCCAGCGCAACGATCAGTGCGAGCGTGCGCCACAACGAGTGAAGAAACGTGCTCATGCGGCGACAGGATGAACGCAACCGCGCCCGCCGCGCCGTGATGCGTGTCAGAACACGCCGGCGAGCGCCGTCAATCGGTGACTCGATTCACAGTTTTCCGGGATGGTTTCACCGCTGTCGCCGCCGCCTTCCACAGATGCATGACGGCGTAGCCGCGCCACGGTCGCCAGCTTTCCGCCCGCTGTTGCAGTGCCCGTGTCGTCAGCGGCGGTTCGTTGCCCGCGGCGAGTCGGCGCAGCACCAGATCGCCGGTGGGAAATGCGTCGGGCTCGCCCAGTGCGCGCAATGCAATGTATTGCGCTGTCCATTCGCCGAAGCCGGGCAGTGCCGCGATGGATTGAACAACGTCGTCCACGCTGTCGCTGAAGTCCAGCGAGCCATCGGCAGTCGCCTGCGCGAGCGTGTGCAGCGCGGCGATGCGCGCGCCGGTGATGCCGAGTCCGTCGAGATTCGCCGCGGCCAGCGCTGCCGGTGACGGAAACAGATGCGTCAGTCCGTCGCTGCCGTCGATCGAACGACCCGTACGCTGCACCAGGCGAGCCGCCAGAGTGCGTGCGGCGGCGACGCTCACCTGCTGTCCCAGCACCGCGCGCACCGCGCACTCGAAGGGATCCCACGCGCCGGGAATCCGCAGTCCGGGACGCTGCTTCGCCAGCGGCGCGAGCAACGGATCGGAGCGGAATGCGGCAGCGATGCGCACCGGGTCGGCCGCGAGATCGAACATGCGCCGTGCGGCGGCCGAGATCCGGAACAGGTTTGCCGGTGCCGCGCCGCTCACACGCAGTTCCAGTGCATTCGCCCCAGGCAGGGGCCGCACACTGACAAGCGCGTGCCCATGGTCGGTGGCGAACGTGCGTGCGTAGCCGCGATCGTCGACGCGCTCGATACCGGGAATCGCGCGCGTGGCGAGGAAGTCGCGTACCTGCGGCCAGTCGTACGGCGGTCGATACGCCAGTTTCATGACGACTTCGTCGCCGCCATTGCTGTCCTTATCGTGCTTTTTCCGCCGCAGATCGCGCGGCGCCCGTCGATACGTCTTCTGGAACGCATCGTTGAAGCGCCGCAGGCTGCCGAAGCCGGACGCGAGCGCGATCTCCGTGATCGGCAATCGCGTCTCATCGAGCAATCGCTTGGCGAAATGCAGTCGCCGCGTCTGCGCGACCGCAAGCGGCGAGGCGCCGACATGCTGGATAAACAGTCGATGCAGATGCCGCGGGCCGATGCCGGTCTTCGCCGCGAGTTCATCGACGCTCAGTTCGTCGAGCGCGCCGTCCTGTATCAGTCGCAGCGCGCGCCGCACGACGGCGGAAGTTCCGAGCCAGGCAGGCGTACCAGGCGCAGCCTCGGGCCGGCAACGCAGGCACGGCCGGAAGCCGGCTTCGGCGGCCGCCGCCGCGGTGGCGTAGTAGCGGATATTCGTCTTCTTCGGACTCGGCGCCGGACACACCGGCCGGCAATAGATACCGGTCGTCTTCACCGCAATGAAGAACTTGCCGTCGAAGCGCGAGTCGCGACTGATGCGCGCGCGGTCGAGCGCCGCTGCGTCGAGGCCGTGGATGTCATCCATGCGGCAGGACGATACGCCTGACATCGCGGGCGGACTAGCCGTTTTCGGACCCGGATAGGGAGGGGGATTTCACACGGAGAGCACGGAGAGCACGGAGGTCGAAGGCAAGAAGAAATAGCCGCAAAAGGCGCAAAACAAGAATGCTCTTTTCCGCCCTTGCGCCTTTTGCGCCTTTTGCGGCCATTCTCTGCCTCTTCCAGCCTCCGTGATCTCCGTG
>CAYWHG010000037.1:16437-34005 GCA_964457865.1 uncultured Steroidobacter sp.
GCGGGCCTGCTGTTCGAGGCCTTTGAAGCCTTCGGTGATCCAGTGGCGATACCAGGTGTTGACGCCGTCGTCGTTCTGGCCGAGCTGCTTGCGCAGGTAGTTCAGGATACGCAGGTTGTTGACCGGGTGAATGTCGCAGGCGATCGCCTGGGCCATCGAGCGCACCTGGGCGCGGGCGATCGCGCCGTCGGGCAGGAAGGATGGCGACGGATATTTTTCTTCGAGGTACTCGATGATCGCCAGCGACTGCGACAGCACTACGCCGTCGTCCTCGAGCGCCGGGATCAGGCCCTGCGGATTCAGCGACAGGTACTCGGGCGCGCGATGTTCGTTCTTCGCGAATGCCTTCGGGATGGATTCGTACGTCACGCCCTTCAGGTTCAGCGCAATGCGTACGCGAAAGGCGGCGGAGCTGCGGAAGAACGTGTAGAGCTTCATGGCATGCGTTCCATTATTTCCAGATCATCAGGGCATCGAGCGCCAGCGCGCCCGTCGGGCCGCAGCGCAGCGGATTGATGTCGAGTTCCTGCAGCGTGGGCTGCGAACAGATCAGGTCGGCGACGGCGAGGATAGCAGCGACGACGGCATTGCGATCGACGGCGGGCGCACCGCGCCAGCCATCGAGCAGCGCGCGTCCGCGCAGTTCGTCCAGCATTTCGCGTGCGTCGACTGCGCTCAGCGGTGCCAGCCGGATGCTTACGTCCTGCAGCGCTTCGGCCTCGATGCCGCCCAGGCCGACCAGCACTGTCGGGCCATAGCTCGGATCGCGCCGTGCGCCGAGGATCAGGTCGACGCCGGGCGGCGCCATTTCTTCCAGCAGGTAGCCGCGTTCGCTGCGATCGCCGGCGATCGCGTCGATCTTCGTCAGCGCCGCGGCAAGCTGTTCGCTGGTACGAATGTTCAGATGCACGCCGCCGACTTCCGTCTTGTGGGTGATCGCGGCGTCCAGCACCTTGACGACGATCGGCTTCGTCTGTGTTTCGAAGGCGGCCTGTGCTTCCTGCGGCGTGCGGCAGGGCTGTGACCGGGGCGCGGCAATGCCATGTGCTGCGAGCAGTGCCTTTGCCGATGCTTCATCGCGCGCCGCGGATACCGCAGCAGATTGGCGTGGGAGTCGCGCCGGCGTCGCGCGACGGAACTGCGCCTTCGCATCTTCCGCAAGTGCGCGCGCCGCATGCGCCGCGCGTTCGGGCGCCTGATAGGCGGGAATGCCGGATTCCGCCAGCGCCGCCAGCGTGCGGTCGACGGAGGATTCGAGGCCCAGCGTCGCGAAGATCAGCGGCTGCTTCACGTTCGCCTTCGCCCGCGCGAAGACGGCGACCGGATCGAGCGCCGCCGGCTCGTCGAGCGCGAATGTCACGAGGGCATCGATCGACGGATCGCGGGCACCAGCGATCAATACGTCCGCGAACGCCGGCGAGGGACGGCCGGTGTCGATCGGATTGCGCAGGTAGGTCATCGGCGGCAGGTGTTTTGCGATCTGCGCGACCGTGTCGTCGTGCAGCGGTGGCACCGACACGCCCGCCGAGCGCAGCGCATCGAGAATGATCAGACCCGGTCCCGCCTGGCCGGTGAGGATGCCGATGCCCGGATCGGCCTTCGGCGGAATTCGCCCCGCGATGAACGCGGCGGCGCAGTCGATCAGCATTTCCGTCGAGTCGACGACGATGGCGCCGGCCTGGCGCAGCGCCGCGGCCGTCACCGCATGCGCGCCCATCAGATTGCCGGTATGCGATTCCGCGAAGTCCGCGACCTGCGCGCGACCGACCGGCAGTACCACGACGGGCTTGCGCGCGGCGGCCGCAGCAACCGCATCGTAGAGCTTGCGTCCTGCGCGCACGCCTTCCAGATGCACGGCGATGATTTCCGTGCCCGCATCGCCGGCGAGATAACCGATCACATCCGCCGCATCGACGTCGACGGAATTGCCGAGGCCGACAGCGAGGCGCAGCCCGAGCCCCTGACGGCGCGCGAGAAAGGACAGCGTGAGATTGACGCCGCCGCTCTGCGCGACGATGCCGAGCGGGCCGGGTTTGAACTGCTGCACCGTCGGCAGGAAGCACGCATGACAGTGATTGCCCGGTTGCGTATAGCCGCTGGTGTTGGGGCCGAGCAGGCGCAGGCCGCTGTCGCGACAGATGCGCTCGATCTGTGTCTGCAGGCTCGCGCCTGCTTCCCCGGATTCACCGAAACCGCCGCTGACGATTACGGCGCCGCCCACGCCGACTGCGGCCGCTTCACGCAATGCGTCGGGACAGGCGGCCGCCGGAATGCCGAGGATGACGAGATCGGGAACCGACGGCAGGTCGCGCAGCGATGCATAGGCGCGGCGCCCGGCGACTTCCGTTGCCTTGGGGTTGAGCGGAAACACGTCGCCGTCGAACTGGCGCAATGCATCGACGAGCTGGTAGCCGACCTTCTCCGCACTGGCCGATGCGCCGACGATGGCGATGGATCGTGGGGCGAACAGGCGCGCAAGACCGGAGCGCGGGGCTGCTGTCATGCCTTCAAGCCTCGATGGGAGGGCGCGGACTTCATGTCCGCGCACGGATGTCAGCCGATGGTCGTAACGAGCGTTTCGAGCCCGTCGATGCCGCCTTCAATACGATCGCCCGACTTGATCGGGCCGACGCCGGCCGGCGTGCCCGTGAAGATCAGATCGCCGGGCGCCAGTTCGAACAGCGTCGACAGCTCGGCAATGATTTCCGGCACGTCCCAGATCAGGTCGGCGACGTCGGCCTGCTGCTTCGCTTCACCGTTCACCTTCAACCAGATCCTGCCCTTGTCGAAGCCCTGGCCTTCGGCCGGCTGAATGGCCGTGATCGGCGCGGAGCGGTCGAAGGCCTTGCCGGTGTCCCACGGGCGACCCGCATCGCGCGCGGCGAACTGCAGATCGCGCCGCGTGAGATCGTTGCCCACGGCATAGCCGAACACATGCGCAAGGGCGGCGCCGACCGGGATGTCCTTGCCGCCCTTGCCGATGGCGATCACCAGTTCGATCTCGTGCTGCAGGTTCGCGGTGCGCGGCGGATACGGAATCGTCGCGTTGTTCGGCACCAGCGCATTCGCCGGCTTGGTGAAAAAGAATGGCGGCTCGCGATCCGGATCCTTGCCCATCTCGCGCGCATGCGCGGCGTAGTTGCGACCGACGCAGTAGATGCGATTGACCGGGAAGCGTTCGCTGCGGCCCTTGATGTCGACCGAAGTCGGGGCGGGAGGCGGGAAGACGTATGACATGCGTTGACTCTGATGAATGTGAAAAATCTCAGCCGCGCGACTCGCGCCACAGGCCGAGCTGTTCCTGCACGACGCGGTCCGAATAACTGAACAGCACCGAGGTCTCGTCGGCCTCGTGGACGCACGGAACCCAACTCGGCACGACGAAGATGTCGCGCGGACCCCAGTCGAACGTCTGGTTGCCGACGCGGCTGCGGCCGCGGCCTTCGACGCCGACGAACACCGTCGCATCGGTGCTGCGATAGGACTGACTGCGGAAACCCTGCGGCAGCAGCTGCATGAACGTTGCCATCGTCGGCAGTGCATGTCCGCCGGTGGCCGGGTTGATGAAGCGCATCTTGAAGCCGTGACAGGCATCGACCGGCGAGCCCTGCGCCAGGCGTTCGAGCGCCTCGCGCGTCCGCGCATACGGATAGGCGAACACCGGCGAGGTGCGCGTCTGCGGCTGGTAATCCACCGGCAGCATGTTCGCGCCGTAACGCGCGAGCGCATCGCCGACCGGCCGCGCGACCTGCTGCTGGTCCTGACTCAGGTCTTCGCAGAAGCCGGTATCCAGCAGTTGCACGATGGGAATGTCGAGTCCGTCGAGCCACATCACCGGCTCGCTGACTTCGCTGCCGTGGTCGTGGAAGGTCCAGGACGGCGTGAGAATGAGATCGCCCGGCTCCATGTAGGCGCGTTCGCCGTCGACCGCCGTGAAGGCGCCGCGGCCCTCCAGCACGAAACGCAGCGCCGATTGCATGTGCCGATGCGCCGGCGCGACCTCACCGGGCTTCAGCAACTGCACGCCGGCGTACAGGGAGTTGGTGATCCTCGATTCGCCCGTGAACGCCGGGTTTTCGAGGATCAGCACGCGCCGCGTCGCTTCCTTCGCGGAGATGAGATCGCCCGCTTCGAGCAGCGGACCGCGCAGATCGGCGTACTTCCACATCGCCGGCACGCATTTCGGCTGCGGCTGCGGCGGCACCAGCGAATGCAGCACTTCCCACAGCGGCTTGAGATTGCGCGTGGAAATGCGCTGGTAGAAGAGCTCTCGGAGCCGGGAAATATTTTCGGCAGGCACGGTCATGTCATCACCCCGCTGCAGCCATGCAGGAACGGCTGCGCCATTGTCGCCCGGCGCGGGCCGCGCCTGAAACCGGGAGATACGCAGGTCGTTCAAGTAGTAAGGTAGCCTTACAGTAAGCGGCACGTACCGGTACTGTCAATCGAAGCGGTGGACGGCGAAACCGGCGGTTCCGTAGGATCCGGTGCATGACGTTGAAAGCCAGACGAACTTCCGCCACAAAGACCCCCCGGGTGATGGAGGCGCCGAAACGCGGCGTGCTCGACCAACTCCTGGGTTACCAGATCCGCCGCGCCCAGACCCGGCTCTTCACCCATTTCGAGGAGCACCTGAAGCACCTGAAGATCACTCCCGGCCAGCTCGGGCTGCTGATCCTCATTTCCGCGAACCCGGGCATCAACCAGGTGGCGCTGGCCCGCGCGGTCGGCATCGAGCGTGCAACGCTCGGCGAATTCATCGACCGGTTCGAACGCGAAAAACTGGTGGAACGACGCGGCCTGATCGGCGACCGGCGCAGCTATGCGCTGCACCTCACCCGCCGCGGCCAGGAATTCCTCGACGAAGCCATTCCGGCGGTGCTGGCCCACGAGACGGCCTTCACCGAACACCTGTCATCCGCCGAACGCGCCACGCTGCTGAAACTGCTGGGGAAGATGGCGGACCGTCCGGAGGACTGATTCAGCGGAGCGGAGTAACCGCAAAGAACGCATAGAACGCAAAGTCAGAGAAGAGAAATAGCCGCAAAAAGCGCAAAAGGCGCAAAAAAAGATCGGCATCTCTTTTCCGGCTTTGCGCTTTTTGCGCCTTTTGCGGCCATTTCTTTCTCGGTGGTCACTTCTGATCTGCAACGATGCCCACGAGCATCGAATCACGGATCCATCCCTTCAGAAGAATTGCCGCGCGCACCGGAACATCGTCGGCTGCGTGCCAGGCGCACAGTGCATCGCAGAGCTGGCCGAATGTGCCTTGCGACAGCAGGGTCTGCAGCGCGGCGGCTTCGTCGTCGGGTGCCGATCGATATCTCGGTGTCAGGTCTTCGCGCCAGATGAACCAGTGCTGCGGCGCCGGCAGGGTCGTTGGTGCGGGCGGGTCGGCATCGGCGGTCAGTGACCTGAAGAGGGCGGGTGCGTTGGTGGTCATGCGCAGCGACTGCACGGCGGGGTGCAATTGCAGGCGCAGTGTCGGCCAGTCGGCGGGATCGATGCTGCCGAGCGCCTGTTCCGTCAGGGGTTTCCGATCCCCGGCATCGAAGGCCGCAGCAATGGCCCATTCCCACTGCGCGAGTTCGGTCAGTGCCGGCGGGTCAGCATGCGTGCGGGCGAGATACGCGGCGAATCGATCGCCGAACCAGCGGACGGACGGGGTCGTCGAGGGATGGGCCTGCAGGTAGTCGCGTGCGACGGTGGCGAAGGTCTCAGCGCCCAGCCATTGCTGCAGTCGGGGATAGTTGTGCGCCAGCGCGTCCACCAGGCGCAGGCGATAGGCGTCGGCGTAGACGGCGAGTCGTACTGCACCGGGCACTGTTGCGGTGGAATGGACGGCGGCAGCAATCGCAGCGTCGCCGTCCACGACATGTCCCTGAAACGCCCGTTGCAGGTGTGCCAGGTCCATGTTCTACGCAGGGCAGTTCAGGACTTCTTGTTTTCGGCCTGGGCTTTCTCGCATTCGGCCTGGGGCAGCATGACGTAGCCCTGGCCCTTGCACGCGTTCTGGCCCGCGCAGGCATTGTTTGCCGTGTGACAGGCGGATTTTCCCTTGCAGGCATTGCCGCCGTCGCACTTCACCTGCGCCTCTTCGGACGCGGTGGCTGTGGTCAGTGCGGTCGAGGCGAACAGCAATGCTGCGGCGGAGGCGAGCGCCGCTCCCGAAAGCTTGCTCTGTCGATTCATGTCGGAACTCCGGATGGAAACCATTGCAGAGAAGGACCGCGCCAGGCCGCGGAATATTGCAGCCGGAGTATAGGATGGCAGGCAGCGGCGCGGATGCACACGCAAAGCACGGGCACAAAAAAAGCGGCGGGCGTCTCGCAGAACGCCCGCCGCTTCCTCGTCGTCGCCCGTTACGACGTTGCCTTGCGGACCTGCATGGCGTCCTTGACGTTCTTCACGCCATCGACATCGCGTGCAAGCTGCAGTGCCCGGGCGCGTGCCTGCTCAGATTCGACGAAACCACTCAGGGACACATTGCCCTTGAACGTGTCGACGTTGATCTGATAGGCCTTGGTCGTCGGGTCCTCGATCAACTTGGCCTTGACCGATGCGGTCACAACGCCGTCGTCGATCGCTTCGCCCGTCGACTGCTGTGAGGGCGTGGAACTGCACGCCACCATCAGCGAACTTCCCAGCATCGTGGCCATCAGCAAGGCCGCCATGCGTTTGCCAACGTTGAAGCTACTCATTAAGCACTCCTGATATTGCGCTCCGGAATCCTGTCTCAATCCGTTCGCGTTGAGCTTGTCGAAGCGTCCGTAATGCCATAACCAGGCAAAAGAGTCCTTCGACGAGCTCAGGACGAACGGAAGAAACTTACATTAGCCGGTACCGTCGCGGCGCAGTTCGGCCTGCTTCTTCGCAGTGTCGAGAGCGGCGTCAGCACGGTCCTTGCAGTCCGTCTGGGCTGAGCCACTCAAGGCTTCGCACTTTTCCACGGCGACCTTGTGATTGGCCTCGGCCTGCGCGACTGCTACCTTGAAGTCGCCCTTGGCGGCTGTCTCGCTGGCATCGCCGGCTGCGTCCGCCAGCTCGCCCCTATCGTAATCCGCCTGTGCATCGGCCACATCTTTCTGGGCATCCGCCATGGATTCGCGCGCATCAGCCTGCGCTTCCGCGACATCCCGCTGCGCATCGGCGCGTGCATCCGCCACATCGTGCTGCACTTCCGCGGGGGACTCCGCCTTGTTGCAGCCGGCCACCGCGATTCCCGCGGCAATGATCATGAGAAGTGAATGAAGTTTCATTGAAGGTTCCTCGTCGTTTATCGAAAGCGATTCGCACCTGCGGTAGGTGCGGTCCTGACCTGCTCGCGTCGATTAACGTGCGGTCGGATTCAAGGTTCCCCACAGGCCGTGAGACGACGCAGGCAGGCGTCGCCCGGTGGCGACTACGCGGGTCGCGACTACGCAGCATCGGGAACCCGTAATGGCAGGCGGCGTTACTGCGGGGATCGGAAAGAATCCTCCAGCGAGTCGTCCAATACCTTCATGTCGATGTCTTCTGACAGTGCGGCCGCCGATGCAATGGCTGCCATTTCCCGCACGACGGGCCAGGTGCCGCTGGCGGTAGTGGTCATCACGTTCGTGTCCATCGCGTTGCTGCTGCTCAACGCCACGCTGCTGGTCATCAATACGGCCGGAACGATGGATTCGAACGAGCAATACGCGCGTTCCTACGAAATCAAGCGCTCGCTCACGGCATTCCAGTCGACGATCGCCACAGCCGAGGCCGGGCAGCGCGGCTACCTGCTGACGGGGCAGGCCGTCTACCTGGAGCCGTTCGAGCGCGCCGTGCGCAGCTGGCGCGCCGAGATCGAACGGCTGCGGGCACTGGTCGCCGACAACGGCGGCACCGGCAGCACGCAGCGTGTCAAGGATCTGGACGAACTGGAAGCCATGACGGCGAATGCGGTCGCGCGCCTGGAGGGCACGATTGCGCACAGCGGCGAAGTGGGCAACGCCGACGTCGCGGGCACCGGCTGGGCGACGGCCGACATGAACCGTGCCCGCGACCAGGTCGAGCGCATGCTGAAGGAGGAAGACACGCGCATCGAAGCGCTGCGCGGCGAAGTGCTGCACGACATGTGGCTCACCGTCGGCATCGCCGTGTTCACGACCGTGCTGACAGTCGGTGTGCTGATCGGGCTGCAGAAGCTGCTGCGACGCTACGTGGGTGCGCGTGCGCGGGCCGAGGGGGCGCTGCTCGAAGCGAATCAGCAGCTCAATCGTCAGGTCGAGGAACGCACCGCCGAATTGACCGAACTGTCGCAGCACCTCATCAGCGTGTCCGAGGAAGAGAAGGCCCGTATCGCCCGCGAACTGCACGACACGCTCGGCAGCAATCTCACGGCCATCAACATGGATCTGAACTGGATCAGCAAACGATTGCCGCCGGAGCAGAACGAACTGCGCGAGCGGCTGCAGCGGTCGCTGCAGATGCTTTCCGATACGGTCGAACTGAAGCACGAGGTGATCGAGGGCCTGCGTCCCAGTCATCTCGACAATCTGGGTCTGGCCTATGCGATGCGCACGCACTGCCGCGAATTCACGCGTCGCACCGGCGTGCCGTGCGACGTGAATGTGGAAGAGGATTTCGACGATCTCGATCCGGCGTGGTCCATCGCGCTGTATCGCATCGCACAAGAGTCGCTGACGAATGTGACACGGCATTCACACGCAAAGTCGGTGCAGGTGCATCTGTCGCGGAGCGACGACGGAATTCGTCTGCGTATCATCGACGATGGCACGGGCATCCCCGAAGGTGCAGTCTCGCGTGCGAAGTCGCACGGTCTGGTGGGTATGCGCGAACGCATGCGGCAGATCGGTGGCGTGCTCCGCTTCGGCGCCGATCCCGTGAAAGGCGGGACGATAGTCGACGCCTTCATTCCGAACGCGAGCGCAACGTAGGCGCATGCTGACACACGGTGCGGCAGGGATGATTCAAGCACCGCGCCGGGTTTCCGATACTCGTGGCCAATGCAGGTCGCACAACCCCGATCCGGCATTCGTATTGCAGCGAATCGTCGTGCCGGCGATGTCTTGTCTGTGTGAACCACCCGCTCTGGAGAATGCGCCATGAATGTACCGCTCGACCGGCCCCTCTCATCGTTGAGCGATGCGGATGCACTGGCGGTCGCGCGCGTCTGCAGCGTCGGCGGCCTGCTCGGCGAATCGATGGCGATGCACAGCATGTTCGAGCAGATGGCACGCATCGCCAGCCTGCATGCCGACGTGCTGATCGTCGGCGAGAACGGCAGTGGCAAGGAACTGGCGGCGCGCTGTCTGCACGATCTGAGCGAGCGTGCGATGCAGCCCTTTCTGGTGCTGAACTGTTCGGCACTTGCACCGGCGCTGATCGATTCCGGGCTCTTCGGGCACGAAGCGGGATTGAGCGAAGGCACCGTGTCGCGTCTCGACAGCCAGCAGGGGCACCTCGAACGCGCCGGGCGCGGCACGCTGCTGCTCGAGGAAGTGTCGGACCTGTCCCCGGAGCTGCAGGTGAAGCTGCTGCGGGCGCTGGAATCGCGGCGCTTCGTCCGGGTCGGCGGCACACGGGAACTGGATTTCCGTTGCCGTGTCATCGCCACGGTGCAGGGCAATCCAGGACAGGGACTGCGTCCCGAGCTGCTGGATCGGCTTTCGGTGTGCCAGTTGCGCATTCCGCCGCTGCGCGAACGGGGCGAGGACGTCGAACTGCTCGCCAACTATTTCCTGCAGGTATTGAACGCCGAGGAGGGCACGGCGAAGCGCCTGTCGGCGGATTCCGCGGAGTGCCTGATGAATTACGGCTGGCCCGGCAATGTGCGCGAGCTGCGCAATGCGGTGCATCGCGCCTTCATCCTGGCCGATGGCGACCTCGATCTGGCGAGTGCCATCGATAAACCACTGCCCCTGTCTTCGATCAGCGACGCCGATTGCCTGCGCATCCCGGTTGGCACCCCGCTGGCGGAGGCCGAACGCTGGATGATTCTCGCCACGCTTCGCAAATGTGAGGGAAACAAGACGCGCGCTGCTGCGTTACTGGGTGTCAGTCTGAAAACGCTCTACAACCGCCTGCACGTTTATCGCGCACAGGGGCTGGAAAGTGATCACGACCGTGAATCCATCGAGGTGGCCAACTGATGTTCAACGCCCGAGAAAACGAGATACCGGAGACCCATCGCGACGTGCAACAGCACACTCGCATCCTGATTGTCGATGACCACGCCATCCTGCGGGCCGGCGTACGCGAGATGCTGGCAGACGAGGAAGACCTGATGGTCGTCGGCGAAGCCGGATCGGCCGAGGAGGCGCTGCAGCTTCTGGAAAGCGGTACCAAGGTCGATGTCGTCGTACTCGATATCACGCTGCCCGGACAGAGCGGCATCGAGCTGCTCAAGCAATTGCGCGACGAGCGTCCGGAGCTGGCGATCCTGGTCCTGAGCATGCATCCGGAACGCAGTTTCGCCGTGCGCCTCATGCGCGCCGGCGCCAACGGCTACGTACCCAAGATGATCGTGCCGGAAGAGCTGGTGAAGGCGGTTCGCGCCGTAGGCGCGGGACGCCGCTACATCACGCCCATCGTCGCCGAACTGCTGGCGTCCGATTGTGCTGCGAACGAAGAAGGTCCGATGCACAACCGGCTGTCCGAGCGCGAACTGCAGGTATTTACCCGCATCGCGCGCGGCATTTCGCCGGCTGTCATGGCGAATGAGCTGGGGCTCAGCGTCAAGACCGTCAGCACCTATCGTGCGCGCATCCTGGAGAAGATGGCCATGCGCAGCAACGCGGAGATTGCGGCCTACGCCGTGCGTAACGAGCTGGTCGACTGACCGGCGAGACATGTCGCGACGAGTGCGCCGTGCTGCAGAGATCGGTGCCAGAAGCATCGCTGGCATTCGGGCCAGCGTCTCTCCCGAGACCGATGTCGGTGGATCCGCTGCGGACCAGGAGCTGACGATCTACATCGTCGAGGACTCCGTGCCGGTGCGCGAGCGGCTGATTGAAACGGTGCAGGAGATTCCGTACACGCGCGTCGTCGGGGAAGCTGCGGAGGTGCCCGTGGCGCTGGAGGGCGTGCGCAACTCGCAGCCGCGCGTATTGATACTGGACATCCAGTTGCGCGGCGGCAGCGGTATCCGTCTTCTCAAGCAGTTGCGAGCGGCGGGCGTGCGTCGTCCTGAACTGGTCATTGTCGTCACCAACTATCCGACCGACGACTATCGCAAGGCGAGTCACGACTACGGCGCCGATCATTTCTTCGACAAGGCATCGGAATTCGACAAGGTGCGCGACGTGTTGATGAGACATCGGCATGAGGGGTTGACGGTTGACCGTTGACGGCAAGAGGGGCCGTCGCTTTTTCCGACTGTCAACGGCCAACCGTCAACGGCCAACGCTTCTTCCTAATTCCAGCCGTGGCGTCGGGAAAAGTCCTTCACCTGACGTTCCGCTTCGTCGCGTTCCCAGCCGTAACGTTCCTGCAGCTTGCCCGCGAGCACTTCAGTGTTGCCTTCGATCTGATCGATCTCGTCGTCGGTCAGCTTGCCCCACTGCTCCTTGATCTTGCCCTTGATCTGCTTGAGATTGCCTGCGGCGATATCTTTGTTCATGACGTCTCCTCCGGTGCATGACGACACGGTGCACGACGCCCCGTGTTCATAGACCCAACGAACGAGTGCCGCCCGCAGTTCGCTGCGCGGGCGCTTCGCGTACCAATCTGTCGCGAAAAATGCCGTCGCGAAAAATGTTTCTCTGCAATGGATCCGGAACCGGATGTCACGCGTTGGAGTGCGGATTCCGTTCTTTGTGCTGTTTTCGATCCGTACAGTCCACTCCGTGGACCTCCCAGTTCGGTGGGGCACCCGCTGAGATCCCATCGCACACCGCGGGCGGTGGCTGTACATTCCAGGCCGCGCTTCAGGGCGCGGCCTTTTTTTTATCCCGGTTCGCGTCCGTTCCCGTGCGTGGAAACGCGCTGCGCTACTCGCCGGCCCACCATCCCATGAATTCTTCGAAGCTGATCTGGCCGTCGCCATCGCCGTCCGTCATTTCGAAGGCCAGCAGGCATTCGTCTTCCGACAGATCCTGATCGAGCGACTGCAGCAGCGTGGCGAATTCCTTTGTGTCGATCCAGCCGTCGGCGTCGCTGTCGAAGCGTTCGAAACTCTGCCGCAGGTGAGTCAGTTCATCCGGTTTCACGTCCTGCATGAGACTCCCTCTTCGTCATTCCGGTTTGTCGTTGCGATCCGCAGCCGCGGGTGTGAAGACGCGGCCGAGAAAATCCCCGTTCTTCCAGCGCGGTCGGGCCGTCGCATTGGCTACCTCGACCGCCATGCGCAGATTGACGCGTGCCAGATCGGCGGCAGTCGCGTAGTCGATCGGGCCCGTCGTGTCGTCGCCGGGCTGGTGATAGCGTTTCTCCAGAAATTCGCTGCGCAGGGCGGCGACATCGACACGTTTGTCGCGCGACTGGTAGCCGCCGGCGAGCACGATCGCGGGAATGCCCTGGCGGATGAACGAGAACTGGTCGCTGCGCACGAAGGCCACCTGCTCGGGCATGGGATCCGGACTCAGCCGGTAGCCCTGGCTGCCGGCTGCGTTGCGCGCGACGACGCCGAGCGAGGAATGCTTCTCGCCGAGTGCAATCAGGTCGAGTGTCGGCGCAAACAGCATTGGCATGTCGATGTTGATGTTGGCGACGAGCGTGCCGCCGGCAACGACAGGATGCTGGGCGAGGTAGTCGGAACCGAGCAAACCCTTTTCTTCCGCAGTCAGCGCGGCGAACACGATCGTCCGGCGCGTCCGGGTGCCGGAGGCGGTCAGCGCTCGCGCCATTTCGAGCAGGATGGCCGTGCCCACGGCATTGTCCTGCGCGCCGTTGTAGATGGAGTCGCCGTTGACGGCGGCGCCGCGGCCGAGATGGTCGAGATGCGCCGTGACCACCACGATCTCGTTGCGCAGGTCCGTGCCCGTCGCAGCCGCCAGCACGTTCGCGCTTTCGGTGCGGCGCAGGCCGGTGGTCGCCGACATGGACAGCAGGCCCGGCAGTTCGAACGCCTGCGGTTCACCGGCATCCGCCGCGGCGAGCGCTGCCTCGAAGTCCTTTGCAGCACCGTCGAAGAAGTGCGCACCGGCCTGCTGGTCGAAGCGGAAGCGCAGCTTGAGCTGCTCGTAGGCATTGCGGGGCCTGTCCTGCTCGTCGACCCAGCGCATCTGCGGTGCCCAGCTCATCGCCACGACGCGTTCCCAGGGGAACAGTTTTTCGTCCTGCGTGGACGAGATCATCACGACGCCGACGGCGCCATGCGCGATCAGCTGCGGAAATTTCGTGTAGGTCGAGGAGTAGTAGGCGCGCGGCGTGTGCGGGAACTGCGCCGGTGCGCCGGTGAAGATCACGGCGATGCGGCCGGCCAGATCGATGTTGGCGAAATCGTCGTAGTCGAGTTCCGGCGCCGAGATGCCGAAGCCTGCGAACGTGAGCGGAGCCGTCAGCGTCGAACTCGCCGACAGGTAGTCGGCCGACGGCAGATAGTGCGTGCCGTAATCGAACGTGCGGGTCTGCTTGTCGACGACCAGTTCGGCCGACGAGCCCGGCAGCACCGGTGTCGCTTCGAGCAGTGGCACGGTCTGAAAAAACGTGTCGGCGTCGCCCGCGGGTTTCAGATTGGCCTGGCGGAATTGCGCGGCGACGTAGGCGGCGGCGATGTCGTAGCCGCGCGATGCCGTGGCTCGGCCTTCCAGCAAGTCGCTGGCGAGGAATTCGACGTGACTGCGGATCGCCTCGGTGCGCACCTCGCCCCACGGCTCGGCGGCGCCGGCCGTGATCGTCGCCAGCAGCGCGGCGCTGCAACCGATCCAGTGTGCGGCTCGCGATCCCCGGGTCATTGTCGGCGGCTTCCTCTTTGGGTGCTGGCCCGCTGTCTCTGGCCAGTGGTCGATGCGACGACACACTACACAGAGTCTGGCGCGTTTGGGAGTTCGGCCGCCGGGCCGGGTTCACAGTCCCCTTCAGCGGACTGGCCCTTCAGCGGCTGGCGCCGAGACTGCGCATGCGGCATTCTTCGCGCGCCAACCGGAGCCCACTTCGGATATGGATCTGAAAACGCGTTCTTCTGCCGGCCCTCGTTGCCGCATCGTCGCGGTCGCGGCAGTGCTGTCGATGCTGCTGCTGGGCTGTGCCAGCACGCCTCCGTACCGCTCTCCGCCACCCGTTGGCAATATCGCAGTGCCGGGCACGCTCCAGACACCGATGCCGCCACTTCAGGGCGGCGCCGAACCGTCCGTCGGCAGCGAGATCGTCATCCGCGCCATTTCATTGCTCGGTGCCCCGTACCGCTTCGGCGGCAGCGGCCCAACCGCCTTCGATTGCAGTGGCCTGGTGCAGTACGTGCATCATGAACTGGGCATCGACGTGCCACGCACGGCCGCCGAGCAATATCGCGCTGCCGAACCGATCCGTCTCGATGACATCGAACCCGGCGACCTGCTGTTCTTCCGCATCAGCGGCAAACGCATTTCCCACGTCGCCATCTACGCCGGCTCCGGCCGCTTCGTCCACGCGCCGCAGACGGGCCGACCCATCGAACTGCGCACGCTCGACGACGACTACTATCTTCCGCGGCTGGCGGGGGCGGGACGGTTGTTCTGAAGATTTTCGGAGTAACCGCAAAGAACGCATAGAACGCAAAAAACAGAGAAGAGATTAGCCGCGCAAAAAGCGCAAAAGGGAAAGACGGATTGCTTCTTCTCACTTTGCGCCTTTTGCGGCCATTTCTCTTTTTTGCGTTCTATGCGTTCTTTGCGGTTACTCAGCTCTTCGTCTTCTTCCGCTTCGAAGTCTTCGCAGCGCCCTGCTCGATCTCCGACGCCGGGCGGTTCATGCGTTCGCGGACGAGGCTTTCGACGACGCTGGGGTCGGCGAGGGTGGAGATGTCGCCGAGCTGGTCGTGTTCGTTGGCGGCGATCTTGCGCAGGATGCGGCGCATGATTTTTCCGGAGCGCGTTTTCGGCAGGTTCGGCGCCCATTGGATGAAGTCGGGGGTGGCGATCGGGCCGATTTCCTTGCGGACCCAGTCGCGCAGTTCGCTGCGCAGTGCATCCGTCGGTTCCTCGCCGACGATCAGGGTCACATACACATAGATGCCGGTGCCCTTGACGTCATGCGGGTAGCCGACGGCTGCGGCCTCGGCGACCTTCGGATGCGCGACCATGGCGCTTTCGATTTCCGCGGTGCCGAGCCGATGGCCGGCGACGTTCAGCACGTCGTCGACGCGGCCGGTGATCCAGTAGTAACCATCTTCGTCGCGACGCGCGCCATCGCCCGTGAAGTACTTGCCCGGGAATGTCTTGAAGTAGGTGTCGATGAAGCGCTGGTGGTCGCCGAATACGGTGCGCATCTGGCCGGGCCAGCTGTCGGTGATGACGAGATTGCCTTCGGTCGCGCCATCGAGCGTCTGTCCTTCGTTGTCGACAATCGCGGGCTTCACGCCGAAGAAGGGCAGGGTCGCTGAGCCGGGCTTCTGATCGATGGCGCCGGGCAGCGGCGCAATCATCGTGGCGCCGGTTTCGGTCTGCCACCAGGTGTCGACGATCGGGCAGCGACCGTCGCCGACGACGCGGTGATACCACTCCCAGGCTTCCGGATTGATGGGTTCGCCGACGGAGCCGAGCAGTCGCAGCGACTTGCGCGACCAGTGCTTCACCGGCTCTTCGCCTTCGCGCATCAGTGCACGGATCGCGGTCGGTGCGGTGTAGAAGATCGTGACCTTGTGCTTGTCGACCGACTGCCAGAAGCGCCCGGCATCGGGATAGTTGGGCAGGCCTTCGAACATGATCGTGGTGGCGCCGTTCGCCAGCGGCCCGTAGACCACGTAACTGTGGCCCGTGACCCAGCCGACATCGGCGGTACACCAGAAGATGTCGTCCTCGCGCACGTCGAAGACCAGTTCATGCGTCATCGCCGCATAGACCAGATAGCCGCCGCTGGTATGCAGCACGCCTTTCGGACGGCCGGTCGAACCCGAGGTGTAGAGGATGAACAGCGGATCTTCGGCGTCGATGGTTTCCGCGGGGCACTCTTTGGCCTGTCCGGTGACGACCTCGTCGTACCACTGGTCGCGCGCATACATCGGCACGCGGATGCCGGTGCGCTTCACCACCAGTACATGCTTGACGCACTCGGTGCCGGGTGCGCTCAGCGCCAGATCGACATTGGACTTGAGCGCGATGCGCTTGCCGCCGCGAATGCCTTCGTCGGCCGTGATGACGACGCTCGAACCGCAGTCGACGATGCGTCCTGCCAGCGAATCCGCCGAAAAGCCGCCGAATACCACCGAATGGATCGCGCCGATGCGGGCACACGCCAGCATGGCCACCGCGGCTTCCGGAATCATGGGCAGATAGATCGTGACGCGATCGCCCTTGCGCACGCCGATCGACTTCAGTGCATTCGCGCACTGGCAGACGCGTTCGTACAGTTCGCGATAAGTGATGCGTTCGGAGAGCTTGGGATCGTCGCCTTCCCAGATGATCGCGGTCTTGTCGCCGCGCTTGGTCAGGTGCCGGTCGAGACAGTTGGCCGCGACATTGAGCTTGCCGTCGTAGAACCAGCGGATACGGAAGTCATGTTCGTCGAAGCTGGTGTCCTTCACCTTGTTGTAAGGCTGGATCCAGTCGAGGCGACGCCCCATGCGCGCCCAGAAGCCGTTCGGATCGCGCACCGATTCCTGGTAGAGCCGCTGATACTCCGCATTGCGCAGATGCGCCAATGCCGCGAAATCTTCCGGCACCTTGTAGATCGGATTGCTCATCGCGTGTCGGTCCGCTGTTTTCTGGGGAGGGGCAGACTACCAGATAGCGCAGAGAAGAGGTTTCACACGGAGTTCACGGAGAACACGGAGTCAGAGAGAAGAAGAGTTCTCCACGGGGCAACACGGGGAAAGACAGAGAATCTCTTTGCTCCGAACCCCGTGTTGCCCCGTGTTCCCCGTGGAGATCTTCTTCTTTACTTCCGCCCCTCCGTGGTCTCCGTGACCTCCGTGTGAAACCTCCTGTCCCGGCTCAGCTCGCCAGTGCCTTGCGAATACGTTCGGCATGTTCCGCCAGCACCGTCTTGTCGGCCATGTCGCGCGAATGCCCTTTCATTTCGCGGCCCTCGTAGCAGGGCACGATGTGGAAGTGGATGTGGAATACCGTCTGGCCTGCGGCGGGTTCGTTGAACTGGATGATGCGTACGCCGTCGGGATTGAATGCGGCGCGCACGGCCCTGGCGACATGCTGCGTCGACTGGATCAGGTGGGCCAGTGCCTGCGGATCGATGTCGAAGAAATTCCGGGCCGGGGTCTTCGGGATCACCAGCGTGTGACCTTCGGACTGCGGCATCACATCCATGAAGGCGAGCGTGTGTTCGTCCTCATGCACCTTGAAGGCGGGAATCTCGCCGCGCAGGATTTTCGCGAAGATGTTGTTGGGGTCGTACATGGGAGAGGTGATGAGGTGATGAGGTGAGGAAGTGATGAAGTGATGTGGTGATGTGGTGATGTGGTGATGTGGTGATGTGGTGATGGGCTGCCGA
>CAYWHG010000038.1:0-32732 GCA_964457865.1 uncultured Steroidobacter sp.
GTGTCGGACTGCAACCGGACAGCGGCGGACTCGGCACCGGCCTGTCGACGCTGCGTGAGCGACTGCGCCTTGCCTATGGCGGCAGCGCGCAGCTGCGGCTGCTGGCCGTGGAGCCGCATGGCGTCTGCGCCGAACTGGAACTGCCGACGTCACACTCCATCCCATGACGACCGCGCTCATCGCCGACGACGAACCGCTGCTGCGCGAAGCGCTGCAACGAATGCTGGTGCGCGCCTGGCCGGAACTGCGGATCGTCGCGCAGGCGCGCAACGGACGCGAAGCGATCGAGTTGTTCGAGACGCAACGACCGGACATCTGCTTTCTCGATGTGCACATGCCTGGCGTGACGGGCATTGACGTCGCCAACCACATCGGCCGTCGCGCGCATCTGGTCTTCGTCACCGCCTACGATCAGTACGCGGTGCAGGCGTTTTCGCAGGGCGCGCTCGACTACCTCGTCAAGCCGGTCGAAGCGGCGCGACTCGATGACACCGTCGCCCGGCTGCAGGAACGGCTGCGTTCTGCGCAGCCGGCGCCCGACACGGCAGCATTGCTGCAGCAACTGGCCCGCACGCTGCAGAGCACCGCGGCTCCCGCGCCGCTGCGCTGGCTGCGTGCGTCGGTGGGCAACACCGTCCGGCTCATCCCGACGCAGGACATCGACTATCTGCGCTCCGACGAGAAATACACGCGTATCGCGTGGCGCGACGACGAAGGCAAGCCGCAGGAAGCCATCGTCCGCATCCCGCTCAAGGAGCTGGTCGCACAGCTCGATCCATCGCAGTTCGCCCAGGTGCATCGCTCGGCCGCCGTCAGCTTCAGCGCCATCAGTCATGTGGTGCGCGGCGAGAACGAGACCGCCGATGTCCATCTCAAGGGACGCGACGACGTGCTGCCGGTCAGTCGCGGCTATCTGCACCTGTTCCGGCAGATGTAACAGCAGCTCTTTCTCGGCGAACGGCCGGCTAAAGCCGGCCCCACAGGAAGAATGCAGACCGGACTCCGTTCTTCCTGTGGGTCAGGCTTCAGCCTGACATCTCCGAGGCCGACACCTAGTTCGCCGACGTACCGCCCGCCCCCTGCGCGGAGCGGCGAACCAGGTAGTACCCCACCGTGACGGCCAGCGTCAGCGCCGCGATTCCGAGCAGCGTATCGCCGCGGACATGCTCGAAGTCCAGCACGATGATGTGACGCCCAATGGCGATGGTCGCGATGATCAGGATGATTTCCAGCCGCAGCCGGTGCTCGGTGAAATAGCTGCGCAGCGTATCGAGCAGTTCGAGACCCAGGATGATGAGCAGGATGCCGGCGAATGCCCGCTGTACGGCCCGCTGCAGGTCGGAAACCGTCTCCACGTCGAGCACCGTCTGGCCGCCGTCGAAATGCCGTGCAATCGCCTGGTAGAACAGCACGAACATTTCTGCGATGGCGATGACCAGCACCGCCAGCAACAGGATCTGCAGCAGGACGATGACGATGCGTTCGAAATTCGAGGAGAACTTGTCGGCGAGTCCGGGACTGCGGGTCATGGGTATCCTTGACGCCGGCTTGGTGCGCCGGGCGTGGCCCGAGAATTCCACGACGCACACGGTGCAGCAAGCTGCGGCGAACCGCAGTCAACGTCTCAGGAGTCCTCGACTGCGGCACGCAGCCGTTCGAGTGCGGCATCCCAGTGGGCCGAGATCGCATCCAGGCACTTGCGGGCCTCATCGAGCTGCGCCGGTTCGATCTCCCAAACCTGTTCGCGTCCCTGGCGCGCGCCGCGAACCACGCCGGCGTCCTGCAGTACATGCAGGTGCTTGGTTACCGCCTGGCGCGTGACCGCTACGCTCGCCGTCAGTCCGGCGATCGACGCGGGTCCACCCGTACACAGTCGCGCGACGAGGCGCAGGCGCGTTTCATCACCCAGCGCTGCGAACACCGGTGCCGCGGCACTGAGCCGGGCTTCAGAGCGTCTGGCCGACATAGCGATCGAGCGCCACGGCCTGCTCGTTCCAGCCACCGACGTTCTCGCGATACACCTTCGCGCGCCGGGTCAGCGAGAGCTGGTTGAACCCCGACTCGGTGATGACGACTTCGGTGCCGCCCGTCACGTCCTTCAGTTCGAAGACGACCAGGGTGGTCGGCTCCGCGGAATAGTCGGCCGCGGGATCCTTCATGCCCGGATGCCAGCGCCAGGAGAACAGCGATTCGGCGCGCATCTCCTCGACGAAGATGAAGTAGTCGTCGTCGCCCGCGACCTCCGGACGCATGACCATGCGCACGCGCGCGCCGGGTTCGAACGTGCCCTCCCATTTCGCGACGCCGAACCAGGCACAGAATTCCTCGATGTTGGTCAGTGCGCGCCACACGCGACTGCGCGGTGCGCGCAAGGTGATGCGCTTTTCGATCGTTCGCGGTATGTCGTCGCTCATGTGCGGGCCTCGCTGATCGTCAGTTGCCGAATGCTTGTCGTCTGAACTGGTGAAGCCGGACGCCTCGATGGATACGAAGGTGATACCGTCCGATCGCGGCGCCACCGGACGATATGCAATCGTTGGGTTGCATATTAGAGGCGCCGCAACGAAAGAGCAACCATATGGTTGCAAATTATCTGCAAGGGAGTTTTTCCATGGACACCGCTCAATCCAGACAGATCGCGATCAGGTTCTTCGAACGACTGGATGCCAATGACATTCCCGGCGCGCTCGATACGCTCAGCGACGATGTGAGCTACTGGATCGCGGGCCGGCGCGAAGTGATCCCCACCGCCGGTACCCACGACAAGACGCGCATGGCACGCATCTTCAACGCGATGATGGAGCAACTGGAAAACGGGATGCGCATGACCGTGAAAAGCGCCATCGCCGAAGGCGATCGTGTCGCGCTCCAGGTGGAATCGCTGGGCACGCTCAGGAACGGCCGCGTCTACAACAACCAGTACCACATGCTGATGCGCATCGCGGACGGCCGGATCGTCGAAGTCCACGAATACCTCGATACCCAGCACGTGCTGGAAACCTGGTATCGCCCGGCTGGCTGATCCCTCGCTGGCGGGCGAGACTACGGAAACGGACCGCTGCTCCGCTTCCGGATCTCCACATGACCGCCGCCCTGACATTCGACCTGCCTTCACCGCATCTGCTCGACATCACCGTCGAGTCCGACGACATCGATGCCTACCAGCACGTGAACAATGCCGTGTACGTCACCTGGTGCGATCGTGCGGCGTGGCATCACTCGGCTGCGCTCGGTCTGCCGATCGACTACTGCCTGCACATCGATCGCGGCATGGCGGTGGTGCGCACGCTGATCACGTACCTGCGACCCGCATTGCGCGAGGATTCACTGGTGCTGGCTACCTGGCTGCTGCCGGCTGTGAGTCGGTTGTGCGTACGACGCCGCTTCCAGTTGCTGCGTCGTGACGATGCCACCACGCTGATGCGCGCGGAGATCGAATACGTCTGCATCGAACTGTCGAGCGGTCGGCCGATGCGCTGGCCATCCGAATTCCGCGCCGGCTATGCCAGCCGTGCGGAAGTTCTGTCGGCTCTGGATGCGCTGCCGGCACTCTGAGCGGGACTATGTAAAAGCCAGTCGCGAATTCCTTCCCGTTACGGAACCGGCTTCACGGCACGCGCATTTTGATGCGACGTCAACGGTGGCCTGAAACACCGAACGGTGAGCCTCGACGGGCGACGTGGCATGATGACCGCCAGCACCGCAACATCCGTTACATAACTCAGTCGCGATGAGCGCCCGACGTCGGCGCCAGACAGGACAGGCCAGACAGGACAGGGGTGACACATGAAATTTCCCGGGGACAGCCGTTTCGCCGCCGATGCAGAGATGGAAGTGGAACTGAGCGCACAGGACCTGATCCGCCTGACGCCGCTGCAAGTGGTACCGGCGTCGCCGCAGCCCGCGGCGATTTCGTCCGACGCATTGCCCACCGCAACGCAGTCAACTGCAACAACGCAAGGCCGCCCCGCGAGTACTGCGCTGCGCCTGTCGCCGCGCATGCTCGGTGCTGCCACACTGGCAGCCGCGGCAGCGCTGACCATCGGCGCGCTCATCTGGTTCGCACCGCCCCAGCGCGTCGTCGAGGCGCCCGTGTCGAACTGGTCGCCCATGCCCGAAGCTGTCATCGATGAAGCCGCTGAGACGCCGACGCTCGTGACGAATCCCTTCGACGCCAGCGAAGTCTTCGAACTGCCACCGGGCCTCAGCCAGGACGAGGCACGCGCCATGGTCGCGGATCTGCTGCTCAAGCGCGCCAGCGAGCGACAGGTACTTTCGCACCAGCGCAGCTGATCTCTTCCGGGCGTGGAAGAGAGCCCCGATTCGCGCGTCCGGTTCATCCATTCAGACGCCTTAGTGCCTACCGCTCCGTTGAGGACGAGCGCTCCAGACGGCGATCGATGACATTCCCGGCGTCGTCGATGACCAAACTCAGACGCCGCGCCCCGTGAAAGAACGTCAATCGATGCCGGCCTGCGTCCTGATCCGTTCCGCGTTCGCAGCGACTCGTGATTCTCGCCTGTCGCATCAGGATCTGAAGAAGTCCGGAAGTCATGCCGAAGCTTTCCGCGACCAGCCCGGCATCGACACTGAAGGATTCGCCGTCGAATTCGACCTTCGCTGCTCTATTGGTCGCCATGTCCGCTCCACTGCACAAGTGCCTGGTTGCAGTGTCGCTCTCGTCGAAGCAGGTTTCTCTGATCTGGGTCAGTTGACATCGCGGCGCTTTCGCGTGCGAATACGTTTCGGCAATTGTTCTTCCATCAGCGCCAGTCCCTGCCGGTCGTTCCTGATGTCCGCAAGATCGCCGATCCGCTCCGCCATACCAAGGACGAACAACACGGTGGCCGTGATCCCGATGGAAACCCCAGGGTCGCCGCTTTCGAGCTTGACGAGCGTGGTGCGACTGATCGATGCACGCTCTGCCACCAGCGCCGCCGGAATCCGTCGCCGGAGGCGAGCGTCCCGGATGTCGCCACCCAGCTTTCGAAGCGCTCGCGTCACGGGTAGCGGGTAACCTAAAGCCACTGATGAGGCTGTTCTAACGTTCATTCAAATGAACCGTATTGGCAATAACGTTCAGCATCATGAACGTTACACAGGCAATCTTGGAACCGTGCGCTCTCACCACGGACGAAGAACGAGGTCAGAGATCGAGCCCCGCGCCGTGATATCTGAGCCACTCCTTCCGCTCACGGAAATCTCCCAGCACCTTGTCGACCTCATTCCAGAACGCATCGGTGTGGTCGCGTTAGTCGCTGATGGTTTGAGGAGCCATCATTTCCAGTGGAATGAGATCTACCCTGACATTTGATCAAGGCGCTGACGACCGCGGACCCTGATTGGTGAGCGCATACACCATATCGCCCACGAATCGCTTGAACGATTCGTTCTCTACGAACTGCTTGTAGACCTGAGTGTCGTCCTTCAAGAGATGCTGCATGACCTTGGCGAGCGCTTGATCGTGCGCCATGCGCGCGGTGTGAGGCGTGTTCTCTTTGGCGTTCTGGTAGGCCGCATCGGCAGCGACCTTGGGAGCAATATCGTCCCTAATTCGCTTTGCGACCCGATCTGTATCGGCGAACAGCGTGCCGAACTGCTCGTTGAAAGTCTTGAGGATGTTGCTCAGACGATCAAGTTCTGGTTCCGGCTTGCGACCACTGGCCTCCGTGGGAACGGGCTCGATCTCCGCGTTTTCATCCGCCAGCGCGATCTTCATGGCAGCCTTCTTTTCGACGCGATAACTGTCCATGTCGATCGCTTCGAGGATGCCTTTGGCGAGATCCTCTTCCTGCGGTGTCGGAAGTTTCGGCGTGAGGAGGTTGAGGAAGATGGACAGTTTCTCCCACTCGACGTTGTTGTACGGGATGATCGAGGAGAGAAAACTGTACGTTCGACAGAACATCTTGGCCTTGCTCTTGAAATCGACCTGACCGTCCTCGTCGAGTCTTTCCCTATAGACCGCAACGCAGGCGTCGAGGATCGGATCGAGCTTGTCGCGCTCGGCCCCGCCAAGAAACAGCTCGACAATCTGCTGAACCTGTTCAGGCGCATACACCTGCGCGCCATCCAGCGCCGCCTTCAGATCGTGCAGCTTGTTCGGATCGGTTTCTTCGGCCAGTAGCGTGGTTCGGTAGTAGTCCTGGAACGCAACCGTAATTGCCTCGCTGTTGTTCTGAAAGTCGAGCACGAAGCAATCGTGTTTCTGCGGATGTGCGCGATTGAGTCGCGACAGGGTCTGGACGGCTTTGATGCCCGAGAGGGGCTTGTCGACGTACATCGTGTGCAGCAGAGGCTCGTCATACCCGGTCTGAAACTTGTCTGCACAGATCAGGAAACGGTACGGGTCCTGCTGAATCTGGTCGGCAATGTCTTTGCTCGGAAATCCATTGAGCGAACCCTCGCTCACCTTGCCGCCGCCATACTCATGCTCGCCGGAGAACGCAACAATCGCCAGGTACGGGCTCTTGCGGTCGGCGAGATACGTCTTGAAGGCGTGGAAGTATTGAATCGCCCGTTCGATACCGCCGGTAATCACCATCGCGCGCGCCTGGCCGCCGATCTTGCCCGCCGCTACTACCTGTTCGTGAAAGTGGTCGACCATGATCTCGGCTTTGAGCCTGATCGCGTGATCGTGACTTTCGACGTACTTGCGAAGTTTCTTCTTTGCCCTCTTTGTATCGAAAACCGGGTCATCCTCGGTCTTCTTGATCAGCTTGTAGTAGCTCTCGACCGGCGTGTAGTTCCTGAGCACATCGAGAATGAAGCCCTCCTCGATCGCCTGCTTCATCGTGTACCCATGAAAGGGTCGATGCCTGACCTTGCCTTCTGCATCCGGCGGCAGCGGCTCGCCGAACATCTCCAGCGTCTTGTTCTTTGGCGTCGCAGTAAACGCGAAATAGCTCGCGTTGCTGAGCAGCTTCCGGGCTGCCATGCGCTTTTCAAGCGCTTCGTTCACAATGTCCTCGGCGTCGTCATCCTCTGCGTCGTCCATTGCTGACGCATCACTCAACGCCTGACTCATGGCCGCGGAGGTCTTGCCGCCCTGACTCGAATGCGCCTCGTCGATGACTATGGCAAAGGTCCGGGATCCTTCGGTAGCGATCTCATCCAGGATGAAAGGGAACTTTTGCACGGTCGAGACGATAATCTTCTTGCCCTCCTCGATGAACTTGCGCAGGTCGCCGGAATGCTTCGCGTGACCGACGGTTGCTCCCACCTGCATGAACTGCTTGATGGTTCTCTGAATCTGGTCGTCGAGGATGGTACGGTCGGTAATGACGATGACCGAGTCAAACACTTCCTTGTCACCGCGCTTAACGCCTATGAGTTGATGCGACAGCCAGGCAATGGAATTTGACTTGCCACTGCCCGCCGAGTGCTGGATCAGATAGCGCTTACCCGCACCATTGCCTTGCACATCAGCCAGCGTCTGTCGCACGACACCGAGTTGGTGGTACCGCGGCCAGATCTGCGTTCTTTTCTTCCGGCCGGTGCGAGGATCTTTTTCCTCAACGATCTGGGCGTAGTTCTCCAGAATATTCGTCAGGCCGGCGGGCGTGAGCACTTCCTTCCATAGGTAGTCTGTCTTCAGGCCCTTGGGATTGGGCGGATTGCCAGCGCCGTCGTTGAATCCCTTGTTGAAAGGCAGAAACCACGAGGCCTTGCCCTTCAGCTGCGTACAGAAGCGCACTTCACTATCGTCCACGGCGAAGTGCACGACACAGCGGCCGAATTCGAACAGACGTTCGCGCGGATCGCGGTCGCGTTTGTACTGCTCAACAGCGTCCGCCACAGTCTGCTTGGTCAGGCTGTTCTTGAGCTCGAAAGTGGCGACAGGCAGCCCGTTGATGAACAGTCCAAGGTCGAGCGCGCGACGCGTCTCATCCATGCTGTAGGCCAACTGACGCGTGATCGAGAACCTGTTCTGCGCGTGCAAGGCTTCGGCTTTCGCGTTGCCCGGCGAGGGTGTGCCGTAGAACAGATCGAAACTGAGTGGACCGTCCGCTACACCTTTGCGCAGAACGTCAATGACGCCACGTCTGCCAATCTCGGAAGAAAGACGCGTCAGGAATTGAAGACGCCGGATGTCCGTGTGACTGTGCTCATCCCGTATCCCTAGTTTCTTGAACGCCTCAGGCTGTGTCGCGCGCAGAAAGGCGAAAAGTTGTCGTACGTCGAGTGCGTGGGCACGCTCATACGCCTGCGGGCTGCCGGCGAAATAGCCGATGCCGCCATAAGGAGTTGGCGGTTTGGCCACGCTGTCCGGCGCAACCGCTATCCCTTCCGTACCGGTCAGGTGCCGCATGATCAGCGACTCAAGACCCTTTTCGCTGATGTCGGTTGTCACGCTGCGGCCTCTTCGTCTGAGGCTTCAATCTCATCGTCCAACTCCGTTTCGTCTTCGCCGAGATCCGGAGTGACTTCGTCTGGCAATTGGGCGGCGGCCTCGCGAACGTCGAGCTTGCCAGTCACTACGTCCGCGGTGAGACCGGTGCGGTACTCGCGAAGGAGTTCGATTTCGCGTTCGAGGCGAGACATGGCGATATCAAGACCGTTCGTTTCAGCGTCGAGACGCATCACGATAGCTCGCTGCTCATTCAGCGTCGGCAGGGGCACTCTGAAGCTACTGATCTGCTGTGGACTAAGGTGAGGAACACTTATGCCGGTAAAGATCGGCGCCATGTAATCGCGAAACAGCCGTCCGTGAAGGAGCAAAAGTAGGAATTTCCGGTCAAGGTTATCGGTGGGACGAAGACGTGCTACTCGCTGCAAGAGAAGCGACGGCGTGTCTGCCTCTTTTACAGTCGCTGCACGAACTCCGGAGCCAATGATTGGGCGGTCCATGCCGAGAACGATATCGCCCACCTCAAGTGCAAACGCATCCAAGCCATCACCGACCTTTCGATGCCAACGAACAGCAGAATCCCAGCGAATGCCAGAGGGGGCCACATTGATCCCACGTAGCAATCGCATACCACTCTCGACCTGAGTGAACCCGGCACTTGCGAACGGGAAGCCCGTTTGAAGCCGGATCGCATGTCCAAGCCGGACGACCTCCCAGTGCTTCGGAATATCTCCGAGCCACGGAATGCCGGAAGGCTTCAGCGGAACAGAAGAATCGAGACCGCGAGTGACGGCGCGATGAATGATGGCCTGCTTCTGCTCGTTGAGCAGCGCTATCACCTTCCGCTTCGCCCGGATCGCCCGCTCCAGCCGTCCGTTCGCCCAATCCAGAAATCGCACGATTGCGACTTGTTCGTCGGGCGGGGGAAGGGGCGTGTAGATCACCTTGAAGTGCTCTGGTCGCAAGCTCCACATATCTGAGGTGATGCCATATGACCAACGCTCCGCTTCCTTGGCGAACTGTGGCGTGCGATAGAGATGATGAAAATACCGCGGCACGTTTGCGCCGTTGCGCAGGCGCTGAACTATGTATGCAGGACTGATGATTCCTCGAAATTCCGAAACCCCGATGGCACCTTGCCACGCACGCATCTTGTTGTAGGCGATGTCGTTTGGCTGGACCAACTTGTAAGCAGACTTGTCTTGTCGCGAGCTGTCCTTTTTTGAGCTATCCGCAAGTAGCGCCTTCTGTGGAACGATGCCGCGAACAATCGTGACGGATAGCATTTGCTCGTCGGGCCTATCGCGGTCCTTCACCTCTTCGAACACCGAACGATTCGGCAATATGCGCCAATGCTTTGGCACACGACCAAGCCAAGCTTGTTCAGACTCCTCGTAGTCGTGATACGGCTTGAGATCTGCGACGAGCCCACTTTTCCTCTCCGCATCGAAGTACACCGGAGGAGTGCCATCATTCACCGCCGGCGGATCGAATAGCGATTGCTGGGGCATCGCGTCGTCGGCAGCGACATTGATTGACGATCCCGCCAGTAGCTCTATCGCCTTCCGGGTCATCTCCGGCGCAAAGACCGCGGCAATCCGCATTCCATTCAACAGAAAATCCGGAATCGCAAGTGGCTCTACCGTCGAGAGCGATACCCTGCTGCCAGACTTGATCTCTTCTCTGAGCTCCATGAGCAATCGACCTAGAACGTTCGTACCGACCAGCGATTGCTCATCAACTGGATTCGCGCCCCAGAAGTCGTCCTTTCGCGATTCCTCAACAATGGGTCGCTCGCCTGTTTCCAACAACAGTTCACTGAACGCGCGCCAGTTCTGCGCCAGCTTTACGCGCAAACACCATCGCATGATCTTGACGCGAACGCGATCCCAGTCCGGTCGCGAATCCTGCCGATAGGGCTTGCTCTTCATCTTCGCCGTCATCGGACTCCGCTCACCGATGATGAGCTTCTGAACTTCCGGACGATGTGGGAATCGACACGCCTGATAGAGCGCTTCGGATGTCAGGATCCGAATGCCGCTCACGAGCAGCGGGTAACCGCCGGCCATGTTCGACAGACCACCGAACTTCTCGTTGGTTTTGAGAAAGACGACGCTGGTGTCGCGTTGGTACGTTCGGATGTTGCTCTCGGTCGCCATTTGATTAGCCCAGCGCTTCAAACTCAAAAGGAGACGCTGCCGCATAGGTACGCCTCGGCAGTAACGGATACCAATGAAACGGCCCCGACGTCGCTTCTGGATCACCCCACCAGAGCGCGAGTGGGCAATTGTTCGGACAGTTCTGGTACGTAACTATCGTCGATCCAAAACCAAGGCCAAATGCACTATATCCGAGCGGTCGCATCGACGACTTTGGATTGGTACAGCCCGCTCGAATTCTAAGTCCAGCTAACAACAACTCTCGCTCAAGCAACTGTCGCCCAGCTTCAGAGGAAAATAACGTTTGTTTGGCGCTTGCAATAACGTTCCGTGGCGTGAATGGGAATTTCTTCTCTTCTTTCATATACGCACCAAGCCGCGCATCGTTTGGAAGCACCGAAGGCCACAGTACTTCCGACGCGTCGCGGTACTTGAGCCGATTCTCTATGACCCGAGCAGACCATGGGATCAATGAGATGGCCTTGCCCGTCTTCGCCACTGTCTGCTTTAAACCCTCAAAGCATTGCCATTGGCCAAGCGCGTGAGCGGCAACGACAAGTACGTGAACGGTGCATGTCTGTGGAGCTTTTTCTTCTATCCAGGGTTTCAGATCATTCCCAATCCGGTTACCACTAAACAGCACATCATCCATGTAAATAAATGTGCTTCGCTCCAGATTCCCCTCAGCAGCTTCAAGCCCAAGCTCACTCTTGAGGGCCTGCCGAAACGCTTGCACGACCTTTGCCTGACTCGCGCCGTTCCGCTGGATAGTTAGCAACGATGATGCCTCCCAAAATGCTTTCGGATCCTTTCCGGCCAAAGTGGGGTGATTGATCTGATGGGCGAAGAATTTCGAAACAAAGTCCTTGGAGAGATACGTCTGGTCCAGGACGTGTTTGAGCTCCCGAAGTATCGGTACCTGCGCTTCCTTATCGAACTGCGCCACCCATCTGCCAACGTGCTCCGGCGTACGTGCCTCAACCTCGCCTTCGCGAAAGTCCCTAATGGTGGTTGCAATTGAAGCCAGCAAGTCCGTTCGCTCAGTCATTTGCCTCAACCCCAATGATCTGGTCCAGCAACCCGTCGGCCTCTTTTTCTACAGCGACAATATCGGCTCTGATTTCTTCAAGCGTCCGCAACGGCTGCGGCTTATAGAAATGCCGCGTAAAACTGATCTCGTATCCGATTTTCGTAGCGTCGTCGTTAATCCAAGCGTCGCTCGTGTACGGCAGCACTTCGCGGTTGATGAAGGCATCGATGCCGCCTTCTTCTAGTAGCGGTACCTGCTCCGTATCGCGCAGGTCAGCGTCCGGTTCGTATTCGACGATGGCTGGCTTTCCGTCCACATTTGCATCGTAGAGGCCGCGCAGCGGACCGGCTTTGATCTTGCCCGGCTTGTGGATCTTCGCGATCACCGCCGGCGCTGATTCTTCGCGCCAGCTGACTGCTTTCAAGATCTGCTTCAGATCGGCAGCGGAAAGCTTTATGCCCGACTTCTTGAGTTCGGAATTCACCCTTTCGCGAAAGATATTGTGATCTTCGAACAGCACATCACCTAAGACCTCGCGGAGTTTCGTCGCCACATCCACTAGACGCCCGTCGCGTTCCCATGATTTGGCATCCAGCAGTTTCTTTTTCTTTTTTTCCGGCAGGCCTTTCTTTGCGCTGCCGCCCTCATCGTCATCACTCTCGTCATCATCGCTGCCCCAATCGGCGAGCCGCTTCTCCAATGCCGCTGCCACTTTCTGGAAGTCAGCGAAAAGATCGTCACCGAATTCTTCGTAGAGAGCAGACCGGATGTCCTCGTCGCCGGATGCAAAGCGCAGGGTCTCGATAGCCTTCAGGCTCAGCTGACTGTGCAGGCGCAGCGGCCGTTCAACGGTCACCTTCCAATAGCCAAACGCAGCATTGGCAAAGATCTTTGATTCGGGCGTTTCCTTGAACTCGAGAAACGTCTGGCTGATGCGCTGAATGTCCTGCGCCGACAACTCGCAGTTCTTCTTGCCCAGGTTCTTGCGCAGCGGTTTGAACCACAGCGTTGCATCGATGAGCTGCACCTGCCCCTTGCGATGCGCGGGCTTCCTGTTGGACAGCACCCAGACATACGTGGCGATGCCCGTGTTGTAGAACAGGTTGAGCGGCAGCGCGACGATCGCTTCCAGCCAATCGTTCTCGACGATCCAGCGGCGGATATTGCTCTCGCCCTGACCCGCATCGCCGGTGAACAGCGAAGATCCGTTGTGGACTTCGGCGATGCGACTACCCAGCGCCGAGCGAGAGTTCATCTTCGATGCCATGTTGGCGAGGAAGAGCATCTGTCCGTCGCTGGAGCGCGTGACGAGCGAAAGCTCGTCACCGTTATGCATGACCTTGAATCGAGGGTCACGCATCCCGTCCTTGCCGCCCATGGCCTCCAGATCCTTCTTCCAGCTCTTGCCGTACGGTGGATTGGCGAGCATGAAATCGAACTCTTGCGCCGGGAATGCATCGTGCGAAAGCGTGGACCACTCCGCACCGCCGACGATGTGGTCGGCACTCTCCCCTTCGCCCTTCAGCAGCATGTCCGCCTTGCACACCGCAAACGTTTCCGGATTGATCTCCTGCCCGTAGAGCAGCGCCCTGACCTGCTGCGCGCGCTTCGCCGCGAGCGCGATGAGTGTTTCCTCCGCAACAGTCAACATGCCGCCCGTGCCGCATGCGCAGTCGTAGAGCAGGTAGGTGCCGGACTTGATCTCGTTCTCGATCGGCAAGAACACGAGATTCGCCATCAGCCGCACCGCATCGCGCGGCGTCCAGTGCTCACCCGCCTCTTCGTTGTTCTCCTCGTTGAACTTGCGAACCAGTTCCTCAAAGACCGTGCCCATCGAATGGTTGTCGATGCCAGTCGGTGACAGGTCGATTTCAGGTTCGAGGAACTTATTGATCAGCGTGCCCAACGCATCTGCCTTGGAAAGCGTCGAGAGCTGATTGCGAAATTTGAAGTTTTCGACGATGTCCTGAACGTTGGGCGAGAACCCGTTCAGGTAGTCTTCGAAATCGGCCAGCAACTGCTGCTGACTGCCGCGCGACTTGAGATCGCGCAAGGTGAACTTCGAGGTGTTGTAGAACGCCTGCCCTGCCGCCTCGCACAGTGCGGCACGTTGCTCGGTAATCTGAGCGTCGTCGAGCATCTTCTTGGTATCGAGCACCTGCTTCTTGGTCGGCTCGAGCACGGCATCCATGCGACGAATGACGCACATTGGGAGGATGACATCTGGATACTTGCCACGCCTGAACAGGTCGCGCAGAACATCGTCGGCGATGCCCCAGATGAAGGAGACGATCTTGTTGTGTGTGGCTTGGTCCATTGCGTTTTTTTGGGGGTCGCCTAATCGATCGGTGGCCGGTTATGTGGCCAGAAGAATAGTCACATGATCAAGCTATTAGAAGCGTTCGAGGCCACGTGGTGGCCGGTTCTCTGGCCGGATGGACTGGGGATGGCACCTACCCGACCCGTCGCTCGGATTGTCGGTGTTGCCATCTCCGAGGCAGCGATGATTGCGCGTCCATTCATGAACGTACGCGCCATTCGGCTCCTGCGCATCGCCCGCAGACATGTCGGCTCAATGTTCAACGATGTGCTGACAGCATCCGCGCCGCTATCGCTGGCCCGATCCCTGGCTCGGTCCCATCGTTGCTAAAGCGAGTGATGGCGGAAGCATCGTGCGGCGGTGCGCGAGCTGATCACTGGCGACCAGCCGGAGGACTGGGGGTAAGTGACTGGGGTACCCCTCTTAGCGACAGCACGAGGAAGCCCCCTCCGCGCGACGACTGCCCCACGCCCTCGACCACAATCAGCGCGAATGTTTGCTGAGTTTGCCTTGGGCGTACGTAGTGGAGAGAAAATTGGTTCCCTCTCAATAGCTAGCGCTGCAAGGATCTCGCGCGTAAAGCAAACTCAGCAAACATTGCGTTCCAAGCAAACATAGCAACCATGCTCGGCCCGCAGACGTGGACTCAGTTCGCCCGCAGATGGATGTGTCTGTTCCGGTTCACGAGACGCGCAAAAGCGATACGCGCGCCAGCCCTATGCCAGCGCGCATTCGCTTTTGAGGGCTGAAGAGCGCCAGCCGTTACCGACTGGCGCCCGGATTTACGTCACGCGTCCAGATCAAAAGGCGAAAGCCAGTTGACCGGGATGCGACCGCCAGTGCTGGGTGACATGCTCGGTCCGGTTGAACCGGAATCGAACATACGCCCGAACAAAGACGTTCTTCGTCTTGTGTGTCTGCATGTGCAATGCTCCACAGAGAACGAAGGCGATATTTGCCTGCAGCTGCCTGGAGCAGTAAGCTCCGGGCCCGTCCTAATCAGACAGGCTACAGGTGGCAGAGGGACGCCCTCACTACCATGCCAATAAACCCCGCAGCGTTGACGCGCTGCGGGGTTTTTCATCCGCGTGATCGTTACGCCTTGTCGGACTCCTTGAAGCCCTTCCAGCGCTTCACGTACAGGTTGAACATGTCGCGGAACATGTCCCAGTCGTCGCCATCCAGTTCTTTCGGGATCCACACGATCACGCTTGCCTTGCCCGGGATGGGCAACTCAAATCTATGAACACCTTCTGGGGGCTGCAGACTTGCGGGGTTGCGGTCGTTGGGCGGGTCATCTGCTGATGGAGTTGAGTCCTTCTCCTTCTTCGTCTTTGCCACCGTATTCTTCTGGACCGGTGGCGGCTTCACGCTTGGCGAGACCTTGATACCGGCCTCTTTCGCAGCGGAAAGGAAAAATGCAATCGCTCGGGAGAGGGTGCTGCCGTTAACGTTGCGAGCCCGGAACAGGTCATTCACCTGCTGCCCGGTAGCGCGCTCAATATCAAAGTTGTCGGCCTTGAAGATGAACGCGTAGGGCTCCTTCAGGATCTTGACCCATGCCACTTTACGCTCCGCCTCAGTCGCCATGACAAAGTCGTTGTACTGCGGGGTCGGGACCCCCTTGCCGGTGTCAATCAGGCCCAGAAACCGCATAGCGGATAAGATCTCGTTGATGACCGAACCCGATTGCTTGGGCATCAACGTCCGATCGACCTGCATCGGGACGTGACCTAAGTCTCTCAATTCGTTCAGAAAACTTGTCAGCGTCTTGAACGACACATAGGGCGGTGCAGCGACCTTGTCAGCTGGGGCGGACATTACGTTTCCCTCTACGTTGGATCCACGTTGAGATCATGACTTGCCTACGTAGAAATTTCAACTTTTGGACAAATCTTTCACTTCGTCCAACAGAACGTAGCGCTACGTTGGATCTACGTAGATTATCTATGTAACATAACGGGCCATCGGATGCATGGTCCGTGGATCTGGTTCTGTAACCGATCTACGTACTCAACCCGCCGTTGACATGTCTACAGAGCGAGCAGCGCGCGAGTCGCATGCATTTCTCTGAGCCGCAACCGCGCATGGTGTCGCAACTCGGTACCGCCGAACGTGGTGATGGGAACTCTGTGCCACGGACCTTCGAAAAACAGGCCCAGTCGCAGGACCGATCATAAGAGGCTCGTACTCTCTCCGTCGGTTTGAAGCGACCCTTCTAGGAGTAGCTACGCTGGGGTATTGGCGCAGTTGCTAGTGAGCAGCTACGCGAGCGTCTTCATTTGCACGAGCACCGCTGATCCCTGCCGCACTCTGTCATGGTTCAACTGCAATGCTGTGGTTTGCAGCGGTCGTAATGTGCAGCGCTTAGAGAGTGCTACAAACAGCACACTTCGCGCGTTGAGGCGCTTGCGTAAGTACCTGTTTAAAATGGTGGCCAGGGTCGGAATCGAACCAACGACACGCGGATTTTCAGTCCGCTGCTCTACCAACTGAGCTACCTGGCCACGGAGGGCGTGGGCGTTGTGCCCGGACTCAGGCCAGACGAGTGCGGCCCGAGGGGCGCGTATTAGAGCGGCGGGGCGGCGGGCCGTCAAGGACAACGCCGGGGCGCTGGGGTTCGCCGCGGCGACTGACTGGACGGGCCGCAGGGCATGGGCCACGCTGCACGTCATCCTTTGATGTGTAAGTCGCTGTTTTGACGGGATGGGCGCATGGCCTCACGAACGAACGATCGGCTGCAACTTTCATCGCGTATCAGGCGTTGCATGAGTTCCTCCCTGACGGCTGCGCACACACATATAAGGAGCGAGTGATGCCAACCGCCGAGACGGTACTGGCCGGACGCGTCGATACGTCCATCCTCAGCGGCAGCTCTCTCGCCGACCGCTATTCCCGAATTCGCGCGACATCCGCCGCGATCTGCGCGCCGCTGGAGATCGAGGACTACGTCGTCCAGAGCATGCCGGATGCGAGTCCGGCGAAATGGCATCTGGCGCATACGAGCTGGTTCTTCGAGAGCTTTCTGCTGAAGCCCCATCTGCGAGGCTACGCGCCATTCGACAAGGCCTTCGACTATCTCTTCAATTCGTACTATCAGACGCTCGGGCCGATGCACGAGCGCCCGCATCGCGGCCTGCTCACGCGCCCGACGGTCGCCGAAGTCATGCGCTATCGCGCGCATGTGGATGAGCACATGCGACGCCTGCTCGAAGACGAGTCCGGGAACGACCGCGTCGCCGAGCTTGCGACCTTGGGGCTCAATCACGAGCAGCAGCATCAGGAGCTGATGCTGACGGACATCAAGCATCTGTTGTCCCGCAATCCGCTGTTGCCCGCCTATCGCAAGGCATCTCACAATTTCTTGGACAGACAGCCTGCGCCGGTGCGATTCGTGACATTCGAAGGCGGGATCGGGGAAATCGGCGCCACGGGCAAGCACTTCTGCTTCGACAACGAAATGCCGCGGCATCGCGTGCTGACCGAACGTTACGCGCTCGCCGATCGCCTGGTCACCAATGCCGAGTACCTGGAGTTCGTGCGCGACGGCGGCTATCGCCGCGCGGACTGCTGGTTGTCGGACGGCTGGGCGACGGTTTCAACCGAGCGCTGGACCCGACCGCTGTACTGGAGCGAGGCGCTGGACGCCGAATTCACCCTCGCGGGTCTGCAGCCGCTCGATCCGGCGGCGCCCGTCTGTCACCTCAGCTATTTCGAAGCCGATGCGTTCGCGCGCTGGAGCGGTGCCCGCCTGCCGACCGAGGCCGAGTGGGAGTTGGCCGCTGTCGGCACGAAGGTCGAGGGTAATCTGCTGGGCGAAGTCGCCGCCGCGCCCTTGCATCCGCAGGCCGCAGGCGACTCGACCGAGCGCATCCGTCAATTCTTCGGCGATGTGTGGGAATGGACCGCCTCGCCCTACGTTGCCTATCCCGGATATCGGCCCGCTGGCGGCGCGCTGGGCGAATACAACGGCAAGTTCATGTGCAATCAGTTCGTGTTGCGCGGCGGATCCTGTGTGACGCCAGTGGATCACGTACGTGCAACCTACCGGAACTTCTTCTACCCGCACACGCGTTGGCAATTCATGGGGCTGCGGCTGGCACGCGATCTGTGACACGCCGCGGTTTGCTTTTCAGGAGTCCAATGATGTCGAAGCGTCCCGGTGTCGCTCCCCTGTCCCGCGTCGATGAACTCAGCGCGTCGGTGCTCGCAGGCCTGCGGCAGACGCCGAAGGAACTCTCGCCGGTGTGGTTCTACGACGAACTCGGTTCGACGCTGTTCGACCGCATCTGCGAATTGCCCGAGTACTATCTGACGCGCACGGAACTGTCGATCATGGAAGCGCATGCCGCAGAAATGGCGCAGATCATCGGACCGCAGGCGGCACTCATCGAGTTCGGCAGCGGCACGAGTCTGAAGACGCGATTGCTGCTGGATCATCTCGCGACGCCAGCCGCCTATGTGCCGGTCGACATCGCACGCGAGCACCTCATCGAGGCTGCGAACACACTCGGCCGCGACTACCCGGCGTTGCGGATCTTTCCGGTCTGCGCCGATTTCACGCAGCCCTTCGAACTGCCGAAGCAGCTGCAGGCCGCGCAGCGGCGCGTCGTGTATTTCCCGGGCTCGACCCTGGGTAACTTCGGTCGCGAGCAGGCGCGTGCGGTGCTGGCGCGCATGCGCGAAATCATCGGGGACGGCGGCGCCGTATTGATCGGCATCGATCTTAAAAAGGATCCCGATATCCTGCGCGCCGCCTACAACGACAGTGCCGGCGTGACGGCAGAGTTCAACCTCAACGCACTCCAGCACATCAATCGGGAACTCGGCGCCAACTTCGATCTGCGCGGCTTCAGACATGAAGCGGTGTGGGATGAAGATCAGAGCCGCATCGAGATGCATCTGGTCAGCACGAAGGATCAGGCAGTCACGATTGCCGGCACCGCGGTGCGCTTTGCGCAGGACGAACACCTGCGGACCGAGTTCTGTCACAAATACACGCCCGAGAACTTCGCCGCGCTGGCCGCGGCGGCGCAGCTCACTGCGACGCACATCTGGATGGATCCCGCGAAGCAATTCAGCGTGCAACTGCTGGAGCCCACGCGGTCGCAATAGCTTCCGCGGCGCCGGCGTAGAATCGGCGCATGAGCCACAGCGCGTTGCCATTCTTCCCCGGGTTCGAGCCGCTTCGCATCGACACGGGCGAAGTCGTCATCAATGGAGTCATGAGCGGCAACGGACCGCCGCTGTTGCTGCTGCACGGCTGGCCGCAGACGCTGCTGATCTGGCGCGTGCTCGCGCCAAGACTCGCCGAACGATTCACTGTCATCGCCACGGATCTGCGCGGCTATGGCGACAGCGGCAAACCCGTCGACGGCAGCCATCACGAAGGACATTGCAAACGCGCGATGGCGCGGGATCAGGTTGCGGTCATGCGGGCGCTGGGCCATGAACACTTTGCGCTGATCGGTCACGATCGCGGCGCGCGTGTGGCGCATCGCATGGCGCTCGATCATCCGCAGGCGCTGTCACGCGTCGCGTTGCTCGATATCGTGCCGACGCACACGCTGTACGCCAACATGAGCAAGGCGCTCGGCCTCGCCTACTTCCACTGGTTGCTGTTGCCGCAGCCGGCGCCGCTGCCGGAAACGCTGCTCGGCAACAGCATCGAGCAATTTCTGCGCGATGGTGTGTTTCGCGGCCTCGTTCCGCAGGTCATCAGCGAAGCGGTATTTGCGCAATACCTGCGCTGTGCGACCGATCCCGCGACGCTGCACGCCATGTGTGAAGACTATCGGGCGGGCGCCGGCATCGATCTCGAACACGACGCGGCGGACCTGCAACGTCGCGTCGAGTGCCCGCTGCTGGTCCTGTGGGGAATGCAGGGCGCGATGCACCGGCTGTTCGACGTACTCGGTACGTGGAAGGACAAGGCGAACGACGTGCGCGGCAAGGCACTGCCGGGCGGACACTGGATGCCGGAACAATGCCCGGACGAATTGTTCGACGAGCTGAACGCCTTTCTGCAATAGCCTCATCGGTCGCGAGCCCGCAGTCGCCCCGTTCGCGCCGGACACCGGACACTGGCCGCGACGTACGCGGACACTTGCGGACAGCTGCGGCGGACACAGCCTCGGAGCATCGACGCAAAAAACCCGGGAATTCAGCCATTTTTCGCGCGAACGGGTGTTGGCACGCCCCCTGCAATAACTCTGTCGAGTGTTCACGCCGTGGACGCACCACAGATCAGGAGAACGCCATGTTCGCTCGTCACAGCCATCGCAATTTCGTTCGCAGCGCCGTCTGCCTGGCGCTCGCCGTCGCCATCGTCTCCCTCAGCCTTGCGGTCGGTGCCCTCGGCGTCGAGTCGCTCGCTGCCGATCGCCCGATCGTGACTATCACGCAGATCGCCTGAGGCTCACCCCGCCATGGCGCGTGAATGAGGAGTCGCTGTCACAGCGGCTCCAGCGCGCCAACGATGGTTGCACGGGCAATATCGCTGCCCTTGATCATCAGTGCCTCCATCACCGGCTGGCCAGTGCTTTCATCGCGATGCGGATACACCTGCACCGCGACCACCTTGCCGTCGTAGAGCGCGGTCACCGTCGGCACCCGCGTATGACCGACAAGGATGCGATTGACGCCGAAGTGCTGGCGCATCGCATCGACTTCTGACGACGTTGCGGCGGGTCCCTGCGTCACGTCCGCAAAGTAGCCCCGATACCACAGCGGACCGAGCGGCCCCAGCACGAAATCGATCTGCGGCGATGTTCCGCCGCCCAGCGCCTCGCGCACCGCTGCATTGATCTGCGGCACTGTCAGCCCCCGCGCCACCAGTTCGGGCGATATGCCGCCGTGCAGGCACAGCAGATCGCGAATCTTCAGCACGGCGGCTCGTGTGCGCAGCCACTGACCAAGCACGGTGTCCGCGCCGATGAGTTCGGCATAGGACGCCGCGCCCAGCGTGCGGCTCGTCTGCAGGTACTTCGGATTCAGGTAGCGAAGGTCGCCGCGCATCACCATCGCTTCGTGATTGCCGATGAGCAGGTGCACGCCGCCGCCCGCCTTCGCGGCCTGCGCCTGCAGTTCGTAGATCAGCCAGAGAATCTCGATCTGGTTGGGGCCGCGATCGAACACATCGCCGAGAAACACCACGTGGCCCTTGCCGAAGGACCAGCGCAGCGAGGCATCGATGATGCGCTGCCTGCGCAGCAGCTCGCCGAGGATCTCGTATTCGCCATGCGTATCGGCGACAACGAAGATCGCTGTCTTCGCGCTCAGCCGGAGGTCGTCGCGGGCCGGCGGCTGCGGTGCGCGCAAATGGACGCGAAACGCCGGCATCGCACCGACGGCAGCCACATCGATCGTGTCGCCGCTGCGCACGACTCGCTCCACCGGCTTGCCGTCCGCCACCGAACGCGCCAGCCAGGTGTCCTGCGTCTGCCTGATGACGTAGGGACCGTCGTCCGGCGACGCGGCGGCCGCGACGGCGGTCAGACAGCACAGAACGGCAACGAGTGCAGCGGCGGCGCACTGACAGAAAACCAGAGGCCGGAAAACCAGGGATCGATTCATGGCGGCATTCTAGCGATGCCCGCAGGCGGGAAGCCCGGGCGGCTTCGCGCTGCCGGAAACCTGAGCCTCATCAGGGCTTCTCCCGGGGTCGCGCCGACTGGCTGTGACCCGGATCACAGGATCCATTCGGCACGCAAAAGTACGTCACGGTTCCACCGCGTGGGCGTTGCGCGAGCATCGGGCGCGCCTTACATAAGCCCTGCAAGAACGACGAGCCGACCCGCTCATACAACATCGACGAAAGAGGGGCGGCGGCGATCCAGTTTTCAGGCGTTGGGCCGTTCTTACAGAGTAGTGAGCGGTCTGCGGAGCATGGGATGAAGTCGAGAGGGGTGTTGGAGGTAATGGCCGGCCAGGCGTCCATCGTGACGATCCTGGTGCTGGTGCTGTTCCTCTCCATCGCAGGTACGCCGCTGCTGCTGCAGAAGAAGATGGTCGCGCAGCGCATCGGCGCCGACGTCGCCATCGCCAAGGCGTATGCGATTGCCGAAGCGCTGCTCGCCAACCCGCAGACCACCGGATCGCTGGATCTCGGCGAACGCTCCTTCAGCTCCCGCCACTTTCCCCACGCACTGACCGACGCCACCGCAGTGCCCGAGTCGCTCACGGCGACGATCGACAGGCTCAAGGCCAATCCGCAGTATCCGCACATCGATTTCACGGACGTTGCCGGTCAGCCGCACCTGTACTACTCGCTCAACGACCGCAACGGCGGCGTGCTGATGCTGGACCTGCCGCTCGAACGCGAGCGCGCGGCCATCGGTCGGCTCTTCGGGCAATCGTATTTGTCGGTGAGCGCCACCGGACTGATCCTGGTGGCGCTGCTGATCTTCGGCATGTTCTGTCTGCGCGTGTATCTGCGCGGACTGGTCCGGCTGCCGGAGGACGAACGACGCAAGACCATCCAGGACGGACTGGCGAGCGATGCCACCCACCGGCACAACCTGCTGGGATGGATGCTCGCGCTGTGCGCGCTGGTATTCACCTTCGATCTGACGAACACGATGGATGCCGTGGTCGGCATGGGCTACCTGCTCGCGGTGACGCTGTGCCTGTCGTCGAACCGCACCTGGCACATCATGGCCGTCGCCGGCGTCAGCAGCATCCTGCTGCTGATCGCACCGATCGTGTCCACCTACGACGCTCACTGGTGGACCTATCTCGAGCATCACTCGGTGACGATGTTTGCGATTCTCGTGACGAGCCTGTACGGCAGCGCGCACATGCGCAAGTCGCGCGCCGAGGCGCTGGCGCTGGCCGAAGCGGCGCGCTCGCGCGTCGAAACCGAAGAACTGCGCGTCGCCCTGCAGCGTGCCGAAACCGCGGAGAACGACGGACGCATCGCGGCCGACCGGCTGGCCATGGCCAACCAGGCGGCCGGCATTTCGATGTGGCACTGGGACGTGCGCACCGACGTGGTCATGGTCGCGGAGGACAGTCCCTTCGTGCGGCGGCTCGGTGGCGTCACCCGCCTCGTCGGCACGGACTATGCGAAGAACTTCGTCCACCCCGAAGACCTCGACGCCTACCGTCGAGTGTTCGAACGCGCGCTCACCTCGCCGCCGGGCGGCGAAGACCGGATCGAGCAACGCTATCGCGTCGTCACGATCGATCGCAGCGTGCAGTACCTGCAGATGCACGCGCGCGTCTTGCGCAGCCGCAACGGCAAGGTCAGCGGCCTGCTGGGCGTCGACTGGGACGTGACGCGCGAGGCCGAAGCGCTGCACGAGATCGAGCGCCAGGCGCAGCAGCTGCGCGAGGCACAGGAACGCTTCCAGCGCGCGGTGTCGGGCACGCAGGACGTGCTGTTCGAGATCGACACTCGTACTTCGGACGCCTGGGTCTCGCCGCGCTTCTTCGCCATGACGGGCTATGCGCCCGGCGAAAATGCGCCGAATGTCGCTTCCCTCCACGCCCTCGTGCACCCGGACGATCTGCCGTGCCTGAAACAGACCACGGAAAATCATTTCCTGCGCAACGAGCCGTTCGACATCGAGTATCGACTGCGCTGCAAGGATGGCCACTGGATGTGGCTGCGCAGCCGCGCCACGGCACAGCGCGATGGCGCCGGCCGGCCCACGCTGCTCTCGGGCTCGATGCACGACATCACGGAAGCGCGCGCCGGGCGCGAGGCGCTGGTGCGTGCCAGCGAGGAAGCCGAGGCCGCGAGCCGCGCCAAGAGCACGTTCCTGGCAACCATGAGTCACGAAATCCGCACGCCGATGAACGGCGTGATCGGCATGACCGGACTGCTGCTCGACACCGGCCTGGATCGCGTGCAGCGCGAATACGCCGAGACCATCCGCGCCAGCGCCGATTCGCTGCTGACCATCCTCAATGACATTCTCGATTTCTCGAAGATCGAGGCCGGCAAGCTCGATATCGAGAAGATCGACATCGACCTGATGGCGAACGTCGATGAGGTCGGTTCGGTCATGGCCTTCCAGGCCGCCGCCAAGGGGCTCGAACTCGTCGTCAATGTGCGCCCCGAAGTGCCGCAGCACGTCGTCGGCGATCCGCAGCGGCTGCGGCAGTGCCTGCTCAACCTGGTGGGCAATGCCATCAAGTTCACGCAGAGCGGCGAAGTCGTGGTCGAAGTGTGTTCGCTCGGCCGCCAGAATGGCCGCGCGCTCGTGCACTTCGAAGTGCGCGATACCGGCATCGGCATTCCGCCGGACTCGCTCGCAAAACTGTTCCAGCCGTTCACGCAGGCGGACTCATCGACGACGCGACGCTTCGGCGGCACGGGACTCGGCCTGTCCATCGTCCACAAGCTGGTCGATCTGATGGGCGGGCAGGTCGGCGCCCAGAGCGAAGTCGGCCAGGGCTCGGCCTTCTGGTTCACGCTGCCGATGGAACCGGCGGTCATTGAGAGCGAAGAACCGCGCACGCCGCATGCGTCGGGCGGTCGCCGCGTCCTGCTGGTCGACGACAACGAAACCAATCGTCGCGTGCTGGCCACGCAGATGACGCACGCGGGATACGAGGTGGCCGTCGCGGCCAGTGGCGCGCAGGCATTGACGCTGCTGCACGCCACGGACCGCGCGCCGTTCGACGTCATCGTGCTCGACTACCACATGCCGGACATGGACGGCGCCATGCTCGGCGAACAGATCGTCAAGGATCCGACGATTCCGCCGGCACGCCTCATCCTGCTCACCTCGCTCGATCGCTCCGGCGACGTCCAGCACTTCGCCAACATCGGCTTCGCCGCCTATCTCACCAAACCCGTGCGCACGCGCGAACTGGTGGAAGCGCTCCGCAAGGCGCTGGCGCACGACGCGCAGGACTGGCACCTGCGCAGCCAGCCCATCATCACGCGCAATACGCTGATCGCCGGCGAAGCGAAACGCCGTTACTCCGGCCGCGTGCTGCTGGTCGAAGACAATGCGATCAACCAGCGCGTGGCACGCCGCTTCCTCGAACGCCTGGGCTGCAGCGTCGACGTCGTCGACAACGGCCTGCAGGCGGTCGAGGCCTACGGCAGGGAACGCTGGTCGTTCATCCTCATGGACATGCAGATGCCGGTGATGGATGGCCTGGAAGCCACGCGCCTGATTCGCGAGAAGGAAGGCGACGGCCCGCGCATCCCGATCATCGCGCTGACGGCCAACGTGATGATGGGACAGCTCGAACGCTGTCTCGAAGCCGGCATGGACGACTATCTGACCAAGCCGCTCGACATCAACCGTCTGCAGGACGTGCTCGACCGCTTCATGAATTCGGCGCCGAGCGACGAACAGATCCTCGTGACCCCGGCGCCGTCAGGCACGGGTGAAACCTCGATCCGGCAACGTCTCGCCGAGATTGCCGAAGGCGACACCGAGTTCGCCGCCGAACTGATTGCGACCTTCCTGCAGGGCGCCGAGGAAACGCTGCAGGAACTGCGCAGTGCCGCTGCATCTGGCGACCTGCCCGCCCTCGCACGGGCCGCTCACAAGATGAAGGGCGCCAGCGGCAACCTGCACGTCACGGAACTGGAAGAACTGGCACGCACGCTCGAAACGCGCGCCAAGGGTGGCAGCGGCGACGGCTGGACTCAGGACGTGGAGCGCATCGCGCAGGAGTTCACGCGCATATCCGGCGTGTTGCGCGAACTCATGACTGAGGGGGGTGGGGAAGCTCAAGTGACGAGGTAAGACAAGTGACACCTCGACTTCGTCACCTCATCACCTCATCACTTCTCATCCGGCACGTATTCCTGCGGTTTCTCCGAGCCGCCACCGAAGAAAAATTTCTCCATCTCGGCGACGAGAAACTTGCGCGCCTTCGGATCGATCGGCGACAGCCGATACTCGTTGAGCAGCATCGTCTGGTGTTTCACCCAGCGCTGCCACGCCTCCTTCGACACGTTCTCGTAGATCCGCTGCCCGAGTTCGCCCGGATAGGGCGGCTTGTCGAGTCCTTCGGCGTCGGTGCCGAGCAAAATACACTTCACTGTTCTGCTCATCGTTTCGGGTTCCTTCAGATCTCTGCGAGACGCCGCACTGTGTCTGGATAGCGCTGGACGAGCCGGATCAACAATGCCGCCTGCGCATTGGGTTTCGCGCGACCTTGCTCCCAGTTCTCCAGTGTCCGCACATTGGTGCGTAGGTAGCCGGCAAACAGGCTGCGGGAAAGATTCATTTCCTTGCGGACCTTCGTCAACTCGCGCGCTGAAATCTTCGGCGCCGGCTTCATCTTCACGGTATGCGTGCGCAGCGTGCGCTTGCCTGCACGCTGGTCCGCCAGCGCGGCAAAACCTTCGGTGAGCTCCGAGAACACATCCCGCTTCCTCGTCATGGACTCTTCCTCAACTTCAGTTCCGCCTTCACCAGTTCAGATCTGCCGCCTCAGAGTGAACAGCCAGAACTCCGGTCCCTCCGCTTACCCTTCGATCTTCGGCCGTCGCCGAATCGCAGTTTCCGGAGACCACCCGTCCCTTCGATTACATCACCGGCCCCTGGATTCTCCATGAGCAGAACCTGCAATCGCAGGAACGCATCGTCATCCAGATAGTTGCCGCGATGCCGCTGGAAAGCCGGCAGCTCGATGAAAATCCCTTTCATGCGCCCGGATTATACGCAAGTAACGTATAGATACCATGACTGGTGCGGCGCAAATTCCTCTTTGCGCGATTTACTCCTCCTTACTTCTCCCGATGATCCGCAGCTTCGCCACGGCGGTCGCGACGACGACGCCGTCGGGATCGCGCAGCTCGGCGGACGTTTCTCCGTAACGACGATCGCGCGACAGCAGTTTGCCGACCGCGGTGAAGGCGCCGATGCGGCCGGGCTTGAGGAAGGACACGTTGAGGTTGGTCGTTACGGCCGTCTGTTCGACGGGCAGCACAGCGTACAGTGCCAGCGCCGTTGCGGCGTCGAGCATGGCGGCGATGAGGCCGCCCTGCACGGTGCCGTGGCGATTGGCGAACTCGGGTTTCGCCGTGAAGCCGAGTGTCGCGCCGCCGTTGACGGTGTCGACATCGATGACCTCGCGGCCGAGCAATTGCGCGACGGGCGGTTGAACGCGAAGGATTTCATCCTTGGTCATGATTCGATGGCGCTCACTTCAAACGCTTGTCTGGAATGGCACTGACTGCCTGTGGGGCCGGCTTCAGCCGGCCCGGACTGTCAGGCTAAAGCCTGACCCACAAGAAGAGCCGCGGTTGTTCCTCTGGATCACAGCTCAGTCCGACGACAGCATGGCAATGAGATCCACGGCGGGCTTGGCGAGACCGACGCGTGCCGGCTGACGCGGGTCGTACCACAGGCGGGTGTCCGCTTCCGCGACCGACGCCGGTGTGCCGGCGATGCGGATCAGCAGCGGTTGCAGCGTCAGGTCGTAGTGGGAGAAGGAGTGACGGTAGTCGGGCAGCTGGCGACTGGCTACTGGCGACTGGCCGGATGCGGCGATCCACAGGGACGCGGCATCTGAATCCTCGAACTGCGGAAAGGTCCAGAGTCCGCCCCAGATCCCGCTCGGCGGACGGCGTTCGAGCAGCACGGCGCCGGCATCGTTCATGGCGATCACCGCGAATGCCAGCCGCTGCGGGCGCGCCTTCTTCGGTTTCGGTGTCGGCAGGCTTGCCTGGCGATGCTCGATGCGTGCGACACAGTGTTCGCTCAGGGGACACGCGGCACACAGCGGCCGCGAACGCACGCACAGGGTGGCGCCGAGATCCATGATGGCCTGTGTGTAGTCCGCGACGCGATCTGCCGGTGTGCACAGATCGGCGAGTCGCCACAGTTCGCGTTCGACATTCGTCTCGCCCGGAAAACCGGCGATGCCGAAGTGGCGGGTGAGCACGCGCTTCACGTTGCCGTCGAGAATCGGATGCCGCTGGTCGCGTGACAGCGCGAGGATGGCGCCGGCGGTCGAGCGGCCGATTCCCGGCAGCGCCTGCACGGCATCGAGCGAATCGGGAAAGGCGCCGGCGTGCTCCGCCACGATGACCTGCGCCGCTTTCTGCAGATTGCGCGCGCGGGCGTAGTAGCCGAGGCCCGTCCACAGATGCAGCACTTCGTCGGTGGGCGCAGTCGCCAAAGCGTGAACATCGGGAAAGCGCGCCATGAATCGCTGGTAGTACGGAATCACGGTGGCGACCTGCGTCTGCTGCAGCATCACCTCGGACACCCATACGCGGTACGAGGTCCGATCCTGCTGCCACGGCAGGTGCTTGCGGCCGGCGCGATCGAACCAGTCCAGCAGCGCGGGTGCCAGGGCGCGCACGGCGGCGCCGCGATCATCGGGGACGGCACTCGTCATGGCGACGACGTTTCCTGTGCGCGCTGTTCGATGCTGCGAAAGATGTTGTTGGTACTTTCTTCGAGCGTCCGCAGCATCCAGCGCCGCCCCGGAATCGGCGGCACCCAGAAGTCGGGCACGATGCGGGTGCGATAGCTGACGCGCGTGCGGCCGTCCACCACCGAGAGATATACCTTCGTCTCGCCGAACTTCACATCGCTGTGCGCCGGGTCCGCGGTCGCCTCGAGGCCGAGCGGCAGTTCTTCCACGCGTTCGAGCCGTTTCACGTCGCGACAGAACGGCCCGAAGCAGACGTGCAGGACGGTTTCGAGCATCGCGACGTAGTCGGCTGGTCGTTCGGTCACGCGCGCCTCGAGGATGCGCGAGTCGAGCTGCTGGTAACGTTCGTAGTCGCGCAGCACCGCCTGCACGCGATCGATGGGTGCGTCGAGGACGGCCACCATCTGGTACTCGTAGTGCTTGTTGGCATAGACGGCGCTGGAGGATTCGATGTCGAAGGCGTGGGCAGTCGGGAGGAAAAGCAGTGATGAGGTGATCAGGTGAGGAAGTGATGACGCAAGACGCCCTTCCCCGGGATAGCGCCTGCTGCTTTGCTTCATCACCTCATCACCCCATCACTATCTTCCGAACAGATCCTTCAGCTTGTCGCCCAGCTTCTCCTTCAGCTTGTCTTCCTGCTTCTTCAGTTCTTCCTTCACGCGTCCCTTCGCCATGCCTTGCAGGTCGGGGCGCACCTTCACATCGTCGAAGGTGCCGGTCACCGTCATGGGAATTTCCGCATCGACGAGATCCTGCATCTGGGCGGGATCGGCGCCTTCGCGCGGAATCTTCAGCACGGTGGCCGTGAGTTTGTAGTCGAGCGCGCTCTGCGGCACATCGACCGTGCCCTTGCCGCCGATGCGCAGGTACTGGCTCGCGACCGCGAGATCGTCGTTCGACAGCACGCCGTTCTTCAGGACGCCCATACCCTGCAGCGTCTCGAAGGTCGTGCGTGCCGGGCCTGCGCGCTCGGGGACGGCCTGCTGCCTGAGCACGGCACGGGCGCGGCGGATCTCGTACCACAGGTCCGTGCCTTCGAGTGCGCCGTCTGCCACGTTGAAGGCCACGTTGCCGTCGAGCGTGCGCAGCAGATCGTCGGTGTTGCGACCGCTGCCGGTGGCCTTGATCGTCGCGTTGCCGCGGCCGGAGAAGCGCTGGCTGTCGAACAGATCCTTGAACAGCGGTGCGAACTGGATGCCGCTCACCTGTTCGTTGAGGCTCACGCGCGCGACCTCGCCTGCCGCATCGATGCCGATGTCGCCGCGATACGTGCCGCCGTACATCGAGGCCTCGGACGGATTCAGGCGCACCTTGCCGTCGCGCGCATTCACGCCGAGCCGCAGCTTCGTGAACTTCACGCCAGCGAAAATCGCTTCGCCGATGCGCAGGTCGCCGCGCGCATTGAGATTGCGCAGGGCGTCGACGGGAATTTCGGTCGGCGGGCTTTTCTCCGCCGAAGCTTTCGACTCCCTCGCTTTCGACTCCTTCGCCTTGGCCGCTGCTTCCGCCGGCGCCGGCTCCAGGTAGCGATCGACATCGATGCGGTCGACGTCGAGATCGAAGCGCAGGGCCTTGCTCTCGATGCTGGCGAGACCGAGCGAGCCCTTCGCCGTCGTGTCGTCGAGCTTCAGCTCGACCTCGTTCAGCATCGCCGTCTCGCCGGTCAGGGCCACCGTACTGGCGAAACTCAATGCACCGAGCACGGCCGGATCGGCCGTCACCGGCACGCTCACGCCCAGCTTCGGCAGCCACTCGCGCAGCGAGACCGGAGACAGTCGCAAGGGTCCGCTGAGGCGCGGGTTGTCCAGCACTTCCTCGCCGTGCAGGGCGCCGCTGATGCGGGCGCCGGCGAGGTCGATGGCGAGATCGGTCAGATCTGCGACCTGCGTCGCAAGATTGGCGGTGGCCTGCTGCGCCTGCACATTCACCGGCACGCCGGCGGCCGGAAATCCATCACCTTTCCATGTCGTCTGCAGCATCAGACCGTCAAGTTGATAGACCTCCTGACCGATATCGAGAGATACCGATCTGGCCCGGACCTGGACCGGAATGCCTTCGGGCGGATAACCCTGGCCCGACACCGTGACCTCGATCTCGGGATCGTCGAGACGGTGCCTGTTGCCGGCCAGATCTGCCGTCGCCGTGGACTCGACATGCACTTTCAAGGACAACGCGTTTCCCTCTTCCAGCACGAAGCCAAACTTCAATGGGAAGGCCTCCCCCGACTGGAATCGTCCCGACTCCAGGCTGAAGTCGCGGACGACGCGGCGGGTCTTTGCCTGACGATCTTCCATCGTGATCGAGGCATCGCGGATCTCGACGCCGGCGAGCGTCTGGAACGAGGTCGACGAGGACTCTTCGCTCTGCGGCTGCGAGGCGGCGCGCTCGCGCAGATCGGCCCAGTTCTCGCGGCCGCGCTCGTCGGTGATGAGCCGGATCCGCGCGCCATGCAGTTCCACCTTGCCGATTTCCAGCCGGCCGCGCAGCAGCGGCAGCAGCCGTGCGCTCAGGCGCGCGCGTTCGATGGATACGAAGGGCTCGTCGCCGAAGCCCGAGGCCTCGCTCAGCGTTGCCGCACCGGTTTCCAGCGCGACCCAGGGAAAGACGGACAGCCTGAGATCGCCGCTCAGCGTGAGTTTGCGGCCGGTCTCGCGTTCGACGATCGCCGCGATGTCGTCGCGATAGTCGTTGGGATCGACGAACACCACCACCAGTACCAGCGCCAGGATGACCAGCGCCACCAGCGCGCCGATGATGTAGGCGGCGATCTTCAGTCCTCGCATGCGTGCTCCTCGCAGCAATCGTCGGTGGATTCGGTACGGTGCCGGACAAACGGCTCCGCGGATTCTAGCAGGGGCTGCCGCAGCCTCCTGACGGGCAGGGCCGCATGATGCTCACGCTCGCCCTGCTGGCGGCTGCGGCAGCTGGCTTCGTGGCGGCATGGCTGCTGCGTGCAGCTGCGCCGCGACGCACGGAAGCTGCGCCGGCGACGACACCGACCGAGCAGACGCAGATGCTCGACCGCTTTCACGCGGTACTGAAGACCGGCGGCTTCATGCCGTGGGAAATCGATGCGACGACCGGCAAGTTCATCTGGGCGGAAAATCGCATCGAAGCCTTCGGGCTGCACAAGCTGCCGCTCGACGAATACGGCGACACAGTCGCGCGGATGATGCATCCCGACGATCGACGCGAACTGCTCGCGACCGTGCAGCAGGCGGTCGAGACCGGCGCGCCGCGCTATTCCTATCGATACCGGCTCATGCGGCCGGACGGCCTCACCCGCCACATGCAGTCGCAAGTCCACATCGTGCGCGATCCGGCCGGCAAGGCGGCACGCCTGCTCGGCTCGACCACCGACATCACCAACGAGATCCAGACGCACGAACTGCTGCAGCGCCAGGCCGAACAGGAACGCCAGCTGCGCGATCGGCTCAACATCGCCACGCAGGCGGCCGGCATCAGTTCATGGGAGATCGACCTGGAGGAACGGCGCTTCCTGTGGCTGGAAAATCCCATCGAAGGCATGGTCCCGCCCGAGGACGATTCGCTCGACGCCTTTGCGCGCAGCCTGCACCCGGACGACTACCAGGTGTTCGTCGACACGCTCACGCGGGCCATCCGCGAACACCAGGATCGCCTGAGCTATCGCTATCGCGCACTCACCGCCGAAGGCCGGCACATCCATGTCAAGGTGGCGGCCCGGGTCGTCTGCAACGAGCACGGATGCGTGCATCGCCTGCTCGGCGTGTCGTGGGACATCACGCGCGAAGTCGAAGCCGCGCAACAGCTCGAAGCACAGACGGCGCACGAGCGCATGCTGCTCGACCGCCTGAGCATCGCCACCCAGGCCGCCGACATCAGCTCCTGGCAGCTCGATATCGCTTCGCAGAAGTTCCTGTGGATCGACAATCCCATCGTTTCGCTGGCGCCCGACGATCTCACCGACCGCTCGCTGGCCCGGCTCACTTCGCGCATCCTGCCGGAAGACTCGACCGTCATCACTGAAGCCATCGAGAAAGCGCTCTCGTCCGGCAGCGATCGCGCGTCCTTCCGCTATCGCAGCATCGGCCGCAACGGCGGCCTGGTGCATGTCCAGAGCCACGCCAGGCTGCTGCTCGACGAGCACGGAAAACTCGGCAGCCTGCTGGGCGTTTCCTGGGACATCACGCGCGAAGTGGCAGCCGCCGAAAAGCTCGAACTGCAGGCGCAGCAGTTGCGCGACGCCGAGCGACGCATGCAGCGCGCTTCGCTGTCGAGCTCCGAAGGTCACTGGGAATCGATACTCGACAGCGGCACGATCTGGACCTCGTCGAGCTATCACGCCCTACTCGGCTACGCCGAGGGAGGGCTGCCGACCGACGCCAGGGAGTTCGAACGCACGATCGTGCATCCGGACGACGTCAACGCCAGCTACGAAGCCCTGCAGCGGCATGTGAGCGAAGGCACACCCTTCGTGGTCGACCATCGCATGCGCACGGCGGCGGGCGAGTATCGCTGGATCCGCACGCGCGG
>CAYWHG010000039.1:0-19218 GCA_964457865.1 uncultured Steroidobacter sp.
AGATCCCCGTACAATCCGCGCCTGCCTTTAACTCTGGCCAGTCGGCCAGCCGACCCGTAAGCCAGCAGACCGCTCCCATGTCCGCCCTCCCCGAACCTTCCAACAACTTCCGCCGCCTGCAGGCCCGCCTGCGGGGCGAGGTCGGCCGCGCGATCGAAGACTTCGGGATGATCGAGGACGGCGATCGGGTGATGGTCTGCCTGTCCGGCGGCAAGGATTCGTACACGTTGCTCGACATCCTGCTGTCGCTGCAGCGGCATGCGCCCATCCGGTTCGAACTGGTGGCCGTGAATCTCGATCAGAAGCAGCCGGGATTTCCCGCCCACGTGCTGCCCGACTACCTCACCGGGCTCGGCGTGCCGTTCCACATCATCGAGCAGGACACGTACTCCGTCGTCAAGCGCGTCATTCCCGAAGGCAAGACCATGTGCGGGTTGTGCTCGCGGCTGCGTCGCGGTGCGCTGTATCGCCATGCCGCGGAAAACGGCATCACCAAGATTGCGCTCGGCCATCATCGCGACGACATCGTCGAGACGCTGTTCCTGAACATGTTCTTCGGCGGCAAGCTGAAGACGATGCCGCCGAAGCTGCGTTCGGAGGACGGCAGGCATATCGTGATTCGTCCGCTCGCCTACGTGGCCGAGTCCGACATCGAACGCTACGCGCGGACGCGGGAGTTTCCGCTGATCCCGTGTTCGCTGTGCGGCTCGCAGGAAAACATGCAGCGCGTCGAGATCAAGAAAATGATTCGCGAGTGGGAGACGCGCTATCCGGGCCGGACGGAGTCGATCTTCTCCAGTCTGCGCAATGTCGTGCCGTCGCATCTGGCCGATCCGCGCATCCACGATTTCAGCGCACCGGGACCTTCAGAGCGCGGCGATGCGGGCATTCTTGATGAGTGATGAAGCGAAGCAGACGGTCGTGTTCTCGCACGGCCTCGACGGCGAGCCCTGGGGTACGAAAGTCGTCGCGCTGGCCAAGGTGGCCGAAGCCCGCGGCCTGCACGTCGAGTCGCTCGACTATCGCGGCATGGAAGCGCCGGTGCGCGTGGAGAAGCTGCTGGGATTCGCGACAGAACTGGCGCGGCCGCTGATCCTGGTCGGCTCCAGTCTCGGCGGTCATGTCGCGACGTCGGTGTCGTCGCAGATCCCGACCCGCGGCCTGTTCCTGATGGCGCCGGCCTTCTTCATGCCCGGATACGAGCAGTACACGCCCGTGCCCGCGACCTGTCCCATCGAGATCGTGCATGGCTGGAACGATGATGTCGTTCCCGCGCAGAACAGCATCCGCTTCGCGCAGCAGTATCGCGCGACGCTTCATCTGATCGATTCCGATCATCGCCTTACCGCCAACCTTGGCGAAGTCTGTGATCTGTTCGATCTGTTCCTGCGCCGTCTCGCTTCGTAGTCGGGCCGCACGGGTGATGCGGTACTATCGCCGCTCCAACAACATGCAAGGTAGCGTCATGACTCACCTGCACCGGCTTGCCCTTGTCTCTCTCTGCGCCTGCATGTTCGTCGGCTGCGGCAGCAGTTCGGAACCGCCGCCCGTGCAGGAGACGGTGTTCGACGACATGACCGGCACCCTGGACAAGGCGCGCGGCGTCCAGGACACGGTCGACGCGCACAAGCAGCAGACGGATCGACAACTCGACGCTGCCGAAGGGCAGTAATTCCGCTGCGACTCAGACGCCGATGGCCGATCAGTCCGGCTGGGACCGCTTCTTCCTCGCGCTGCTGCGTTCGCCCATTGCAATCTGGGCGCGACCGCATGTGCTGCCGGAGGATCTGCGCAAGCGCTACGCGAATCATCCGCGTCCCCTCTGCTATGTGCTCGAACGGCGCAGCGTCGCCGACATGGTCGTGCTCGAAAAGGTCGCGCAGGCGCAGGGCCTGCCCGATCCGCTGCAGTCGCTGAAGCCGCCGCTGCCGGCACAGTCCGCGTTCTTTCTCGAACGTCCCGCCGGTTTCTGGGGCAATCGCAACGACCGCCGTATTCCGGAAACGCTGCGGGAACTGGTTGCGGCAGTCGCGGCCGATGCAACGCTCGATGTCGATCTGGTACCCGTCAACATCCTGTGGGGCCGCGCGCCCGACAAGGAAGCGTCCTGGTTCCGGTTGCTGCTGTCGGAAACCTGGGAACGCGTCGGCCGCTTCCGTCGCATGCTGTCGGTGCTGGTCAACGGCAGGAACCTGTTCGTGCAGTTCGGCGATCCCGTGTCGCTGCGCGGATTGCTCGAAGTCGGTGCCGAACCGCAGCGCGCGGTGCGGCGCGCGGCGCGAATACTGCGCACCACGCTGAGTCGCCAGCGCGCCGCGGCGATCGGGCCGGATCTGTCGCATCAGCGCACGATTCTCACGCAGGTGCTGCGCGCCGCTGCTGTCCGTCGCGCGATGAGCGACGAGATGCGCTCGAAAAAGATCTCGCGGCGCGAAGCGCTGAAGACGGCGACCGGCTATGCCGAGGAGATCGCGGCCAACTATTCCCATGTCTTCATCGCCATCATGGCGCGGGCGCTGACGTGGTTCTGGACACGGCTCTACGACGGCGTCGAGCTGCACAACTTCAACCAGTTGCAGCAGATCGTCGACGGCAACGAAGTCGTCTACGTGCCATGCCATCGCAGTCACATCGACTATCTGCTGCTGTCCTACGTCATCTACTACAAGGGCCTGGCCGTGCCGCACATTGCGGCGGGCATCAATCTCAACATGCCGGTGGTGGGTCGCTTCCTGCGTCGCGGCGGCGCGTTCTTCATGCGGCGCAGCTTCAAGGGCAATGCGCTCTACACGATGGTGTTCATGAAGTACCTGGGCCTGATGATGGCGCGCGGTCATTCGATCGAGTACTTCGTCGAAGGCGGACGCAGCCGCACCGGCCGGCTGTTGCAGCCGAAGACCGGCATGCTGTCGATGACCTTGCGCAGCTATCTGCGGGAGCCGAAGCGGCCGGTGGTGTTCCTGCCGGTGTACTTCGGCTACGAGCGTCTGGTCGAGGGCAAGACCTACATCGGCGAGCTGTCGGGCCAGCCGAAGGAAAAGGAATCGGTCGTTGGCATGCTGCGCACGTTGCCGGCGCTGCGCAATCGATTCGGCAAGGTGCACGTGAGTTTCGGTAGTCCCGTGCATCTCGGCGAAATCCTGCAGAAACATGCACCGGATCGCGTCCCGGGGCAGGTGGAAAAATCCGATCGGCCTGCGTGGCTGCCTGCTGCCGTCGACGATCTCGCGACGCGCATCATGATGAACATCAACAGCGCTGCGTGTGCGTCGCCGATCAATCTGCTCGCGCTGGCGCTGCTCGCCACGCCGAAGCAGTCGATGCTGGAAGCGGACCTGGTGCGACAGCTGGAAATGTACGCATCGCTGCTGCGGCAGGCGCCGTACTCGCCGCTGGTCTGGGTGACGGACATGGACGGCGCATCGATGATCAGGCACGGCGAACGCATGCAGGTGCTGCAGCGTCTCAGGCATCCGCTCGGCGATGTGCTGAAGATGACGGAAGAAACGTCGGTGCTCATGACCTACTTCCGCAACAACGTCCTGCATCTGATCGCGCTGCCGTCGCTGATTGCCTGCTGCTTCCTGAACAATCGCACCATGAGCGGCGCGGACATCCAGCGGCTGATGCGTCGCATCTATCCCTATGTGTGCGATGAGCTTTCGCTGCGCTGGGGCGAGACGGAAGTCGAGGCCGCCGTGCTCGAAGTGCTGGACGATCTCGCCAACCACGGGCTGCTCGAAGCGCTGGAGGACAATACGCAGTGGCGTCGTCCGGCGACCGGATCGTCGGAGGCCGTGCAGCTGTCGGTGCTGGCGCAGATCACCGTGCAGATCATCGAGCGCTACTACCTCGCCATCGCTCTCCTGCTCAAGTCGGGCAGCGGACGCATCACCCAGGATGCGCTGGAATCGCAGTGCCAGCTCATGGCGCAGCGCATGTCGCTGCTGCACGAACTGAACTCGCCCGAGTTCTTCGACAAGGTGCTGTTCAAGAACTTCATCGACCTGCTGCGCACGCGCAAAGTCATCGATGTGAACGGCGAGGGCCGGCTGGTCTTCAACGAGATTCTCGACGTGGTCGCCCAGGACGCGCAGCTCGTGCTGCACGAGCAGATCCGCAACAGTATTCTGCAGGTCACTCACGCCTGACGCGTGAGCCATCCCCGCGAGGCGTGAATCGTCTCGTATCGATCTCAAGCTCGTGGAGCAGACTTCATGCGCCTGTTCATTACCGCACTGCTGTCGTTGATGGCTTTGGGCGCGCATGCCGAAGCCGTGTTGTCGACGAGCAGCCCGGCCGTGACGGCAGGCTCGCCATTCGATCTGGTGCTGACGCTGACCAATGGCGACGAGTCGCCGCTGATGATGGAGCTGCCGCGATTGCTGCACGTCCGGCTGGAGACGCCGGCGGCCGTGACGACGCTCGAGTTCGAGCCCGATCGCACCGGGCCATTGACGATCGCGCCGCGCGGCTTCCAGAAAGTGCGGTTGCGCGGCGCGCTGCCTGTCGGGGTGCAGGGTCAGGTCACGCTGACGTCGACCGGCATCGAGGCGAATCCGGTCGTGGTGGAGGTCCGTGCGGCGCCAGTCGCACCGGTAGCGACTGTGCCTGCCGCCGGTTCGAAATGGGCGGAGCAGAAGGAAAGCCGCCTGGTCGACAAGCCGCCACCGCTGGCCGTGTCGACCTACGAGCCGGTGTTCTTCATCGTCGGCGGCGACGGCGGATTGAACGCGAAATTCCAGATCAGCTTTCGCTATCAGCTGTTCGACGGCGATGGTCCGCTGGCAAGCCGCCTGTCATGGCTCGATGATTTCTATCTGTCGTTCTCGACCATGTCGCTGTGGGATCTCGGCGAGTTGTCGAAGCCCTTCACCGATTCGAGTTACCGGCCGCGCGTGTTCTATGCGAACTACGATCTGGCGCGGGCGATGGATGGCCGACTGCGTCTCGGCGTCGAGACGGGATTCGGTCACGAGTCGAACGGCAAGGAAGGCGAGGACTCGCGCAGCTACAACATGTTCTATGCGCGCCCCACGCTGAGCTTCGGCGATCCCGACGGCCTGCGCGCCTATGTCGCGCCGCTGATCCACAATTACATCGCCGCAAACGAAAACCCGGACATTGCCGACTATCGCGGCTACATCGACTGGATGATCGGTGTGGGCAGCCGCGGCGGCCTGGATTTCTGGGCCACCCTGCGCAGCGGCACGCGCAGCGACTACGGCAGCGCCGAGCTGAACCTGTCGTATCCGTTGTCGAAGCTGAGCCGGGGCGATCTGCAGGGATGGCTGATGCTGCAATACTTCGGCGGCTACGGCGAAAGCCTGCTGCATTATCGCGAGAAGCTGGATTCGCAGTGGCGGCTGGGAATTGCGATTGCGCTGTGAAAGCGGGAGAGAGTCACGAGGGTGACGAAAGTCATGAAAGTGACGTGGGTGAAGAATGCGTTCCTGCCCTCGTGACTTTCGTGACCCTCGTGACTTTCGTCACCAGTTCCTCAATCCAGTTCCTTCACGCCGCGACGCGTCGCTTTCACGCGTCCGCGTTGCTGCTTGCCCTGCAGCCGACGTTCCTTCGATGCGCGCGTGGGCTTGGTGGCGCGGCGCACTTTCGGCTCGATCGAGGCCTCCGCGACGAGTGCGTCGAGGCGCTCGAAGGCATCGCGCCGGTTGTGTTCCTGGGTGCGAAAACGCTGCGCGGAAATCACGATCACGTCTTCGTCGGTCAGTCGCCGGCCGGCGAGGGTGCGCAGGCGTGCGCGAACCCGCTCGGGCAGTTGCGGCCAGGCCTTGAGATCGCAGCGCAGCTGCACCGCGCTCGCCACCTTGTTGACGTTCTGCCCGCCGGGGCCGCTGGCGCGGATGAAGCGTATGTCCAGCGCGGCATCCGGCGGTTCGCGGGAAAAGCCCGCGCTCATGTCGGACCCGGATCGTCGGGCTTCTGCATTTCCAGGCGGATCTGACGCTGGGCGACCGGAATCGTGATGCCCTGCTCCCTGAACAACCGCCAGATGGCGCGATTCACGTCGGAACGCACGTTGTTCACGCCTTCCTGCGGATCCGAAATCCAGAAGCGCAGTTCGAGATCGAAGCCGTAATCGTTGAAACCCATCAGACGGGCGACGGGTCCCGGATCGCGCAGGATGCGGGCGTGACCGTCGGCGGCCTTGAGCAGCACCGACAGCGCCAGTTCCGGATCGTCCTTGTAGCTGACGCGGACCGGCAGCTTCAGGCGCACGCGCGGATCGGTGTAGCTCCAGTTGATCACCGGGTTGATGATCAGATGCTGGTTCGGCACCAGCGTTTCGACGCCGTCGCGATCGCGCACCACCACGTATCGACCGCGCAGTTCCTGGACCCAGCCGAAGCCTTCGGTGCTCGTTCCCGGCGTGCCGGTGAAGCTGATGACGTCGCCGGGCTTGATCGAACGGTCCATCAGCAGCACAAAACCGCTGATGAAATTGGCGACGATGGCCTGCAGGCCAAAGCCCAGACCGACACCGACGGCGCCCGTCAGCACGTTCAGCGTCGTGAGATCGAGGCCCGTCGCATTGAGGCCCAGCAGGATGGACAGGCCGATCAGGAAGGTCTGCGAGAACTTCGCAATGCCGATGCGCATGCTGAGCGCGAGGCCCTGCATCGCCATCAGCCGCTGTTCGAACCAGCGGGCGATCCACACGGCGACCAGGATGAAAATGCCGACCGTGAACAGCAGCTTCATCACCGACCAGAGCGTGATGCGCGACTTGTCGGTCTTGATGCCGACGCTGTCGAGTGCCTGCACCAGCGGCTCGAACCAGCCCAGCACATGCAGGGCCAGGACGACCCACACGACCAGCGTGATGGTGCTGCCCCAGCCCTTGGTGCGATTGCCCAGCGACAGCCGTACCAGGTAGACGACGACGCGGATCAGCAGCAGCAATCCCGCCAGCGTGATGACGAGATCGACGATGTGGCTGCGGACTTTCAGCGCATGCAGCACGCCGCCAAAGGCGGCGATGAGTACCAGCGCCGCCAGGTGCGGGCTGGCGATGAGGAACATCTCGGTGACGCGCGCGCGGAAACCGCTCTGCGCCAGTGCCGCGCGGGCCCGGTCCGTGCCGACGACCTGCCGCCCGAACCACCACGCCAGCAGTACCGCGATGGCGACGGCACCAAGTTGCAGAAGCGAGTTGGGAGTCAGCAGTGCCTTGAGGCTCTCACTGATGTTGTGCAGCAGTTCCTGCATTTGCCTTCAGGGTTCAGGCGTTGAGATCGGGGATGAGCTGGCTTTCAAGCCGCGCGATCTGGTCTTTCAGCAGGAGCTTGCGCTTCTTCAGGCGACGCAGCTGCACTTCGTTCACGTACAGATCCATCTGCAGACGGTTGATCACGTCGTCGAGATCGCGATGCTCGATACGCAGATCGCGCAGGCGTTCGAGACGTCGGAAAGTCTCGGTTTCAACGTTGTTTTCCGATTCGCTCATCGCGGCGGTACTTTATATAACCCGGCAGATTACAGCCACAAGCGCAGCGCGGTTCAGTGGCGCTGGTCGCCACGATCTTCCCGGCCCTCGCGGCTCGGCGGGGCGGGCGGGCGATGTTGCGCGCGCCATTGCTCCAGTTGCAGCACATTGGATGGCTGTTCCCCCGGCTCCGCGACTGGCGGCGGTGATGGTGTCGCGGTCTGCAGCACCGTTGCACGGGTGGATTCGCCCGGCGCGTAGCCGACGGTCTCGACGCGGTGTCCGTTGAGGACGACAAACCCCTGCGAGCGCTCGATGCTCGTCGCCGTGTAGTCGAATACATAGGTGCGACGCAGACTCAGTCGACCGCTCGTGCCGCGGGTCCAGCCGATTCTGGCGAACGCGACAGTACCGTCCAGGAACTGCAGTCCCAGTCGTTCGCAGGCTTCGATGGCGGCCGCGTTCGCGCGCTCGCGCGCGGCGAGACTGTCCTGCCAGAACCACGCGATCGCCGCCGCGGCAATGACGAAAACTAGCGCAGTCCAGCTGAGAAACATTGCAGGCTCGGGTGATTCAGGAGGGGTGGCGTTTGCAGCGCCCGGACGACGAAGGCCGTCGCTATGATACGGCTTCCATGAGTATCGCACCGGCCCCTTTGCCCGTTCAGTCCGCGCCGCGACCACAGTGGTCGCAGATCGACACCGTCCTGCTCGACATGGACGGCACGCTGCTGGACCTGGAATTTGACAATTATTTCTGGCTGCAGCTCGTGCCCGAACGGTTTGCGCAGCGCCATGGACTGACGCTGGAAGCGGCACGTCAGGAGCTGACGCCGCGCTTCGCTGCGCGACAAGGCACGCTCGACTGGTACTGCACGGATTACTGGAGCCGCGATCTGGGGCTCGACATCGCGGCCCTCAAGCATGAGGTCCGCGAGCGGGTGGACTATCTGCCGGGTGCCGAGCGGTTTCTTGTGGAGATGCGTCGTCGCGGATTGCGCACGGCGCTATTGACCAATGCTCATCGGGACGCGCTGCGCGTGAAGGATGCGCGCAGCGGCCTGAGCCGCTACTTCGATCTGGTCGTCAGCTCGCACGACTACGGCGCGCCCAAGGAATCCGCCGAATTCTGGCGTCGTGCGCAGGCGCAGGTGGGATTCGATCCGTCGCGCAGCCTGTTCGTCGATGACAGTCTTGCCGTACTGCGCGCCGCGCGGATGCACGGCATTGCCCAGGTGTATGCAATCAGCCATCCGGATTCGTCCGCTGCGCGTCGCGACGTCACCGGGTTTCCGTCGGTAGCCCGGATTGCCGAACTGCTGGACTGACGTCGCTTATTCGCTGGTCGGCGTGGGCGCGTCCGCCTGACCCTCGGCCGGACGGCTGCCGCGCCGGCGCCGTCGGCGACGTTTCGCACCATCGTTCTGGCCATTGCCCTGGCTGTCGCCCGAGGGCGCTGCGGCCTGCGGTGGCGCAGACGCGGTCTGCGGATTTTCCGGACCCCGTTCCCGCTCGGGTCGGGGTTGCGACCGCTGCTGCGGAGCGCCATGACGCGGACGCGAGGAGGGTCCGCCGCGGGACCGGCCGCCGTTCTGTCCGGGTCGGCCGCCGCTGCCGCCACGGTGCGGTCCGGCGTGACGCGGACGACGTGGCGGTATCGTGATCTCCGGCAGCATTTCCACCGGCACGGCGGCCACTGGAATCTTGCGATCGATGTAGGCCTCGATGTCGGGCAGCGAGATCACGTAATCCTCGCAGCCCAAACTGATGGCATCGCCATCGGTACCGGCGCGCGCCGTGCGTCCGATACGGTGCACGTAGTCCTCCGGATCCTGCGGCAGGTCGTAATTGAAGACATGGCTCACGTCCGGAATGTGCAACCCGCGCGAGGCGACGTCGGTGCCGATCAGCACTGCCAGGGTGCCATCGTGGAAGTCGCGCAACATGCGCAGGCGCTTGCGTTGCGGCACATCGCCCGAAATCGCTTCGGCATTGATGCCATTGCTCTGCAGCAGCCCTTCGATGTCCTCCGCAGCGCGCCGCGTATTGACGAAAACCATGCTGCGTCGCGGGTCCATCTGCTTCAGCAGGCCGATCAGCAGTCGCGGCTTTTCGTCGTTCGACGGGTAGTAGATCACCTGACGGATGCGATCCACCGTCATCTTGTCGGGCTCGATGCGCACCAGTGTCGGATCGTTCATGTGCTCGTACGCAAGTTCCAGCACGCGCTGCGACAACGTCGCGGAGAACAGCATGTTCAGTCGCTGATCCGGGGCCGGCAGGCGGCGCAGGATGTAGCGGATGTCAGCAATGAATCCCAGATCGAACATGCGGTCGGCCTCATCGAGGACCAGCACCTCCACGCAGCGCAGGTCGATCACCCGCTGTTTGAAGAAATCGATGATGCGGCCCGGCGTGCCGATGAGGATGTCGACACCCTGTTCCAGATGATGCTTCTGTTTTTCGTAGTCGACGCCGCCGAAGGCGAGTCCCAGGCGCAGACCGGTATGCGAACCCAGCGTTTCGGCATCGCCATGGATCTGGACCGCGAGTTCGCGGGTCGGGGCAACCACCAGTGCGCGCGGCGCGTTGAGGCTGCGTGACGCCGGGATGGGTTCGCGGATCAGCCGCGCATAGAGCGCGACCAGGAATGCGGCGGTTTTGCCTGTACCTGTCTGCGCCTGACCCGCAATGTCCATGCCCGCGAGGGCCTGGGGCAGGGTCTGGGCCTGGATCGGCGTGCAGCGCTCGAAAGAGGCATCCGCCAGGCCTTTCTGCAGCGATTCGGGAAGGTGCAGGCTGGAGAAGGACAGTTCGGTGAGATGTGAATCAGACATTGATTTCGATGCGGACCCGTTGTGTGAATGAAGGGAAATCGTCGATTGCTACGGTCGTGAATTGCGGGAAGCGGAGGCTTGCAAATTGATATGGGCCCGGTTCTAATAAGCCCAACGCAGCGGACTCATCCGCGCCCGCCCCGACCGGAATACCGGCACCAAGCGACTCCTCGTTGAACAAGACCCCGTCGGGGTTGGTTTGCTCAACTACTTGGCTTTCGAGCACGAGCACCGCGCAGCTACGTAACAGTCCACGGAAACCTAACCGCCAGCATTGTGCCCGACCGAGCACACGCAGTCACTAAATACGGTCCATCCCCCTCCGACTTACGATTTCCGCGTTTCCCGTCCATAGCGAAATCTTCCATCAATCGAACGATTTGAGGAGACCTCCTGGTGAGCAGCGATACGATCAAGCACGTCACCGACGCGAGCTTCGAAGACGATGTGCTCAAGTCCGGCCAGCCCGTGCTGCTGGATTTCTGGGCTGAATGGTGCGGCCCGTGCAAGATGATTGCGCCGATGCTCGATGAGATCGCCGGCGAGTATCAATCCAAGGTCACGATCGCGAAGATCAATATCGACGACAACCCGCGGACGCCTCAACGATTCAACGTCCGTGGTATTCCGACACTCATTCTCTTCAAAAACGGTCAGGTCGAAGGGCAAAAAGTCGGTGCCCTACGTAAAGCCGATCTGGCCGCATTCCTGGAAAGCAAACTGTGAGAGGCTATCTCGGCAATCAGGCCCGCAACCGTCAAGGCGGTGGTGGTGGCAACAAGGGCGGCGGCGGACGTCAGAACCGCGGCGGCAACAACGACGGCAACCGCGGCAATCATCGGCAGCCGCAGCATGACGATCTGCCGGTCGACGATTTCGACGCCGATGACGTAGGAATCATTTCGCCATCGGAGCTGGCCGCCTCGCGCCAGTCGATGAACCTGACTCAGCTCAAGCTGAAGCCGGTTTCCGAACTGGTCGAAGTCGCGCAGAAGATGGGGCTGGAGAACCTGGCCCGCTCGCGCAAGCAGGACATCATCTTCTCCATCCTCAAGGCGCATGCGCGCAGTGGCGAAGACATCTACGGCGACGGCGTGCTGGAAATCCTGCAGGACGGCTTCGGCTTCCTGCGTTCCGCCGACAGCTCCTACCTCGCCGGGCCCGACGATATCTACGTCAGCCCGAGCCAGATCCGACGTTTCAATCTGCGCACCGGCGATTCAATCTCTGGCCTGATCCGTCCGCCGAAGGATGGCGAGCGCTATTTCGCGCTGCTCAAGGTCGGCGAAATCAATTTCGATTCGCCGGAAGGCGCCAAGCACAAGGTCCTGTTCGAGAACCTGACGCCTCTGCATCCGACCAAGCGCTTCAAGCTGGAGCGCGGCAATGGGTCCAGCGAGGACCTCACGGCCCGCATCATCGATCTCGTTGCGCCGATCGGCAAAGGCCAGCGCGGCCTGATCATCTCGCCGCCGAAGGCCGGCAAGACGATGCTGCTGCAGAACATCGCCAGTTCGATTACCTCGAACCATCCCGATGTCTATCTGATCGTGCTGCTGATCGACGAACGTCCGGAAGAAGTGACCGAAATGACCCGCACCGTGCGCGGCGAAGTCGTGTCCTCGACCTTCGACGAGCCGGCGACGCGTCACGTGCAGGTGGCGGAAATGGTGATCGAGAAGGCCAAGCGCCTGGTCGAGCACAAACGCGACGTCGTGATCCTGCTCGACTCCATCACGCGTCTGGCCCGCGCCTACAACACCGTCGTGCCGAGCTCCGGCAAGGTGCTGACGGGCGGTGTCGATGCGAACGCATTGCAGCGTCCGAAGCGATTCTTCGGCGCCGCGCGCAACATCGAAGAGGGTGGTTCGCTGACGATTCTCGCGACGGCCCTGATCGATACCGGCTCACGCATGGACGACGTGATCTACGAAGAGTTCAAGGGTACTGGCAACTCGGAAATCCACCTGGATCGCCGCGTATCGGAAAAGCGTGTGTTCCCGGCGGTCAACATCAACCGTTCCGGCACGCGTCGCGAAGAACTCATTACTGCCGCCGATGAGCTGCAGAAGATCTGGATCCTGCGCAAGCTGCTGCATCCGATGGACGAACTGGCGGCGATCGAGTTCCTCATCGACAAGATGAAGGACACGAAGACCAACGGCGAGTTCTTCGACGCGATGAAGCGCTGACCCGACTGTAACGGCTGCCGGAGCCCCGGCAGCCGTTTTTCCGCCGATTTTTCGCCTCTCCCGCCGATTGGCAGCTGTCCGGGCTGTGCTGCATTTCACATATCTCTCAAAGGGATGCGGTTTGCCCTCATCAGGGCGAATCCCGATGCGATGGGGTTCTCAGACCGCTAGTGGTGCGGTCGTTAAGTTACGGACACCGCTGGCTGTTGTCCGGGCCAATGTCCGATCCGCGCCCCGATTCGCCCACGCTGCGCCTGCGCAGGCTGGATGCTTCGACGTATGAGCTCACCGAGCTCATGCGCGACGGGCGCATTGCCACCCTGTTCCAGCCGATCATCGATCCGCGTTCGCGCGGCATCTGCGGTTTCGAATCGCTGGCCCGCGGTCCCTCGGATAGCTGGCTGCATTCGCCGCAGAACCTGTTCGAAGCGGCGCGACGTGCGGGCGTCAAAGTCGAACTCGATTTCGTCTGCATGCAGAACGCGTTCAAGCGGTTCGTCGCCGCGCGCGTCGCCGGACAGCTGTTCATCAACGTCTCGCCCGACAGCATTTACGACGATCCCAATTTCGCCTCGCGCTTCCTGCGCTATGCGCACGAAGCCGGCCTCGCGCCGAACCGTTGCGTCATGGAGCTCACGGAAGAGAGCCTGCTAGACGACTACGCGCGCCTGCGTTCGGCCCTGCAGGGACTGCGCGAAGCGGGGTGCTCCATCGCCATCGATGATCTCGGCGCCGGTTCTTCGGGACTGCGGACCTGGTCCGAACTGAAGCCCGACTTCGTCAAGATCGACCGCTACTTCGTCAGCGGCATCGATGCCGACAAGACCAAGCTGGAATTCGTCCGCTCCATTCTCGATGTGGGTCGTGCCATCGGCTGTCGCGTGGTCGCCGAAGGCGTGGAGACTGAGCGCGAGTGCCGCGAACTCGTCGACCTGGGCGTCGACCGCCTGCAGGGCAACCTGTTCGGTCGCCCCAATGCGGCGCCGATGGTCGTGCTGCAGCAGATCGAGTCGCTGGACCGCACGATCGGTGTGACCAGCACGCTCTGCGCCGATCACATTGCCGTCTATGTGCCACCGGTGTCGCCCGAGATGCGCGTCGCCGATGTTGCCGATCTGCTTCACCAGGCGCCGGAACAGCAGACGCTGGCGGTGGTGCGCGATGGCCGGCCGGTCGGTGTGGTCCGTCGCAATGATCTGTTTGCGTTGCTCGCCAAGCCGCTGCATCCGGAGATCTACAACAAGAAACCCGTGTCTGCGGTCATGGAATCGCCGACGCTGCTGATCGACGGACAATTGCGCCTCGAACAGGTCAGCCGGCTCGTGACCCAGAAGGGCAAGATGCGCCTGACCGAAGAATTCGTCATCACGCGTGACGGCCTGTATCACGGTCTCGGTCAGACCATCGATCTGCTGCGCCTCATGACCGAGCAGCAACTGCAGACAGCCAAGCATTCGAACCCGCTGACGCTGTTGCCCGGCAATGGCGCCGTCCGCAACTGCGTCGACCGATTGATCGAGGCCGAGCGCCGCTTCGTCGTCGCCTACCTCGATCTCGACAGCTTCAAGCCCTACAACGATGTGTTCGGCTACGCGCAGGGCGACCAGGTCATCCTGCATCTCAGCGGCCTGCTGAAAAGCCATTTCTCGGCGCGACTGGATTTCGTCGGCCACATCGGCGGCGACGATTTCGTCGTGGTCATGCGCTGTGCGGATTGGCGCGAGCGCGTCAATCGCGTGCTGGAACAGTTCTCGGCGACCGTCAGCGGTTTCTATTCGCCGGATCAGGCGGCTTCCGGCCGCTTCACCGCGACGGATCGCGACGGCAATCTGCAGGAGTACCCGCTGCTGACCGTGTCGGTGGCCGCGCTCGATTCGGCGACGGTGGGCGCGACCAGCGCCGATGCGATCGCCAACCTGCTGGCGCACGTGAAGAAGATTGCCAAGCAGCGCAAGGGCAACAGCTTCGTCCTGCGCAGCGGCGAACGCGTCCTCGACCTGATGGGTCATTCATCGGGCGGGCAGCTCACGCATGACACCGATCTGCTGTTGCCCGAGCAGATGGTGGGCTGAGCCGCTTACTTCCTGCCCAGCCGATACAGCAGCACCGCCAGCCGCTGCGCCTGGATCTGCAGCGTCCGCAGGTCCGCAAACTCTCGCGGCGTATGCGAGTCGCCGCCGAGCAGGCCGAGTCCGTCGATCGCCATTTCCACATGATCTGCGGCAAATGACACGTCAGCTGCGCCGGCGCGACGCGGATTCACCGCCGTCACCGGACCGAAGCCCAGATCCTGACTCACGTTGTCGTAGAGGCTCAGCAGCTTCGCATTGCCCGGCGTGGGTGCCATCGGCGGATAGCCTTCGTCGAAGGTGATCTCCGCCGACGTCTGCGGCAGATGCTGCGCGACGATGGCGCGCATCTTCTGCTGCGTGCGCGTGATCTGTTCCGGATTGATCGCGCGTAGATCGCCGGAAGCGATGGCGATCGGGGCCACGATGTTGTCCTTGCCCGACGCCTTGCCCTGCAGCGGTTCCGGCGCGAACTCGACCTGCGTGCTGCCGATGACGAGTCCCGGGTTGAACGTCAGCAATTCCTCGCCCTGCAGCTCGGTGTAGAAGCTGTTGAGGATGCGCGCGATCTCGTAGATGGCGCCCGCGCCGACTTCCTCGGTGAAAATCTGCGATGAATGTGCAGTCTTGCCGCTCGCCTTGATCTGCCAGCGACCGGAGCTGCGGCGTGCCGTGACGGCCGTTGTCGGATCGTCGTCGGCATTCTCGAGGCCGATGGCGATATCGGCGGCTCTGGCGGCGTCTATCAGCATGGCACGTGCGGCCGACAGTGGCGCGCCGGAATCCTCCTCATCGCCGTGCAGGACGACGGTGAGATGCAGGCGATCGAGTACACCCGCGTGTTCGAGTGCGTTCAGGGCGGCGAGCGCGACCACGATACCGCCCTTCATGTCGGCCGTGCCCGGTCCGCGCACGATGTTCTCGTCCACGCGCTCGAACCGCTGAAAGGGACTGTCGGGCTCGAACACGGTGTCGAGATGTCCGATCAGCAGAATGTGCGGACCGGTGCCCTTGCGCTCGGCGACCAGGTGGCCGGCACGACCGAAGGGCGTACCGTCCACCCAACGGGTCTGGAAACCCAGCTTCTGGAAATACGGCTGGAAGACCTCGCCGACGGCGCGCACGCCGGCGAAATTCATGGTGCCGCTGTTGATGTTCACGACGCGTTCGAGCAACGCGACCGACGCAGCCTGCTGCGATTTCACCTGGGCGACGATGGCACGCTCTGATTTGTCGGACAGGGATTTCCCCAACGACGGCTGGATACAGAGGAATGTCGCCAGAATCAGCAGCAGGTTCGGACGCAGAGGGTGCGGCATGGCAGAATCCCGGCTCGATAAAACACGCCGCATCATACGTCGCCCATGACCCGGGATCTTCCTTCGCCCCCTGAACGAGCTGCTGCTGCCGGCGGCGTGACAGCAGAGGGCGAGACCTATGCGTCGGCGCCGGCGCGGTTGCGATATGTGGATGTCGCTGCGCCGGAACCCGGTGACTGTGTCGCAGTGGCGCCGGGCGTTCTGTGGAGCCGGATTCCACTGCCCGTCGATCTGAACCACATCAATGTCTGGCTGCTGGAAAGCGACGATGGCTACGTCATCGTCGATACGGGCATGGCCGTGAACATCGGCAAGTCGGCATGGGAACGGATTGCCGCAAGCTGCGGCAAGCCGCTGCGCGCCGTCTTCATCACCCACATCCATCCCGATCACATCGGACTGGCAGGCTGGCTGCACGAGCGCTTCGGCCTGCCGGTGTGGATGTCGCGTCGCACGCACGAACAGGCGCGACTGATGCTGAGCGGTGAATTCATCGACAACAGCGAAGTCATCGAGGCGTTCTTTCACAGCAATGGCGTCGCCGACACCTCGAGCCTGAAGCCGATGTTTTCGTCGGCGCGACTGGCGAGCCTTGCCAGCGGCCTGCCGCCGGTCGAACGATTCGTCGCCGATGGCGACACGCTGGGTGGTGATCTCGACCGCTGGCAGGCGGTGGAAACCAACGGCCATGCCGACGGACATCTCTGTCTGGCCAACGAGCACGCGCAGCTGCTGGTGAGCGGCGACCAGGTTCTGCCGACGATTTCGTCGAACATCAGCATCACGTTTCGCAGCATCGACCGCAATCCGCTGCATTCCTTCCTGTCGTCGTTGCAGCGACTGCGCACGCAGTCGGCCGAGACGCTGGTGCTGCCGTCGCACGGCCTGCCGTTCCGCGGCCTGCAGGCGCGCATCGACGATCTCACGCAGCATCACCGCGAGCAGCTCGCGAAGCTGGTCTCTGCCTGCGTCGAGCCGCGTGCGGCGGTCGAACTGCTGCCGCTCATGTTCCGTCGTCAGTTGACGGGCATGCACCTGTTCCTGGGTCTCGGCGAGACGCTCGCACACCTGGAATATCTGGTGCACGAGGAGCGGCTGCAGCGACAGCCGCATGGAGATGGGGTGACGCGGTACCAGATCACCAGCGGCTAGTCGCTGGCAGGTAGGTATTGCGTCCCGAAAGAATCTTGTCTTGTCCGTTCGCGCTGAGCTTGTCGAAGCGACTGTAACCAGGAAGAAAGTCCTTCGACAGGGCGAACGGATTCAGATGCTCCTTATCCCGTTCATCAACATCTGCACGCTGATCATCACCAGCAGCATGCCCATCAACCGCTCCATCGCGATCAGTCCGCGCTGGCGCAGAATGCGATAGAAGAATGGCGCTGCCAGCAGGATCACGGCTGTCAGCGCCCATGCCGCCGTCACGGCGATCCACAAGTCCCAGGTTGCACCCGGTTCGGTACGCTGCAGCAGCAGGAGTGCCGCGAGCGTCGAGGGTCCAGCGATCAGCGGGATGGCCAGCGGCACGATGAAGGGCTCGCCTTCGGGCGAGTCGGCGTGCATGCCGCCGGGCGATGGAAAGATCATGCGCAATGCAATCAGGAACAGCACGATGCCGCCGGCGATGCTGATGGTTTCCTGGTCGAGATGCAGGACCTGCAGGATGCGGTGTCCGAAGAACAGGAACGCCAGCAGCACGACATAGGCGATCAGCACTTCCCGGATCAGGATGATCCGGCGGCGGGCCGGCGAGACGTCCTTGAGAATCGACAGGAATACCGGCACGTTACCCAGCGGGTCCATGATCAGGAACAGGGTGACGATGGCGGACGTCAGGTCTTTCATGCACGGCGTTGGCGGTTGACAGTTGGCCGTTGACAGTCAGAGAAGGCGCGCAGCATCTTACCGTCAACCGTCAACCGTCAACCGTCAACCGTCAACCGTCAACCGTCAATGAAATCCATGTTCGACTACGACCTGCTGGTCATCGGCGCCGGTTCCGCCGGGGTACGCGCGGCGCGCATCGCCGCGGGTCACGGCGCGCGGGTTGCCATCGTCGAGGAGTACCGGATCGGCGGCACCTGCGTAATTCGCGGCTGTGTGCCGAAGAAGCTGCTCGTGTATGGCTCGCATTTCGCCGAGGATCTGGAAGACGCCGAAAACTTCGGCTGGTGTATCGACGGTGCGCGCTTCGAGTGGCCGACGCTACGCGACAACGTCCTCCGGGAAGTCTCGCGGATCAGTGAGATCTACACCCAGACGCTGGCCAACCACCAGGTGGTCATGCATCGCGGCCGGGCCGTCGTCACGGGTCCGAACAGCGTACGGGTCGACGAGCGCACGCTGACCGCCCGCGTCATTCTCATCGCCACGGGAGCGCGGCCCGAAGTTCCGCAGGTTCCCGGCCGGGAACATGCGATCACCTCCAACGATGCATTCCATCTGCCGACGTTGCCGCAGCGAATCGCCATCGTCGGCGCCGGCTACATTGCCAATGAATTCGCCGGCGTGTTCCGTGGGCTGGGGTCGAAAGTGATGCTGATCAACCGCTCGGATCAGATCCTGCGGGGCTACGACCAGCAGATCCGCGATCGTCTGCTGCAGATATCGATGGCGAAAGGCATCCAGTTTCTGCTCAACACGGCGATCGAGCGCATCGAGAAGAAGGACGACGGCGTGCTTTCGCTGGTACTCAGCGGCGATGTGACGCTCGCATGCGATGCCGTGCTGGTCGCGACGGGCCGCGTGCCGAACACGAACGGACTCGGTCTGGACAGCGCCGGCGTGAAGCTCGATCCGAAAGGCGGCGTCTGTGTGGACGGCGACAACCGCTCCACCTGCTCCTCGATCTACGCCGTAGGCGATGTCACGAACCGCATCCAGCTCACGCCCATCGCCATCCGCGAAGGCCACGCCTTTGCAGACACCGTATTCGGCAACCGGCCGACCCAGCTGGATTACGAATGCATTCCATCGGCGGTCTTCAGCCATCCGCCGCTCGCGGCCGTCGGCATGACGGAAGCCGAGGCACGCAACAAGCTCGGCGAGGTGAAGGTGTACACGGCGGACTTTCGGCCCATGAAGAACGTGCTTTCCGGTCGCGACGAACGCGCGCTCTACAAGATCGTCGTCGATGCGGCCACGGAGCGCATCGTCGGTGCCCATCTCATCGGCCCGGACGCGCCGGAAATCCTGCAGATCATGGCGGTCGCCGTGAAAGCCGGTCTGCGCAAGTCGCAGCTGGATGACTGCATCGCCATTCATCCGACCATGGCGGAAGAACTGGTGCTGATGAGGTAAGAGGTTTCACACGGAGATCACGGAGTGCACGGAGATCAGAAGGATGGAGTGCCTT
>CAYWHG010000039.1:19318-30041 GCA_964457865.1 uncultured Steroidobacter sp.
GAGGTTTCACACGGAGATCACGGAGTGCACGGAGATCAGAAGGATGGAGTGCCTTTCCACTCCGTGCTCTCCGTGTGAAATCCGGTTCTTCAGACCGCCCCGTAGATCGCCGTCAAGGCGCGCGCCGCAGTGGCATAGCGGAATTCGAACCCGAGTTCCTGCGCGCGCCGCGGAATGACACGCTGGCCATCCACCAGCAGTTGCGACATTTCGCCGAGTCCCGCCCGCACCACGCCCGCCGGTACGCGCATCCAGATCGGCCGGTGCAGCGCATGGCCGAGCAGGCGATAGAACTCCTCGTAGCGCACGGGTTCGGGCGCGGTGCCGTTGATGGCGCCGCTGTAGCGGCCGTTGTCGAGCGTCTGCAGCAGCAGGCGGATGAGATCGTCGAGGTGGATCCAGCTCAGCCAGTGATGGCCGCTGCCGAGCATGACGCCCGCATACCAGCGCACCGGACGTGCCAGGCGGGGCAGGGCGCCGCCATCGCGACTCAGGACGACGCCGGTGCGGATGCAGGTGACGCGCATGCCGGTGGTCGACGCCGCAAAGGCTGCGGCCTCCCACTCGCTGCACAGACGACTCTGGAACATCGCCTGCGACGGCATGCTTTCGTCGACGGTTTCATCGCCGCGCACGCCGTAGTAGCCGATGGCCGAACCGTTCACCAGCACTGCGGGGCGCGTGCGCAGGCGATTGCACAGCCCGACGATGGCATGCGTGGTGTCGATGCGGCTGGCCAGCAGTCGTCGGCGGCGCGCCGTCGTCCACGGCACGCCGAGAATGCGCTCGCCTGCAAGATTGATGATGCCGTCGATGGACGCGCCATCCGGTATCTCGTCCAGCGACGCAACGATGTGAACCTTCGACCCGAGTTGAAGGCGCGCACGCGCAGGACGGCGCGCCAGCGCGACGACATGGTCGCCGCGACGCAGCAGCGGCTTGATCAGATGACTGCCGATGAATCCGGTCGCGCCGGTAATCAACCAGGTGCGTCCGGTCGACGGCCGCGGCGGCCAGGCCGAGGTCTCGCTTTCCATGTTGGCATCCCCTGCGCCGTGCCGTGGTGTGTGACAGGCACGCGCACGGACGATGCTGACAGGGGCGTCCCGGCTCCGACATAGGGTTTTCTACGCGGGAAATGCGCGCTTTGCGTCGCGTTGCGAAGTGTCGGGCTTCAGCGCCGGATGCGCGTGCCGTTGGCGGCCTTGGGTTGGCGTCGCGCCTGGTCGATCAGCGCCATGGCTTCCCGGATGATGACCTCCATCGCCGCCTGCGCCTTCTGCGGCTGACCGGCTGCAATGGCATCCAGCACCTTCTTGTGCTGGTTCACGTCGCCGAGTGCGACGCCCTTGTAGGCATTGGTGAACTTGATGGAGATGTGCAGCGCCGCGTTGATGACGCCTTCGAGCTGGGCATAGAAGCGATTGCCGGTCGCATGCAGGATCGAGACGTGGAAGGCGATGTCCGATTCGAGTGGATCATCGTCGCCTTTCGCCGCGGCGCGCATGCGGTCGATTGCCTGTCTGATCGGTGCCAGGCTTGCCGGCGTCGCATTGCGGGTGGCAATGACCGCGGCCATCGGCTCGATCGCGAGCCGCACCGCCGTGAATTCCGCCAGCAGTTCCAGCGAGAACTTCCGTTCCATCAGCCAGCGCAGCACGTCCGGATCCAGCAGGTTCCAGTGTTCTTCGGATTGGATCCAGGTGCCCTGACGCGGCCGCGAGTTCAGCAAGCCCTTCGCCGTGAGCATCTTGACCGCTTCGCGCAGCACCGTGCGGCTCGCGCCGAACTGCTTGCACAGTTCCGCTTCGATGGGAAACGGATCCGTCTTGCCATAGGACTGCGTGACGACCGCGTGGCCGAGCTTCTCGACGATGGCGTAGGTGAGATTGTGGCCGATGGGCTTGCGCATCTTCGCGTGCGTCCGGGATTGCGGGCGATTCGCGTCGTACTCTGGCAGACGGGTACAGGCGATGCCAGCGCGCGCAGCGCGCGTTGCTGTGTCGCTCGCCATCGGGACCGGAAAATTTCTTCCCTGGAGATCGACCTACAGGTATTTGTATGATTAATATAAAACCAGGGTCGAAAAGCACGCGACGCGGCGATTTCAGGTCGGCGCGCGCAAGAACGGGGGAATTGCATGCAGCGTTTCATTCTGCTGGTGTCGGCGGTCCTGGCCATGGTGCTGGCACCGCGCGCGGGCGCCGTCGACTACTACTTCGGCGCGGACCTGTCCTATGTGAACGAACTCGAGGACTGCGGCGCGCAGTATCGACAGGGCAATGAGCGCAAGGATGCCTTCGAACTGCTGCATTCGCGCGGCGCCAATCTGATGCGGGTCCGTCTGTGGAACGATGCGCGCTGGACGCGCTATTCCAACCTGGCCGACGTGAAGAAGACCATCGCCCGTGCCCGCAAGGCCGGCATGCAGGTCCTGCTCGACTACCACTATTCGGACGACTGGGCCGACGGCGACAAGCAGATCATTCCGAAGGCCTGGGAACCGCTGTCCGACGATCCGGACGCACTGGCCGCCGCCCTCTACGAATTCACGGTGCGCACCCTGCGCGAACTCGATGCCGAGGGGCTCATGCCCGAACTGGTGCAGGTCGGCAACGAGACCAATGGCGAGATGCTGAGCACCCTGGAGCGGGCCAAGAATCCGATCGACTGGACTCGCAATGCGAAGTTTCTGAACGCCGGCATTCGTGCGGTTCGCGACGCCGGCGCACGCTCGACCGTGCGGCCGCGCGTGATGCTGCACATCGCGCAACCGGAAAACGTCGAGCCGTGGTTTGCGGCCGCTGCGGCGGCGGGCGTCACGGACTTCGATCTGATCGGCATCAGTTATTACCGTCGCTGGTCGACGCAGGACCTGGACGGGCTGTTCGCCACCATCAATCGCCTGCGGCACCGCTATCCGGCCGATGTCATGGTGGTCGAAGCCGCCTATCCGTGGACGCTGGAACATCGCGACGAGATGCCGAACCTGCTCGGCGCCGACACGCTGCTGCCGGGCTATCCGGCGACGCAGGATGGCCAGCGTCGCTATCTCGTCGATCTGACGCAGCAGGTCATCGCCAATGGCGGCGTTGGGGTCGTGTACTGGGAGCCGGCGTGGATTTCCAGTTCGTGCAAGACCCGCTGGGGAACGGGATCGAGCTGGGAGAACGCGACGCTGTTCGACTTTGCGGGGCGACTGCTGCCGGGTGCGGACTATCTCGACTTTCCCTATGCGTATCCGGTCGACGTCGAACTCTCTTTGCAGTTGCCGGCATCGTCCCGCGATAGCGTGCTGTATTTCTGGGCGGACTTCCTCGGCGAATCGGCAGCACCGATCGCCGTGCCGGTGCGCGAGCAGCGTGCCCGGTTCTCCACGCGGCTGATGCCGGCAACGCCGATGCGTCTGCAGTGGTATCGCGACGCAGGTCGCACCCAGCCGGTGTTGCACGCGGACAGCGGTGCCAACAGCCTCGTGAATGCAGTCGTCGGCATCGAGGCCACGCGCATCGATCTGTCCGATCGCCTGCGCACCTGCAATCCATGCGCGAGCCTGGACCTGGCGGCGAATCCGATCGGCAACTTCAACGCGGGCTGGCAGTTTCATCGCTTCGCCGCGCCCGAGACCGATCCGCGGGATCTTGCGCCGGCGGATTGGGAGGAAGTCACGCTGCCGCACACGACGCGGGTCGAGCCGCGGGTCGTGAACGATCAGTGGCAGGGGTTCGCCGTCTATCGCAAACGCTTCGACACAGATCCGCAGTGGCGCGGCAAACGCGTGTGGCTGCGTTTCGAAGGAGCCATGAACGTGGCCCGCGTGTCGCTCAACGGCAAGATGCTAGTCGAGCATCTGGGCGGCTATCTGCCCTTCGTGGTCGATCTGAGCGAGATATTGCAGCCCGGCAGCAACGAGCTGATCGTGCAACTCGACAATCGCGACAACGCCATCACCGGACCGAAGCCGCTCAAGCTGCTGGACTTCAATACCTATGGCGGCCTGTATCGCGACGTCACACTCGTGGTGAAGGAGCCGGTGCACATCACGGACGAGATCCTGGAAGCGACGCCGGCCGGCGGCGGCATCTTCGTCACCTATCCGGAAGTCACGACGACTCGTGCCCGCATCGCCGTCAAGACGCACGTCCGCAACCGGTCGTCGCGGTCGACGCAGCTACGCGTGTTGCAAAGTCTGTGGCAGGACGATCGGCAGGTCGCCGAAATGGCTTCCAACAAGCAGTCATTGCGATCGGCCGGCGCCATCGACGTAAATCTGCAGCTAACTGTCGACCAGCCGCAGCTCTGGTCGCCGCAGTCGCCCGCACTCTACTGGCTAGTGACGCGGGTGGAGTCGGACGGACGGATCGTCGACGAGCAACGCACGCGCATCGGCATTCGTAGCATCGAATTCGCTGGCGGCAGCTTTCGTATCAACGGGCAGCCGTTGTATCTGCGCGGCGTGAACCGCCACCAGGAGTATCCCTATGTCGGATACGCAATCCCGGCCGAGGCCGACTATCGCGATGCGAAGCGCATCAAGGAGGCGGGATTCGATCTGGTTCGCCTCTCACACTATCCGCATTCGCGACACTTCATGGCCGCGGCAGACGAACTCGGCCTGGTACTGCTCGACGCGATTCCCGGCTGGCAGTTCTTCAATCCCGATCCCGCCTTCGAGCGGCAGGTGCTGCAGACCTGTCGCGATCTCGTGCGACGCGACCGGAATCATCCGAGCGTCATCGCCTGGGAATGCTCGCTGAACGAGACGCAGATGCCCGTGTCGCTTGTGAAGCGGCTCGATGCCATCGTTCACGAGGAGTATCCCGGCAGCCAGGCGTACTCCGCCGGCTGGCAGAACGACGGCTACGACATCTACTTGCAGGCGCGGCAGCACCGTCTCGAACACTACGAGAAACCCGATCGGCCGTACTTCGTCTCCGAGTATGGCGACTGGGAGTACTACGCGCTCAATGCGGGCTTCCAGCAGCATGCGTGGGCCGATCTGCAACCTGTAGCCCGCACCAGCCGACAAGCGCTGGACGCCGGCGAAGCGCGCCTGCTGCAGCAGGCGACCAACAACCAGGAAGCGCACAACGACAATCTCGGCACGCCCGCGTTCGGCGATGGCTACTGGGCAATGTTCGACTACAACCGCGGCTATGCGGACGATCTCGAAACCTCGGGGACCATGAGCCTGGAACGCGTGCCGAAGTTCAACTATCAGTTCTTCCGCAGCCAGCGCGATGCGCAGGAAGTCTCGGCACTGTACGAGTCAGGGCCCTTCGTCCACATCGCGAATTACTGGCAGCCCGGCTCGACGCGGCAGGTGCGTGTCTTCGGCAATGTCGATGAAGTCGAGTTGCGACTCAACGGACGCAGTCTCGGACGTCGCAGTGCCGATCGCGATCGCATCTCGGATCGCCTGCGCCATGCGCCCTTCACGTTCGCGCTGCAGGACTTCGAGCCAGGCGCGCTCGAAGCCGTCGGCTATCGGCAGGGACGTGTGCTGGCGTGGCATCGCGTCGTCACGCCCGAGGCTGTTGCCGCCGTGGAAATCGAACTGGACAGCGCCGGTATCTGCGGCGGACCGCAGGAAGATCTGCTGTTTGCCCGGGCGCGACTTGTGGATCGCAATGGCACAGTCGTGCCGCAGTCGGGCAGCGAGGTCGTGTTCGCGATGGAGGCGGGCGGGGTGCTGATCGGTCCGGCGTCCCAGTCGACGGAAGCCGGAATCGCCAGTGCCTTGCTGCGAACGGATTCGCGACAGGAGTCCGTGCGGATCAAGGCCGTCGTCGGCCCGTTGTCAACACAACTGGCGACTGACGCGACCGGCCGATGCCGGCAGATCGAGTGACCGTCAAATTTCGGTTGCGTCGCCTGTGAGTGTGTATTAATAATACAAATAACATTTAAACGCGCCGCAGCAGCGCGCCTGGGGGAAACATGGCTGTCCACGATGCGATCGTTGTGCGCAACGTCCTGCGCGCGTCCATTGCCGCCGTACTGGCGGGGTTGGCAGGAACGGCGGTCGCCGCCGACGCCACCACGCCCGCCGGCGTGATCGAAGAGATCGAAGTCACCGGCATCCGCGACAGCCTGCGTGATGCACTGCAGATCAAGATGAATGCCGACCTGGTCGTCGACGCCATTTCGTCTGATGACATCGGCCAGTTGCCCGACGTCACCATCGCGGAGTCCATCAACCGGCTGCCCGGCGTCAATGCGACGCGCGATCGCGGCAATGACAGTCAGGCGGTGGTGCGCGGCCTCGGCGCGCGACTGGTGCTGGGCACGATCAACGGCCGCGAAGTGGCCTCGTCCGAGCCCGATCGCAATGTGCGCTGGGAAATCTATCCGTCGGAAGTCGTCTCGGGCGTCAAGGTCTACAAGACCCAGGCGGCCGATCTGATCGCGGGCGGCGTGGCCGCGACCATCGACATCGAAACCCTGCAGCCGCTCGACTACAAGGGTGAGAACCTGGTGCTGCGCGGCGGCCCGGTCTACTACGAAAGCGGCTCGGACTTTCCCGACTACGATCCATGGGGCTATCGGGCGAGCGGTTCCTACGTCTACAACCCCAACGAAAAGTTCGGCTTCGTGGTCGGCCTGACCGCGCAGCAACAGAAGAACGGCTACCCCTCGTTCACCGGCTGGGGCTACAACGATTCGGCGATGCGTCCGCCGGTCGGCGCCAGCGATTTCACCGGCGATCTCAACGGCGACGGCACGCCGGATCCGACGCCGTGGGGCTCGCAGATCTCGGTCAGTGCCATCGACCAGGAGCGCGTCGGCGCATCGCTCGGCGCGCAGTGGCGGCCCAGCGATTCGCTGGAGATCCGTTTCGACACGCTCTATTCCGACATCGACATTCACGAGGACCAGGCGCAGACGGTCTACGGCTGGAACAACTGGGGCAACTGGGACAACGGCAACTGGGGCGACTACAACGCACCGGGGGCGTCCTACACGATCGTCAATGGTGACGTGGTAGGCGCAACGCTGCCGTACAGCTCCGTGACCACGGTGCTGGCCGACTACGACGAGAGCAAGACGCTGTCGGTGACCGGCCTGAATGCGCGCTGGACCGGTGCGAAGTGGAGCGTCGCGGGCGACCTGTCCTATTCGCAGGCCGAGCGCGAAAACATCTGGCAGGCCGTGCGCACCGAGGTATATCCGGAATGGATGACCTGGGACACCAGCGCCGGCGGACTGCCGACGATCACGACGAACCAGGATCCGACGACGCTCGATCAGTACGCGCCGGACTATCGGGGCGGCAGCAGCGACGGTCCCGAGCATCTCGACGACGAACTGATCGCCGGTACGCTCGATCTGTCGCGCAGCCTCGACGGTTCGTTCTTCAGCGCCCTGCAGTTCGGCGCGCGCCTGTCGAACCGCACCAAGAAGCACGATCTGTTCGAGTGGTATCCGGGTGCGCCTGCCGGCGGCGTGCTGATTCCCGCGAATCTGTTCACGATCTATAACGTCGGCACGGTCCATCTGCCGCCGATCCTGATGGGCGACTTCGATGAAGTCGCGCGCGCGGCCTACGGACCCGACGCCTTCGATCGCAGCAATGCTGCGGAAAACCTGTCGCAGCGCTGGAAGGTCAAGGAAGACGTCACCGAGGGCTATGTGAAACTGAAATTCGACAGCACGGCGATTGCGCGGCGCGTGTCGGGCAACATCGGTGTGCGCTTTGTGGATGTCGACACGACCAGCGACGGTTATCAGCAGGCGTCGGGTGCCAGCGCGCTGGCACCCGTGTCGACGAAGAACAACTATTCCGAGGTCCTGCCGAGCGCCAACGTCAATTTCAGCCTGACCGACAGCACGCTGCTGCGCTTCGGCGTGGCCAGGGTGATCGCGCGTCCGCCGCTCGACGAATTGCGCGCCAGCCGCACACTGACCGACTGGCAGCCGTACACCGGCAATGCAGGCAATCCCGATCTGAAGCCGTTCAAGGCGAACCAGTTCGACGCCTCCTACGAGTGGTATTTCCATGACGAGGCGCTGCTGGGCTTCGCGGCGTACTACAAGGACGTGTCGTCCTACATCGGCTGGACCCAGCAGCCGCAGACCTACGACGGCATCACCTACTCGGTGGCGACGCCGGTGAACGGCGAGGGCGGATCGGTGACCGGTGCCGAAGTGACGCTGCAGACACCGTTCTATTTCTGGAGCGCGCTGGAGAACTTCGGCATCTACGCCAACTACGCCTACGTGGATTCGGACATCGAGGAGTTCGTGCCCGTCACCAATCCGCTGAGCGGTGTCGGCTTCGCGGATCACACCGCGGTGGTCGACCTCTGGTACAGCACCACGTCGTTCGAAGCGCGTCTGGGCTACAAGTACCACAGCCCGTTCACCGTGATTTACGGCTGGAACGGCGCGGACCTGCAGACGCTGGAGTCGGAGTCGACGCTCGACCTGAGCACGTCCTACCGATTCGACGCGGGCATCCAGATCCGCCTGCAGGTGAACAATCTCACGGACGAGCCGCTGCGCATGTATCGCGACAATCAGCCGAACCGCGTCGGCCGCTACGACGAGTACGGCCGGCGCTACCTGCTCGATCTCACGTTCAAGTTCTGATGCTGAGCGAAGAGTAGGAGTTTCACACGGAGATCACGGAGGGCACGGAGTTCGGAAAAGGAATTTCACACAGAGAGCAGAAGAAGAATGAGAAATCTTCTTTTCTGAACTCCGTGATCTCCGTGAACTCCGTGTGAAATCTTATGGTTCTTTTCCGGAGAATTTGACCGCAGTCGCGCCCGTGACGGGGCCGATCTGCGCGCGATCGCTCACATACAGTTCGACTTCATGTTCGAACTTCAGCTGACCCTGCACGACGGTGTCCGGACCGATGACGATGACGGGCGGCTTGCGATTGCCGAACCAGTTCGTGCCGCGGGGCTTTTCGACCAGGATGCCGCCCTCGACGCGCGAACCGCGACCGACGGTGATGCTGCCATTGGTCGTTTCCAGGCCGCCGCCGACGTGGGCCGCATCGAGTTCGATCCGGCCGTTGACGTTTTCCAGCCGGCCGCGGACGTTCGCACCCTTCGCCAGCGAGATGGAACCATTGACTGCCGAGACATCGCCGCTGACCTGCGTGCCGGCGCCCAGTGTCAGGCTGCCGTTGACACTGTCGATCGAGTCGGTCTTCGCCTCGTCACCCAGGCGGATGCCGCCGTTGACGGTTTCGATCTTCTGCGTCGTGACGCGGTTGCCGAGGGTGACCGAGCCATTGACCGTCTCGACGGATCGAGCCGTGGCGCCGTCGCCGAGCGTTATCGACCCGTTGACCGTTTCCACATCGCCGACGACCTGGCCTGCGTCGACGCGAATGGCGCGATTGACCCGGGAAATGTCGTCGTCCGCCGCCGCCAGCAACGGGAGAGCCAGAAGCACTGCGCACAGGAACCGGGTCATGGAAGTTTCCTCGTATCGTGAAGGGTCTGCCGTTTGGACGCGGCCCGGGTCGCAAGGGTTGCAACGCATCGGCGCCCCGGGGAGATTCGTGTATGGTTGCGACGTTTTCAGATCAGGAGGCGCGTCATGAAGCTTTACTACGGTCGCGGTGCGTGTTCGCTGGCGTCGCATATCGTCCTGCGCGAGGTGGGCGCCGCGTTCGAACTGATAAAAGTCGACACCAAGACCAAGCTGACGGAAGCGGGCGCGGATTTCCGCACCATCAATCCCAACGGCTACGTTCCGGTGCTGGAACTGGATTCCGGCGAACGACTGGCCGAGGGTGTGGTTGTCCTGCAGTACATTGCCGATCAGCATCCCGCGGCGAATCTTGCGCCGCCCGCCGGGACGATGGCGCGCTACCGGCTGCTGGAATGGCTGACGTTCGTTTCTTCCGAAGTGCACAAGGGCTACAGCCCGCTGTTCAATCCCGCCACGCCCGAGGAGTACAGGACGATTGCACGCGAAAGGCTTGGCGGACGACTCGGCTATGTGGACGGGAAACTGGCCGGCCGCTCATACCTGCTGGGCGACACGTTCTCGATCGCCGATGCGTACCTGTTCGTCTGCGTGAACTGGTCGCAAGCGACGAAGGTCGACCTGTCCGCATTCGCCAACCTGCAGGCCTTCCAGTCCCGAGTCGCCGCGCGTCCGGCAACGCAGGCAGCGATGCAGGCGGAAGGACTGGTCAAGAAGGCATGAGCGGGACACGCAGGAAGAAGGAAGCCGCATCGCAATGACCCTCACCGATTCGCTGTCCCACGTCACCGGCGTGGCGCAGGTCATCCAGCTCGCCGTCGCTCCGGTCTTTCTGCTGGCGGGCGTCGGCACCACGTTGAACGTGCTCGCGACCCGTATCGGCCGCATCATCGATCGCGCGCGTTTCATGGAGGATCGACTGCCGACGGCTTCGCCGGAGCAGGCCGAGGAACTGCATGCACGCCTGCGCGTGCTGTCGAAGCGCGCCAGCCTGATCAATCGCGCCATCGCGCTGTGTGTGCTGTGCGGTCTGCTGGTGTCGCTGGTGGTGGCGGCGCTGTTCGTCAGTTCGTCGCTGCGGATCGATCTGGCCATGCCGATCGCGATTGCTTTTGTAGTGGCTTTGCTGAGTCTCGCTGCAGCATTGATCTACTTCCTGCGCGAAGTATTCATCGCGACAGAGGCGACGACGTTCGGTGGAGTGAGGAAGGAGAAGTGAGGTGATCAGGTGATCAGGTGATGAGGTGATCAGATCTTGCGTCATCACCCCCTC
>CAYWHG010000039.1:30141-32486 GCA_964457865.1 uncultured Steroidobacter sp.
AGGTGATCAGGTGATCAGGTGATGAGGTGATCAGATCTTGCGTCATCACCCCCTCACTTCATCACCCCATCACCTCATCCGTCGCCAACCAATGACACAAAGGAACCAAACGCGTCAGTCGCGCCGACGGGCGGTCGCGACTGCACCGATTTCCGTGATCCAGTCCTCACCGTGACGGGTGCCTGACCGGCAAACTGCCATCAAGGAATGCGCTCGCGTTCCGGAGAGCGTGAATGTCGGTAGTCCCTTCGGAAATGCTGGTCCAGCCCGATGCGTACTTGGTCGCGCGCGGCGACGCATTGCTCGTCGCCGAGTTGACGGCGGCGCTGGCCGTGTGTGTTTACGATGACACCCAGCCCGTCGGCGGCCTGCTGCATCTGCGCTATGTCGCGACCAGCAATAATCAGCCGCTCGATCTCACCGACAACACCCTCAGCTCCGACCTGCTGCTGATGGACCGCTTCTGCAAGGACCTGCGCGCGGCCGGCGGTCGCAAGCAGAGCTGGCGCGTGACCATCTACGCACACACGCCGACGACGCCGGGCATGGCGGGTCCGGCGGCGACCGTGCTGGATCTGGTGAAAGCCTATTTCTCCGACGGCCGCCTGCCGGTGGAATGCAAGGAAGCCGTGCGGCCACTCGGGCTCGTGGTCCGCTTCGATTCACGCGAAGGCCGGATCTGGGTCAATGGCACGCCAGGCACCGCCAGTGGCGCACGGTTCGCAGCGCCTGCTGCGTAGAAGAAATATGAAGGAGGGTGGGCTGAAGTCCACCCCCACAGTCTCAGACTGGTGAAGGCCGGCTTTAGCCGGCCTTCTTCCATGCTTCCCGTTTCTTTGCATCCCGCGGGTGCCGTCGCGCTTGCAACTCTGACTGCCCCCTGTAGCCTGTCGCGGTAGCCCGATAACAACGATTGCTACGTCCATGGCCTCCGACCACGCAGCTCCGCAACCTTTCTACCGCACGCTCTACTTCCAGGTGCTGGTCGCCATCGTGATCGGCGTGCTGCTCGGGCACTACGCGCCGGATCTGGGCAAGCAGATGCGGCCATTGGGCGACGGCTTCATCAAGCTCGTGAAAATGATGATCGGCCCGATCATCTTCTGCACCGTCGTCTCCGGCATCGCCGGCATGGAGAGCATGAAGTCGGTCGGGCGCACCGGCGTGCTCGCGCTGCTGTATTTCGAGATCATGAGCACCCTCGCGCTCATCCTCGGCCTGATCGTGGTCAATGTCGTGAAGCCGGGGGCCGGCATGAACATCGACGTGTCGAAGCTCGATGCCAGCAAGATCGAAGGCTACGCGCACGCGGCGGAAGAACAGGGCGTCGTCGACTTCCTGATGAACGTGATACCGACGACGGTGTTCGATGCGTTTGCGCGCGGCGAGATTCTGCAGATCCTCCTGTTCGCGCTGCTGTTCGGCTTTGCGCTGCAGGCCGTCGGCGAGCGGGCGCGGCTGGTCTACGAATTCGTCGAACGAATCTCGCAGGTGCTGTTCCGGATCATCGGCACCATCATGCGGCTGGCGCCCATCGGCGCGTTTGGCGCCATGGCCTTCACGATCGGCAACTACGGCATCAGCAAGCTGCAGGATCTCGCCTGGCTGATGATCTGCTTCTATGCGACCTGCCTGCTGTTCATCTTCGGTGTGCTCGGGGCGGTCACGCGACTGCATGGCTTCGGCATCGGCAAGTTCGTGCGCTACATCCGCGAAGAACTGTTCATCGTGCTCGGAACGTCTTCGTCCGAATCGGTGCTGCCGCGCATGCTGGCGAAAATGGAGACGGCGGGCTGCTCGAAACCCGTCGTCGGCCTGGTGATCCCGACCGGCTATTCCTTCAATCTCGATGGCACGTCGATTTATCTGACAATGGCCGCCGTGTTCATTGCGCAGGCGACCAATACGCCCATGACGCTGATGGATCAGCTCACCCTGCTCGCCGTGCTGCTGCTGACCTCGAAGGGTGCCGCGGGCGTTACGGGGAGCGGTTTCATCGTCCTGGCCGCGACACTATCGGCCGTCGGTACACTGCCGGTGACGGCGCTGGCCCTTATTCTGGGCATTGACCGGTTCATGTCCGAAGCGCGTGCGCTGACGAACCTCGTCGGTAACGGCGTGGCGACGGTGGTTGTCGCGAAATGGTGCGGGGAACTGGACGAGAAGAAACTGCAAGAGGAGTTGTACGGGAATCGGGAGTCGGGAATCGGGAGCAAATCCTGATCCTGATGCGGCGGCTTCAAACAACCCGCCATGTGCAGCAAGAACGTTCTTGACAGCCCTTGACCGCTGCTGATCTCCTCATCCGATTCCCGATTCCCGATTCCCGATTCCCGATTCCCGAT
>CAYWHG010000040.1:0-32154 GCA_964457865.1 uncultured Steroidobacter sp.
TCAGGCGACGACGCTAACCAGCTGATCCTGCTGTGAAACGTGTCGGACGCTAGTGGCCGCGCGAGCCGGTGCCCTGCTGGTTCAGATAATCGCCGGTCAGCAGCACCGCGAACTTCTCGGTCGGTTCGAGCAGGAAGTGGGCGCGCGCGCCGAAATCGTCCTGCGATTCCCAGCCCAGCAGATTGTTCAGCGGGCCGGTGTTCTCGACATAGGGATCGTGCTTGGCCGAGAACACGGCGAAGCGTGCTGCGGCGATGTCGCCCATGGGCACGTTGAGCGCGCCGCGCAGTTCGGTCTGCTCGTAGTTGCCGGCCATCGCCTCGGCATAGCCTTCGAACACGCCCAGCTTCGGCTTGACCGACACGATGTTCATGCTGCCGCCCAGCGCGTTGCGGCCGCGCACGGTGCCCTGCGGACCGACGTTCACTTCGACCCGCTCCAGATCGAAGAACGCCACGCCGAGACCACGCGGACGCGGCACGTACACATCGTCGAGGTGCGTGGCGATCGCGGGGTCGCCGAGTTCGGTGTTGGCATTGCTGCCGATGCCGCGCACGTAGATTTCGGTGTTGCCTTCGTAGTTGGTGATTTCCAGGCCCGGCATCAGCGACGGCAGATCGAGCAGATCGGTCGCGCCGACGGCATTGAGTGCGTCCTGCGTCACCACGACGGCCGTACCCGCGTAGCTCTGCAACGACTGCTCGACACGCTCGACGGTGACGACGACTTCTTCGAGCACGCCCTCGGTTCTCTCGGCGGCAGAACTCGCACTCGCAGCGAGCGCCGCAGACACGGCCAGCGTCAGTACCGCAGAGCAACGACCCTGACCGCGGCGGACGGATGAATACCTTGATGACCTCATTGCACAGCCCCCTGTAACTGTCAGCTTGTAGTTTCATGGCAACGCGATGCCACCGCGTCGACTGGGCGCAAGGGATACTGCGACGGGACAACGTTGTCAACATTGACCTGATCTTTGTCAACTAAAATGGCATTTGAATCTATAAAAATCGGCATGACAACGTTGGTACGCAACTTCCGTAACGAAGACTCGCGACCACCGGCCCATGGAAATTTCGCGCAGCCCGCGCGCAGTCCGGCGCCTGCCGCGACGCCACCACAGGACGATGCGACAGGGCATTCGACGAAGGTTCCTGGGGAGTCTTCCTGTGGCTCAGGCTCTGAGCCTGACATTACTTAGGCCGGCTAAAGCCGGCCCCACAGGCAGAGAGCGTTGGTCCGGGCCTTCTTCCTGTGGGTCAGGCTTTAGCCTGACATTCTTAGGCCGGCTAGAAGCCGGCCTCACAGGCTACGGAGGGGGACTAAACGTCCAGTACACGTTGTAACGACGATAGTGCAAGTCGGCGAATGCCCTCAACGTCACGTCGTCGACGCGAAATGCCAGCTCGCTGCCGGGCTGGCGTTGCACTGCAGCCGCCGCACTCGCCGCTTCGAGCGCCAGCGTCGGCACGCCGGGATCGTCTGTCTTCAGATTGGCGGTTTGATCGATCGCATAAGGCACCGTCGCGCTGCGCTCGATCGGACCGAGATCGCCGGCGAGCACGACGGGGCCGTAGAGGAATGCCACGGTGTCTGGCGAACCGTGCAGCGCTTCCGTTCGCACGCTCATGGGAATCGCGACATCCAGTCGATCGCCCTTGCGCCACGCGCGCGTGACCGACGCGTAGCTTCCCGGCGTCGCTGCGACATCGAGCGGCTTGCCATTGAGCTTCAGCGACAATGGCACGGCTGCCCAGGCGGGCGCACGGATGCGCAACGTGAACGGCCCGCGCGACGCTGTCTTCACGACAAGTTGTGTCGTGTTGCTGCGCGGGTAATCGGTGCGCTGTTCGAGCACGATGCCACGCTCGCGCCAGTTCACCGTCGAAGCGATGAACAGGTTCACGTACAGCTCATCCTTGCCGCGGAAATAGATGGCCTCGCCGTACCTGGTGTGGTTTTCCATGCCGCTGCCGACACAACACCAGAACGAATCGTGCGGCGTGCTGTAGGTGCGGAAGTGGCCGGGCTTGAGCGACATGAAGTACGTGAACATGCCCTGGTCAGGTTCCTGCGACGCGAGGATGTGGTTGTAGAGCGCACGTTCGTAGTAATCCGCGTATTCGACCTGCGGCTGCCAGGCGAACAGATGTTCCGTGAGCCGCAGCATGTTGTAGGTGTTGCAGGTCTCGGCAGTCGCGGCGGACAGGTGCGCCGACGCCGTGTTCGGCTCGAAGAAGTGTTCGCCGTCGCTGTTGCCGCCGATCACCCATGAGTGATCGCGCACGACGAACTTCCAGAAGTCGAGCGCCGCCGTGCGATCATCGGCATTGCCCGTGACCTCGAAGCTGCGCGCTGCGCCGGTGATTTTCGGAATCTGCGTGTTCGCGTGCCGGCCGGGCAGCTCGTCCCGTCCGGCAACGAGCGGATCGAGCACTGCGTGATGATAGAAACGCTGTGCCGTATCCAGGTAGCGCTTCTCTGCGGTGAGGTGATGGATCTCGATCAGCACCTCGCGCATGCCGCCGTGTTCGACGCTGAGCATCGTCTGCAACTGTTCGTCCGACAGGTTGGCCGTGACGACATCGACCCAGTCCGCCAGTTTCAGCGTGACATCCTTCGCCTGCGCGTTGCCGCCGAGCACCCACGCATCCTTGAGGCCCGTGAGGATCTTGTGCTGCGTGTACCAGGGCACCCATGCGCCGTTCTTGAAGAAGAACGGGTCGCGCGGTTCGACCTTGCCGTCCTTCAGGCCCCGCAGCGTATCGATCTCAAGCTGCGGCAGCGCGCCGACATAGCCGTCGCCGTAGGCGCGCTGGCATTCGGCCATTTCGTTGACGATGTAATCGATGCGCTCCTTGAATCTCTGGTCGCCGGTCGCCTTGTACTGCTGCGAGAGCGCAGTCAGATAGTGACCGAGCGTGTGACCGGCGATGCCCTGCGACTCCCAGCCGCCGTAGAGATCGCCCTTGGGTTTCAGGCCGGCGTACTTGCGGGTGTTGTGCAGCAGGCGGTCCGGATCGAGCGACAGCAGGTAGGTCGCGTTGCGCTCCATCGCTGCCTTGAAAGGGCTGTCGAGGAGCTGGACGTCGGAGAGGGGGAAGGTTTCGACCGCAGGTGCGGTGCTGGCTGACGTGCACAGCAGGGCGGTGATCGCAAGGGCGAGGAATGACTTCATCATTGTGGTCTCCGGAAAGCCCCCTCCCTGCCCTCCCCCGGCGACCGGGGGAGGGAAAGAAGGAAGCCCGTTCTGTTCATGTCCCCTCCCCCGGTCGCCGGGGGAGGGTCAGGGTGGGGGCCGCCTCAAGCAGCCACCGTCGCAATCACATTCCACGACAGCGGCTTCAGCTTCACCTTCAGCGTCTCGCCGTTGATCGTCACATCGCTGCGCGAAGTCGGCGCCACTTCATCCGTCGCCGTCCTGCTGTTGATCGCCTTCAGATCCTGGTGATGCAACTCGGCCGCGCTTGCGACCTTGCGCTTGCCGAGTCCACGCAGTTCGACTTCCAGTTCGATCTCTTCCGTGGTGTGGCGATTCAGCGCGAGGATATTCACGGCACCGGACTCCGTATCGTGCAGCACGCTCGCCAGCACACACGGCACGTCGGGGTGCGACTTCGTGGAGAACGACGGCGATTCCAGCTTCGTGCGCAGCACGTTGCCGCGACCGAACTTCGAGGCTTGCGCGAACGGATGGAAAATCGTCTGGCGCCAGGCCGCGCCGCCGGTCTCGGTCATGATCGGTCCGATCACGTTGACGAGCTGCGCAATGCACGCCGCCTTCACGCGGTCCGCGTTGTTGATCATGGTGATCAACGCGCCGCCAACGATCAGCGCGTCCTCGAAGTTGTAAATCTCCTCGATGAGCTTCGGCGCCTGCGGCCAGCCGGGCTTGCGCAGGTCTTCCGGCGTGTGCGCCTTGTACCAGACGTTCCATTCGTCGAGCGACAGCATGATCCGCTTGGGCGAGCGGCGCTTCGCCGCCACGGCATCGGCGATCGCGGCGACCTCCTTGATGAACGAATCCAGGTCCTCGATGACCGTGAAGTACTCCTGGATGTCGTTGCTGTCATTGCGGAAGTACTGGTGCAACGAGATGAAATCCACCTCGTTGAAGCAGTTGTCCAGCACCTCGTACTCCCAGGCGGCGTACGTCGGCATCGTCCGGGCCGACGAACCGCAGGCCGCGAGCTGGATGGTCGAATCGACCCAGCGCATCACCTTGCCGGTTTCCTGCGCGATGCGGCCGTACTCGGTCGCGGTCTTGCGGCAGATCTGCCACGGCCCGTCCATCTCGTTGCCGATGCACCAGAACTTGATGTCGTGCGGCTGCTCGTAGCCGTGCGAGCGGCGCAGGTCCGACCAGTACGTGCCGCCGGGATGATTGCAGTACTCGAGGAAGTTGCGCGCTTCGTCCGGACCGCGCGTGCCGGTGTTCACTGCGAACATCGGCTCGACATTCGCGACCTTGCACCAGTCCATGAACTCGTTCGTGCCGAACTGGTTGGTCTCGGTCGAGCCCCACGCCAGATCGAGCCGCGTCGGCCGCTGGTCCTTCGGACCCACGCCGTCTTCCCAGTTGTAGCCCGACAGGAAGTTGCCGCCGGGATAGCGCACGATCGTCGGCCCCAGTTCCTGCGTCAGCGCCAGCACGTCCTGACGAAAACCGCGCGCATCCGCCGTCGCATGCCCTGGCTCGTAGATGCCGCCATACACGGCGCGACCCATGTGTTCGACGAACGTGCCGAACACGCGGCGGTCGAGGGGAGAGATGATGAAGTCGCGGTCGACGACGATCTTTGAGGTCAGCATGGGTGGCTCTTGGAAGAATTGAGAAGGACGGGAATGGCCGCAAAAGGCGCAAAAAGCGCAAAAATTAAAAAGAACGACCTCATCCCCTCTCCTTCTTCATTTTGTGCTTTTTGCGCCTTTTGCGGCCATTCATTCTTCATTCCTGAGTACGTGGAACAACAGGTCATTGACGCGCGCTTCAGCATCCGCCAGCGCGTCATCGATGGATTTCTGGCCCGCGATGGCGGGCGCCATTTCTTCGCCGATGGTGTCTTCGATGGCGAAGCGGCGTTCGACGCCGGCGGGCAGCGGTGAGCCGGTGCGGGCGAGTTCGGCGATGTTCTCGCGATGCGGCAGCGCCTGGAATTTCTCGCTTTCGATGACGGCCTTGAATGCCGGCAAGTGGCCGGTGCGCGACCATTCGAAATCGTTGTCGGCGAAGAACTTCATGAGTCGCAGCACGGCGTCGCGCTGTTGCGGCGTTCGGTCACGGACGGGCATCACCCACGCATGGCCGTCGGCGAAGGCGGCATCGCGTGCGTGGAATATTTTTGGATACGGATACACGGTGTAGCCGTTGTAGAGCGGCCGGCCGGGCTTCTTCGATTCGGCATCGAAATCGCCGATGAGCCATGTGCCCACGAGGTACACACCGCCATCGCCGTTCATGAAGCCGTTGGTGGCGGCGGCGTAGTCCTGGTTCCTGGTGGTGAGGTTTTCGTCGTAGAGCGTCTTGAAGAGTTCGAGCACCTTGCGTGCTTCCGGCGTCTGCAGCTTGATGCGCTGCGGATCGGCGAAGAAGTCGGAGTCCTGCTGCATCAGGAAGGTGTAGAGGTTGCGCGAGTACGCCGGTTTCTGATTCGCCAGTGCTTGCACGAGATAAGGTTTGCCCGTGGCCTGTTTGAACTGCCTTGCCTGCGCCAGCAGTTCCTCCGGGCTTGTCGGCAGGATCGGCCGACCGTCCTTCACGAGCCCCGCCTGCCGGAAGTAGTTCATGTTGATGTGCCACAGCGGCGCCCAGGTATCGAAGGGCAGGCCGTAGATCTCGCCGTGACGGGTCACACCCTTGAGACTGGCTGCAGTGAAGCTCTGCGGATCGACGCCCGCAGCGCGCAGTCCCTCGCCTATCGGTTCGAGCAGGTGACGCGATTCGAAATCGGGAATCGCGGACTCGTGCATCGTGACGACGTCGGGCGCATCGCCGGTGGCGAGCTGCGCAGAGAGCTGGTTGTAGCCGGGCCAGGCGACGGTCGCGACGCGTACCTTGATGTCGGGATTCTCGGCGGCGAACTTGTTGAGCAGCACGGTCATGATGCCGCACTCGCTCTGCGCCCGGCTGACGTCGGTCTGCTGGCCGTATTGCGCGTTGCAGGTGCCGAAGAAGCGCTGCACGCGGATTTCGTTCGGAGCCTGGGTGGGTTTGCAACCGACCAGCACGGACGCGGCAAGCATGACCGGGACGAACCGCAGCGCACTCATGTCCCCGGCGCTCCCGACACCGCACGCACGATGTACTTCTGAAAGAACAGGTACACGATCAGGATCGGCAATGCCGCAAACATCGCCTGCGCCATCAGGAATCCCAGCCCCGCCGATTCCGCAAAATTGATCTGGCTCGACGCGATGCCGACGGTCACCGTGTACATGCGTTCATTGGTGCCGGAGATGAGCGGCCACCAGTAGTCGTTCCAGGCATGCAGGAACGTGTAGATGCCGAGCGTCGCCTGCGCCGGCAGCGTCATCGGCAACAGCACGCGCCAGAACACCTTGAAGCGCGAGGCGTTGTCGAGCATCGCCGCCTCGTCGATCTCCTGCGGAATCGCGCGGAAATACTGCGTCATCAGGAATACGCCGAAGGATGTCGACAGGCCCGGCAGCATCAACCCTGCGTAGGTGTTGTGCAGCCCGAGCGCGCTGAACATCTGGTGACGCGGAATGATCACCGCCTGCTCGGGGACCGCCAGGCCGAACAGCACCAGCACGAAAATCACGTCGCGACCGGGAAACTCCAGCCGCGCGAATCCGTAACCCGCGAGCGACGACAGCACCAGCACGCCGAACGTCATGCCAAGCGCCACAACTGTGCTGTTGAGCAGCCAGCGGAACACCGGCGAGCCGATCACGATGTCGATGTAGTTGACGAGCGTCCACGGCGCGCGCAGCACCGAGGTCGTGTCGACCATCAGTTCGGCATTCGATTTGAACGACAGACCCAGCGCCCACACGATGGGCGCGATCATGACGATGCCGAGCAGGATGACGGCGATCAGCACCAGGCGATCGCCGAGACTGCGGCCGACCATGCGACCCGCGGCCATTACACCTCCTCCCGCTTGCGCGAGACGAGGTACTGCGTCATCGCCGCGATCAGGATCATGCCGAACAGGATCTGCGCCGCGGCGGCCGCGTAGCCGATGTCCCAGCGAACGAACCCGACTTCATAGATGAACAGCACGATGGGCCGCGAGGCATTGTTCGGTCCGCCGAGCGTCATGAGCTGCGCCTGACCGAACAACTGGAACTGCAGCACGACCTCGATCACCAGCACCACGACGAAGGTGCGACGGATCGACGGCAGCGTCACGTTCCAGAGCGTCTTCCAGCGGCCCGCGTTGTCGAGTGCCGCGGCTTCGTAGAGTTCATGCGGCACCTGCTGCAGCGCCGCCAGGAACAGCATCATGGGCAGGCCGATACACCACCAGATCGTGGTGATGGCGATGGCCGGCAACGCGAGGTCTTCGTCGCTCAGGAACGGAATCGGCGGCCGGCCGAAGGCTTCGAGCACGGTGGCGAGAAAGCCGCCGTCGGTGATGAATACGACACGCCACAGGAGCGTCACGATCGTGACCGACAGCACCGACGAGGCGAAGAACACACCGCGCAACACGGCTGCGGTGCGCGTCTCGCGATTCAATGCCAGCGCCAGCATGAGTCCGATCAGCGCCAGCGCCGGCACGGTGAGGAACAGGAAATAGATCGTGTTCCAGAGCGCACCGAGAAACACCTTGTCCTGGAACAGGCGCGCGAAATTCTCCAGCCCGACAAAGGTGCGCGCGCCAAAAAAATCCGCCTTGAACAGGCTGAGCCACATGCCGGCGAACAACGGATACGCCACCAGCCACAGGTAGATGGCCAGGAACGGCAGTACATAGACGATACCGCGCCAGTCGCGATGTCGAGCGGAGCCCGCCACGTCAGCCCTCCGCCACCGCGTGATGGCCGCGCTGCGCATCGAAGAGATGCGCGCCGGCCGGATCGATCTGCAAGCCCACGGTGTCGCCGATCTGCACGCGACTCAGGCCCGCATCCCCGGCGACGATGCCGTGACCGCTCGCGAGGTCCACGTACACCAGCGTGCGGTCGCCGAGCCGTTCGACGAACTTCACGCGCCCGCGCGTGTTGCCTGCATCCGGCGCACAGACATCGATGAATTCCGCGCGCACGCCGAGTTGCAGCGACTGCTGCGGCAATTCATGACTGACGATCTGCGTCGCCACCATCGCGCCGTCCGGCAATTTAACGGTCGCGAACGGCGACTGGCCGACGATCTCGGCCGGCAGGAAATTCATGGCCGGCGAACCGACGAAGGCCGCGACGAACTGCGTTGCCGGGCGCGTGTAGATCTCCATCGGCGTGCCGATCTGTTCGATGCGCTGGTTATTCATGACCACGATGCGATTGGCCAGCGTCATGGCCTCGACCTGATCGTGGGTGACGAAGATCATCGCTGCGTTGACGCGCTGATGCAGTTGCGCGATCTCCAGCCGCGTGCGCACGCGCAGCGCCGCATCGAGATTCGACAGTGGCTCGTCGAACAGGAACAGGTGCGGATCCTTGACGATGGCGCGGCCGATGGCGACCCGCTGACGCTGTCCGCCGGAAATCTGCGACGGCTTGCGCTCCAGCAGGTGCTCGATTTCCAGCATCTTCGCCGCCGCCGCAACGCGCTTTTCGATCTCCGCTTCTTCGAGCCGCACATTGCGCAGCCCGAACGACATGTTCTCGCGCACCGTCATGTGCGGATACAGCGCGTAGTGCTGGAACACCATCGCCACACCGCGCTCGCCCGGCGGCAATCGGTCGACGCGCTTGCCGCCGATGCGGATCTCACCCTCGTCCACCGATTCCAGCCCCGCGATCATGCGCAGCAGCGTCGACTTGCCGCAGCCCGACGGCCCGAGAAACACGACGAACTCGTTCGCGCCCACCGTGAGCGAGACATTGTCGAGCACCTTCGCCTGCCCGAAGGTCTTGCTGACGTTGATGATTTCCAGTTCAGCCACGGATTACTCGGAGTAGGAATGGATTTCCACGGGGGACACGGGGATCACGGGGTGAAGAGAACAGACCAAAATCGATCGGATCGAATTTTTTCCTTCCGACCCCGTGTTCTCCGTGTCCCCCGTGGAGAACCTCTTCTCTTCGCGACTTCACAAACTCACCGTCGGCCAGCCGTTGGTCCACGCGATGGGCGAGATGCGCAGCGTCGGGCGGCCGTCGTGCTGGGTGTCGTAGGCGTGATAGACGAGGTAATCCTGGTCGCCGTCGCGCAGGACGGCGTTGTGGCCGGGGCCGCGGAAGTTGCGGTTACCCTGCAGTAGCACGGTGCCGTAGCCGTCGGTCATCTTCTTGCCGTCGTGCCCCACATACGGGCCGGTGATCTTCTTCGATCGGCCCACGACCATGTAATAGGAACTGCTCGCGCCGCGGCAGCAGTAGTCGAACGAGATGAACAGGTAGTACCAGCCGTCGCGTTCGATGAGGAACGGCGCTTCTATCGCGCCGGGTGCCTTGTCGGGCACGGGACGCGACGCGATCGAATAGCGACGAGTGTTGCCGGGACGCGGCTTGCCTGTTGTGGGATCGAGTGGAAACAGCTTGATGCCCGTCCAGAAGCTGCCGAGCGCCAGCCAGTGTTTGCCGTCGCGATCCACGATGTGATTCGCATCGATGGCATTGAAGTCATCGCCGCGGTTCGATTCGATCACCGGGCCCTGATCCTGCCAGCCGAACTGCGGCGAGGCCGGATCGAGCGAGGCCGTTTTCACCAGCCCGATGGCGGAGCGGTTCGAACCGAAGGTCGACACCGAGTAATAGAGATGGAAGGCGCCGTTGAACCAGGCGATATCGGGCGCCCACAAGCCGCCCGTACCGGGGATCGCGCGCTGCGCCCATTCCGGCAGGGTTTCGAACACGCTGCCGCGTCGTTCCCATTTCACCAGATCGCGCGACGTGCGCCACGGCAGCAGCCCCGCCCCGTCCTTGAGTTGACTGGTACAGAACAGGTGATAGAGGCCGTCCGACTTGATGATGCACGGATCGTGCACCGGCCAGAAATCGCCGCTCATGCGATCGTTGATGGCGGCGAGCTCTGCGGCCGCAGCAGGCACCGCCGCAGCGGCACCGAGCCACAACGCACTGCGCAGCAAGGTGCGACGATTCAACATGGAGGAATGAAGAACGGACATTGGGAACCACCGATTGCGCGCGCTGATCCTCCGGTCGGCACGTGGAGCAGATGCCAGGGGGTGCCCTGCCCGCACGTACCGGCCGGAGAGTCAAACGAGGCTAGCACCGCCTATAGACGTGCGCGAACGCCGAGCGAGAACGTCCGGTCGTTGGAACGGACGTCGCGCGGATACAGATGGGCGTCATTGCCCGATTCGCCGCCGAAGTAGTTCAGCACTGGCCGATCCAGCAGATTGGTGGCATCGAACTGGATGGTCACATGCTCGTTGATGTCGTATCCCAGCGAGAAATCCATCTGCGCCGCATCCTTCACCACCACCGCGGGCGGCTGCGCGCCGCTCTGGTTGTAGCTCTCGATGTAGTCGCTGCGCCAGTTGTACGCGAGACGAGCCGAGACGCCGTACTGCTCGTAGATCAGGATGATGTTGTAGGAATCGTCAGAGACGTTCGTCACATCCGCCTTCCGGAAGGTCACGGGATCGGTGCGCAGATTCGGCGTATTGGCTTCGGAATCCACCAGCGTGTAGTTGAGCTGCGTACCGAAGCCCGACCAGAACCCGGGGAGCATGTCGAAGAACTGCGTGTACGAGAGCTCCATGCCCTTGAGCGTTGCGTCAGTGCCGCGCGGCCGGCTGACTTCGAAGTCCTGTCCGCCAATGGTCTCGGTCGCGGAGAAGATCTGCACGTAGTTCTCGATGTCGCGATAGAAGACGCCGCCCGACAACAGGCCACCCCGGCCGAAGTACCACTCGAGCGTCAGATCGCCATTCAGCGCCTTCTGACTTTCGAGATCCGGATTGCCGCCGGTACCCTGGCCCGGAAGTGTGGGACCGGGAGCCGTGAGCGATGTCGCCGGATTCAGGTCGATGAAGTTCGGCCGCACCATGGTCTCCGACGCCGAGAAGCGCAGGAACAGGTCGTCGCGGAACTTGAAGCGCATATTCAGGCTCGGCAGCACGGCGTCATCCGACTTGTCGATCGATACCGGGGTGCGCACCTCGCCGCCGCCGGTATTGGAAAAGACGAAGCCGTTCAGTTCGGAATCGATCTTCACGTAGCGAACGCCGAGAACGCCATCGACGGGCAGGCTGCCCAGATTGAACTGGAAACCCGTCTGCAGATAGGCGGCGTACGTGTCTTCCTCATCGCTGAAGAAACGGCCGGGGTCGTCGGGCGGATCGTCCGGGCTCAGATAGAACAGCTCGCGGATCGCCGGCGTGTTGCCCAGCAGAAAATCGCGATCGGCGATGAACCACTGGCGTGTCCACAGATTGCGGTCGCCCTCGAGAATGTCATTGGGCGACAAGGCCTGAATGCCCGACTGGCCGGTGAGCGCCTCGACGTCGTCGACAAAGATGAGATTGTCCACGCCGGGCGGCGCAAACCGATTGCGATTGACGCCGCCGCCGTTGGCCGCGCGATTCTCCGCAGTGCGCTGCCCGACCTGAATTCCGCCCGAGAGTTTGTTGAATACGCCATCGAGCGAGTAGTCCAGATCGGCGCGGAACGTTACATCGTCGCCATCCTGCGCATCGCGCTGGTCGAAGAGCTGTTCCATCCAGTAATGCGACGAATCCGTGACATCGAACGGCGAGCCGTCCGCATTCAACACCCGCGCATTCGAGGCACCCCCCTGCGAGAAGTCGACTTCCAGCCGCGGCGCGATGAAGCCGGTATCGAGGATCACACCCTCGTTGTCGGCCGTGCTGTTCGTGTACGCGATATCGCTGCGCAAGGTCAGGCGGTCGCTCAGTTCCCACTCGCCGCCGAGCGCCAGCTGGTAGGTCTCCGATTCGCGGGCGAACGCCTGATTGCTCGTCAGCGTGAAAATGTCCGACGAATTCCAGGTCTGGGCGACGTTCGATCCGGACTTCAAGGTGTACGAGTCCACCTGGATACCCGGCAAGGGGATCCAGAAATTGAGTTCGTAGTTCTCCTTGTACTTCACATAGAAACCGTCGAAGTGAAACGTGGCGCGATCATTCGGTCGCCACTGCAACGACAGGTTCGCGGAGTCGCGCTGCGTTTCGCCGAGCGTGTAGATCGAACCGATGACGAACGGCCGCAGGATGTCATCGCTGGGATCGTCAGGCGTCTCCGGCTGATTCGGCGGCTCGATCCGGTCGTAGGTGCCGTCGAATGTATTGTTCTCCTGATAATTCTTGCTCTGGTGCGACACGCTCAGCATCGCGCCGAACTCGCCGTCGCCGACGTCCCAGCGGTTGCTGATGAGCGCGCTGGCGATCGGATCGATGTCCTCGGTGTTCTCGCTGTAAATGCCGCGCAATGCGCCGGCCACGGCGAAATCCTCGAAGTCGAAGGGACGACGCAGATCGACATTGATCGCGCCGACCAGTCCGCCGGAGTACATGTCCGCGGTCTGGGTCTTGTAGACGTCGACCTGCTTGAGCAGGTCGGCAGGGATATCGGCCAGCGCCACGCCACGGCCGGTCGTCGTGAAGATCTGCCGGCCATTGATGGTGGTGACGACATTCGGCAGGCCGCGGATCAGCACCAGGCTGGCATCGCCACGCGCCCGCGCGATCTGCACACCCGGCACACGCTGCAGCGCCTCGGCGACACTGTTGTCCGGCAGCTTGCCGATGTCCTCCGCCACGATGGAATCGCTGATCTGCAGACTTTCCTGCTTGATGGCAATGGCGCTCTCGACGCTCTGGCGCACGCCGCTGACGATGACTTCTTCCAGTGGTGTCGCGGCGGGCGGCGTCGCAGCCTGCGCAACAACACTACCGAATCCGCCGATCGCAGCGACCCAGCGACTGGCGACGCGTGACAGCGAGCGTTTCATGGTGATTCCCCTGAATTCGTGAGCCGCCCGGCAGCAGCTGTTTATAACTCCGACAAATAGATGGTATCGATCGCCCGGGGGATGGGCAAGTCCCCGGCGCCGAGTCGAAAGCTGTTGCAATGCAGTGAAGCCCACGGAAAGGAGACCGGCGGGATAGTGGGGAAATCTGCCCTGCAAACGTGATGCCCAGCCGGTGGAAATTCGGCGCCCCCGACCCTTCCTCGTTCGAGCTGCTTGTCAGCCACTCAATTGTCGGACAAAATCGCCTCCGCTTTCGATTCAAATGTCCGACAACATTGGGGGAGTGGCCAGATCATGAGTAAACGGGGAATTCACGCGACCGCAAACATCCGGCTGGCAGCTGCGGTATCCGCAGCACTGGTCGGCATCGCAGGCGCCGGTCAGGTGCTCGCGCAGACAGCTGCGTCGCAGCCGAAGGAGGAACTCGAAGAGATCATCGTCACGGGCCTTCGCGAGAGCATGACGAAGGCGCTGGAAATCAAGCGCGAATCGATCCAGATCGTCGATGCCATCGTGGCCGAGGACATCGGCAAGTTCCCGGACAACAATGCGGTCGAAGCGCTGCAGCGGGTGCCGGGCGTGCAGGTCACAGACCGTGCCCGCGGCGAAGTGGCGCGGGTCGCCATCCGCGGCCTTGAGGATGTGACCACGACAATCAACGGCCGCAACATTTTCACGGCCTCCGGTCGCCAGATCGCACTGGCCGATGTGCCCGCCAACCTGCTGAACCGCGTCGACGTCTACAAGACACGGTCGGCCGACCTCATCGAACAGGGTATCGCCGGCGTGATCGACATGGTCATGCAGCGCCCCTTCAACTTCCCCGACAGCAAGATTTCGCTGACCGCGCGAGGCATCTATCAGGAACAGAACGAGGAAATCGATCCGAATGTAAGCGCACTGCTCAGCAATCGCTGGAACACGGGCATCGGCGAGTTCGGCGCACTGCTGAATGTTTCCTACGCGGAAACCAACTATCGCGATCAAGCTGTGACCGCCGGTGCGATGGTCCCCTTTCTGACCGGGACGGATCTCCCTGGTGTACCGCCTGCGCTGGTTGCCGATTACACCGGCAATCCGAACGATGTGAATCCGTGGGTGCCGTACGAGCGCATTTTTCCGACGAGCGCGCGCGTCGCCACGAACTACAACACTCCGGGCGCGCCCCACACGCTCGTGCCTATCTGGACACCGGGCCTGCTCGAAGGCCTGCCGACGACACCCGGTTCGACTCTCACGTTCAACGACTCGCAGCACGAATACATTCTGGGCCGTGATGCCCTCTTTCAGAACGATCTCACGGGCACGCGCGAACGCCCCGCCGCAAATCTCTCGTTCCAATGGGCGCCGAACGATCGCTCCGAGTATGTCCTCGAAACGTTCTACAACGGCTACCGCGATGAACGATTCAATTCGCTGGCGTTCACATTCGTCGACTGGTGGGGCAGCCCCAGCAATGTCGAACTCTATCCCGATACGAACATCGTGAAGTCGCGCGACACCGCATTTCCTTACGGCTTCATGAGCGGCGATCTGCTCACTGGCAAGACAGACAGCTATCTGTACGCACTGGGCGGCAAGTGGCAGATTTCCGAAGCGTTCACACTCAAGGCCGATGTGTCCTACCAGGACAGCCGCTATGACGAAACCTTCTTTGCGATGCGTACGGAGCGTGTGGCGCCGTCCGTGTCCGTCGATTTCAACTCGGGTGGCGGCCTGCCGGCCTTCAGTTTCGGCGACGATCCGGCCACCGCAGACATCGACGAAAGCGACCTTAGCGATCCGCGCCTGTGGACCATCGCGCAACTTTACGACAACGCACTGTGGCGCGAAGGCGATGCCGTAACCGCAGAAGTCGACGGCGAACTCGCGACCGAATGGGGCTTCATCAACAAACTGCAGTTCGGCGTGCGCTACGACGTGCGTACGGCATCGGAAGGTTCGCGTACGCAGGGCTCGGATGGTCAGCGCAACGGCGCCGGCGACATCATCAATGGTGTGCTGGGCGTCAACATGTCGCAGCATCCGGAGCTCGTCAGCACCAACAGGGGCTTCTTCGACGGTCAGTCGGACGTACCTACGAACTGGGCCGTGGCTGACGGCTACTACATCCGCTCGCATGCGGACCAGATTCGCAATCTCTACAACACGACGCTCGATATCGATCTGCTGACCAGCGGGCAGCTCGTCATTCCGAAGAATTTCGACGTGGAGGAAACGAATTCGACGGCGTATGTCCAGGCGAATTTCGCGACGGACATTGCCGGTCACACCTTCGATGGCCAAATCGGCGCGCGTTATGTTTCCGTAGACACGGATATGGATTTCTATACCGGTCCGACGAATGCGCGCGTGCACACCAGCGCATCGAAGACCACTTCGAAACTGCTGCCCAGCGCGATGTTTCGCTTTGCCTTCACTGACGACCTGATGGTGCGCCTGAGCTATGGCGAGACACTGCGTCGACCGAACTTCGTCGACCTGAACTCCAACATCACCTATGTACGTGACGTGACCAACATCGGTTATGGCACGGGAACCGGCGGCAACCCGGACCTCGAACCGACCGAGTCGAAGAACTACGACCTGTCGCTGGAGTGGTATTTCGCCCGATCGAGCGCCATCCACGCAACCATCTTTCGCCGCGACATCGACGGCCTGATCGTGCCCTTCTTCAATGCCGTGGAATACACGGACGCGATCGGCCCGTACACCTACATCGTGGGTCAGCCGGACAACGCATCCAACGGCAAGCTGGAAGGCCTGGAGGTCGGCCTGCAGTATTTCCCGGACAACGTGCCGAAATGGCTTCACGGCGTCGGCGTGCAGCTGGGCGGCACCTGGCTCGATTCGGAGCAGGAAACGCCGATCCAGGATCCGGCAGGCGGTATCGTCGGGTCGACGGTCACCGAGATGTTCAACGTTTCCGACACGTCGTACAGCGCAGTGCTGGTCTATGAGAAAGAGAAGTTCGATGCACGCCTGTCGTGGGTGTGGCGCGACGACTTCCTCAACAACTACGAAGCCGCTCTGTTCGCGAATCCGCGCGAAGTGTGGCGCGCCGCCGAACAGAACCTGGACTTTCAGCTCAGCTACACCGTGAACGACAACCTGGTGCTGACGTTCGACGCAACCAATCTCACGGACGAGATCTATCAGAGCTACTACGTCAACCCGAACACCAACAACTTCGGTTCGGTGATCACTGGCCGGACGTTCGCTCTGGGAGTGCGCGTGACGCTCTGACGAAGAATCGTTTCGTTCCTGTCAAGGGCAACCCGCAAGGGTTGCCCTTTTCTTCTGGAGGGAGAAGGGCCGCATAAAAGAAGCTAAAGAAGGTCTGATTTACTCCGTCGTCCCCGCGTAGGCGGGGATCCATCTTCCTGATTCAGATAGATTCCCGCCTACGCGGGAATGACGAACAAGAGGTAAATCAGACGTTCCCTAACGGCCCGGAAGGGCCCTATTTTTTCGTTCTTTTATGTCCCGTGGGATTCCCTTGCGGTCACGGTCTTTTGCGGCTCTCTTCTCCTACTCCCTCACCCGCCCGTACGTACACCCCACACCGACACGCCGCTCTCCGCCTGCGCCGTGAACGTCACCGCGAACGCATTCGCGCTGCTGTTCCACTGACGCGAGAGCACTCCGTTGAACAGGACGCCGCCGATGGTCAGCGCGACGGTGTTGCCGCCCTTGTGCTGCCACGTCCCGGCCACCGCGCCGCTGACGCTGCCATCCGCATCGAGGCGAAGCGCCTGCGAGTTCCTGATCGTCGCCGAGATGTCCTTGCCGTGATCGACATACTTGTAGCTGCCCTGCGCATCCGCGGCGCTCACCTCCGCCGACAACGCCGTGCTGTTCAGGCTCAGCGGCGCATAGCGCAGCGGCGCGACCACCGGCCAGCCGTCCTCGTTGAACAGCAGTTCATGCACGCGCACTTCGTGCTGCTCGCCGCGATTCGGGAAGCGCGTGTGGAAAATCAGGAAGTACTTGCCGCTGTCGGCATCGAAATACGCCGAGTTGTGACCGGGCGAGACGTAGCCGAGCGCGGTTCCGGATTCGCCGCTCGCGAGCGTGAACTGGTGATTGCCGAACAGCTTCTGCCCGTGCGGCGCGATGCGCGTGTCGTCAAAGAGCTGGTTGGGATTGCCCTTCACCGTCGCCATGTCCGTGCCCGCGGCATCGAAGTACGGACCGTCCGGCGCGTCTGCACGCGCGACGCGGATGTTGTAGCCGCCGACCGCATCGAGTCCGCCGAACGAGGTGAACAGGTAGTAATAGCCCGTCTGCGCGTTGTGCAGGATGTACGGGCCTTCGATGCGCGCGTGATGTCCGCCTAGCAGGTGCTTGCCGTAGCCCTGCCCCGGATGCGGCAGTCCCGTCGCCGGATCCATCGACAGGATGAAGAGGCCGCCCGAGTACGAGCCGTAGACCATCCAGAGTCCGCCATTGCGATCGAAGAAAGTCTGCGGATCGACGACATTCGGATGCACCTGCGCGTCATAGACGCTGACGCCGTCCTCGCTGATCTGGTCCCACATGCCCGACTTGAGCAGGATCTGCCGGTTCACATACGGACCGGTCACCTGGTCCGCGACGGCAAGACCGAGCGCCGAACGCGGCGAGTCGCCCTTGCACGAGTCGTAGTACATATAGAAGCGCCCGTCGCCGAGCTGTACGACATCGGGTGCCCACAGGTCGTTAGACTGCGACCACGCGAACGTCTCCTGCAGTTCCTGCAGTACATTGCCGAACAACGGATTGGCTGCGTTCACGCCATCGGCGACGCGCGTCCAGTTCATGAGATCGCTGGTGCGGGCGGCAGCCAGATGCGAGCCGAACACGTAGTAGTTGCCGCCGGCGCGGATCACCGACGGGTCGTGCACGGACACGTTGGCGAAGGGAATGGCAGGCGACGTCGGTGGTGGAGAATTGCCTCCGCTGGACGGGGGTGGCGATGTGCCCGACGAGTCGCCGCCGCCTCCGCCGCACCCCGCGAGTCCAAGTCCGATCAGGCTGGCGACGAAGGATCGCCTTTCATTGTCATGTGTCACGGGAAATTACCGTTGTAATGCTGGAATCCTCCCTTATATTGTCCGACAATTACCCGCGTTTCGCGAGCGTTGCTCCGGCTTCTGTGTCATAAGCGGTGCCGATATGCGCGATTGCCGCTGGACAGATGCACGACTAAATTAACGAGCCATGGCACGGAAGAAAAAATCCTCGAACGATTCGGCGCCTGCAGCAGCTTCGATCCGGTCAGGGCAGAAATCGAATGCGCGTGCGCGCCGTCGATCGCTGCGCCTGCACGGCACGATCGCGCGCGATCTGGGCATCCTCATCGTCTCGGGTCGCTACAAGCCCGGCGAACTGCTGAATGGCGAGATTGCGGCGAGCGATCGCCTGCATGTCTCGCGCGGCGCCTACCGCGAAGCGGTGCGTATCCTCGCCGCCAAGGGGCTGGTGGAATCGCGGCCGAAAGTCGGCACCAAGGTCAGCCAGCCCGAGCGCTGGCATCTGCTCGATCCCGACGTGCTGTCCTGGATCTTCGAGTTCGAACCGGACGAGACGCTGCTGAACAATCTGTTCGAACTGCGCCGGATCATCGAACCGGAAGCGGCCGCGCTGGCGGCGCAGCGCCGCACGCAGGATCACCTGGAAACGATGTCGCGCGCGCTGGACGGCATGGCGAAATACACGCTGGCCGAGGAAGCCGGCCGGCTCGCCGACCAGGAGTTTCACTCGGCCTTGCTCGGCGCGAGCGGCAATGCGTTTCTCGTGACGCTCACGACCGGCGTCGGCGCCGCCGTGTCATGGACCACCATCTTCAAGCAGCGCGACAATCCGCTGGCGCGCGATCCGGTGCCGGATCACCGCAAGGTGTACGAAGCCGTGAAGGCATCGGATCCGGTCGCCGCACACAAGGCGATGGTGAATCTGGTCGATCTCGCCTTCCTCGATACGACGAACGCGAGCAAGCCGAAGAAAAAGGCCGGTTGATAAAGCCCAATACCACTGACTTGAAGTGTGCCGGGGATCCCGGATCCGGAAAGGAAGAATCTCCACGGGGGACACGGGGAGCACGGGGTCGAAAGAAAAAAGCAGATTCCTTCGGCCTCTCTTGTCCCCGTGCTCCCCGCGTCCCCCGTGGAAATTTTCTTCTTCAGTCTTGAACTCGCCGCCTGTGTTGAGTCAGCCCACAGGCAGCCGCGGCTCAGTTCAGCCAGAAGCTGAAGTACAGATAGATGCTCAGCACCAGCACGAGAATCAGCCCGGACATCACCTTGTTCGGCGTGTCCCAGCTGCGGCTGATCTCTTCACCGTGCAGCGCGCGGATCGAGCGATAGGTCAATCCATCGGTCTTCTCGGCAGGCGGCGGCGCCGAGGTCAGCGAGCCCACGACCATCAGCACGACGCTGATCGCAAACAGCACGCCGGTGGCATACAGGAAATTGAAGTCGCCGATCGCTGCCAGCCACGCGGGATTCTCGATCTTGCCGGCGCCGAAGAATGTCTGGCAGGTGAGCTTGACCATGCCCAGCACAAAACCACCCGTCAGGGCCCAGACGGCACCGCGCGCGTTGAGTCGCTTCCAGAACAGGCCCAGCAGGAACACGGCCGTGATCGGCGGCGCCAGATAACCCTGCACGTTCTGCAGATACTGATACAGGCCGCCGCCGGAAATCATTTTCATCACCGGGATCCACAGCATTCCCGCGCCCACCACGACGCCCGTTGCGACACGACCGACGAACAGCAGGTGCTTCTCGGATTTTCCTGGACGCAGTTTCTCGTAGATGTCGACGGTGAACAGTGACGCGCTGGAATTGAACAGCGAGGCGAGCGAACTCATCAGCGCGGCCAGCAGGCAGGCGACGATCAGGCCGCGGATACCGGAAGGCAGCAGGGTCGTCACCAAGGTCGGAAACACCGTGTCGCCATCGATGACGGACACGCCATCCACCATCTTCATCGGCAGGGCGAGCAGGCCCTTCTGGTGCAAGGCCCAACCGATCAGTCCGGGCACCAGGAAGATCAGCACCGGCCACACCTTCAGCAGGCCGCCGAACAATGCGCCGCGACGCGCCGTCGCCAGATCCTTCGCCGACAACGCACGCTGCACGATGTATTGATCGGTACACCAGTACCAGATACCGATGATGGGCGAGGCGATGATCACGCCGAGCCAGGGAAAGTCGGGATCGCTCAGCGGCCGCCACATCGCGAACTGACTGGCATTCGTGCTCGCGGTAGCCACCAGCGCGTCCCAGCCGGCCATGACACCGGCGCCGTCGCCGAGCTTGCCCAGGCCCACGAAGGTGATCACGAAGGAGCCGAACAGGATGATCACGGCCTGCGGCGCGGCCGTCGCCATGATGGCGCGCATGCCGCCGAAAATCGTGTAGATGCCCGTGAGAATGACGGTGGTGAACGCACCGATCCAGAAGGCATTGTCGCGCGACCCGAACGTGTCAGGCAGCAGTGCCTGGAAAACGATGGCACCGGCGAACACGGTCACGCTCACCTTGGTGAAGATGTACGCCACCAGCGATACCACGGACAGGATGGTGCGGGCACGCGCGTTGAAGCGGCGTTCAAGGAATTCGGGAATCGTCTGCACGCCCGACTTGTAATAGAAGGGCACGAAGAAGCCGGACAACAGGATCAACACCCATGCGTGCAGTTCCCAGTGCGCCATCGCCATGCCGGTCGAGGCGCCCTGCCCCGCCAACCCCACGATGTGTTCGGAACCGATGTTGGAGGTGAAGATCGAGGCGCCGATCACGATGAAGCCGGCGTTACGACCGGCGAGAAAGTAGTCGACGCTGTCTTTCTGATGCCGGCCGTAGTACCAGGCCACGGCCCCGATGACGATGAAATAGATCGCAATGACGAACCAGTCGAGACCGGTCATGTAGGAAGTCTGCACGTTGTTCTCTCGTTCTCGTGTTCTGACAAGCCGACAGCAGCGTCGCCTCGTTGGGCCACGCGCCTCCCCCGATCGCGCCGGCGCCCCCTCGGACGCTGGGCCGGCGTATGGTATTCGCCGGTCGGTGTTATCGCTACCAGCGATTCCAGCCGATCACCAACAACCACCCTGTGGTGTTATATTGTCTGAGTTATGGTGTAACCTGCAACCCGCCCGACGGGGCCCGGCCATACATTGAGACCGGCGGAGATGAGAGAGATGGCGATTTCCGGAGAACTGCTGATCGGTGGGACGCGTGTCCGCAAGACGGAGACCTTCCCGGCCTACAACCCCGCCACCGGCGAAGCGCTTTCGCCCGGATTCAGCGCCGCGGGTGAGGCCGAAGTGGAACAGACCTGCGAACTCGCCTGGTCGGCCTTCCATAGTTATCGCGAACTCGATCCCGAACTGCGCGCGAAATTCCTCGAAACCGCCGCGGACCAGATCATGGCGCTCGGCGACGAACTGCTGGAACGCGCGCACGCGGAGTCCGGCCTGCCGCTGGCCCGGCTGACCGGCGAGCGCGCGCGCACCTGCAATCAGCTGCGGCTGTTCGCGGACGAAGTACGCAAGGGCGGCTGGATGGGCCTGCGCATCGACCCCGCGCTGCCCGATCGCAAACCGCTGCCGCGCTCCGACCTGCGCATGCGCAAGATTCCGCTGGGACCCGTCGTCGTCTTCGGTGCCAGCAATTTCCCGCTCGCCTTCTCCGTGGCCGGCGGCGATACCGCAGCGGCACTCGCGGCCGGCTGCCCAGTCATCGTCAAAGGTCATTCCGCGCATCCGGGCACCAGCGAACTGGTGGCGAGCGCGCTCACGGCCGCCGTGAAAGCCTGCAACTTGCCGGCCGGCGTGTTCTCGCTGCTGAACGGCAACTCGCGCGCACTGGGCGCGGGACTCGTGGCGCACCGGCATGTGAAGGCCGTCGGCTTCACCGGCTCGCGCGCCGGCGGACTTGCGCTGATGAAGATCGCGAGCGAGCGGCCGGAACCGATTCCGGTGTATGCGGAAATGAGCAGCATCAATCCCGTCGTCCTGCTGCCTGATGCGCTGGCGACGCGCGCCGAAGCGCTCGGCAAGGAATTCGTGGGATCGCTGACGATGGGTGCAGGTCAGTTCTGCACCAACCCGGGCCTGGTGCTCGCGCTCGAAGGGCCGGCGCTCGACCGCTTCGTCGCCGCCGCCAGCGCCGCGCTGCAGGGATCGGCACCGCAGGTGATGCTCACGGCCGGAATTCACAGCGCCTACGCCAAGGGCGTCGAACAGCTCGAGAAGCACGCCAATGTCGCCACGCTGGCGCGCGGCGAAGACAAGCCCGGCATCAACTGCGGTCGCGGCGCCCTGTTCTCGATCTCCGGAGACGATGCGCTGAAGTACGAGGACGTCATGGCCGAAGTGTTCGGCGCCTCCTCCCTGCTCGTACGCTGCAGCGATGACGCGCAGCTCGTGCGCGTGCTCGACCATCTCGAAGGCCAGCTCACCGCGACGCTGCAGCTCACCGACAAGGACATCGCGATTGCGCAGCGCCTGCTGCCGACGCTCGAACGCAAGGCCGGACGCCTGCTCGTCAATGGCTGGCCGACCGGCGTCGAGGTCACTCATGCCATGGTGCACGGCGGACCGTATCCCTCGACATCCGACGGGCGCAGCACCTCGGTCGGCACACTGGCGATCGAACGGTTCCTGCGGCCGGTGTGCTACCAGGATTTCCCGGACGCGCTGCTGCCGGCGCCGCTGAAGGCGGATGCGCCGAAGCGGCCGCGGCGGATTGATGGCGTGTATGTGGCGGATTGAGAGAGTGACGAAAGTCACGACGGTGGACCTCTTCCTGTGGGTCAGGCTTCAGCCTGACATTCCCAGGCCGGCTAGAAGCCGGCCCCACAGTAAGAGTTAAGAGTAAGAGGAAGAGAGAAAGACAGGCGCTGTCCGCAACGCCACGCTGACAACGGGTACGAACGATGACGCTGAGACTCATTCAACTGAAATCACCCGCCGGCACCCGCTGTGTCGCCGCCGCTGACGACAACGGCGCACGCCGCATCGATGGCGCGACTTCGATCTACGAACTGGCCCGGCTGGCCATCGAGCAATCGACGACGCTGAGCGCACTCGCGACTGCACGATTGAGCAACGAAACCATCGATCTCGCCGCGGCAGACCGCGAAGGCCGCCTGCTGCCGCCGATCGATCATCCCGATCCTGCGCACGTGTATCTCACCGGCACCGGTCTCACGCATCTCGGTTCCGCGGAAGGCCGCGACAAGATGCACAAGGCTGCGGCTGCAGGAAACGTCACCGATTCCATGCGCATGTTCCTGATGGGCGTGGAAGGTGGCAAACCCGCCGCCGGTGCGGTCGGCGTGCAACCGGAATGGTTCTACAAGGGCAACGGCGACAACGTCGTCGGCACCGGCGCTGCCCTGCCCTCGCCGGCGTTTGCGCTCGACGGCAGTGAAGAACCCGAGATCGCCGGCATCTATCTCATCGACGAACGCGGCAACCCGCGCCGCCTCGGCTACTGTCTCGCCAACGAGTTCTCCGACCACATCACCGAACGCGGCAACTACCTGTGGCTCGCGCATTCGAAGCTGCGCCACGCCGCGCTCGGCGCCGAACTGCTCACCGGCGAACTGCCACAGGACGTGCGCGGCACCAGCGCGCTGCTGCGCAAGGGCGAGAAGATCTGGGAAAAACCGTTCCTGACGGGCGAGACCAACATGTCGCACACGCTCGCCAACCTCGAACACCATCACTTCAAGTACGCGCTGTTCCGTCGCCCCGGTGACGTGCACGTGCACTTCTTCGGCACTGCGACGCTGTCGTTCGCCGACGGCATCAAGACCGAGGAAGGCGATGTGTTCGAGATTTCTGCTGCGCCGTTCACGCTGGCGCTGAGAAATCCGCTGCAGCGTGTTGCCGCTCCTGACGTCGCGGTCATGTCGCTCTAAGACCAAGAAGTATCTCCACGGGGAACACGGGGAACACTGGGTGAAGACGGAGATAGAGATGTCTGATCGCTTTGTTCGATTCCGGCCCCGTGTTCCCCGTGGAGATCTTCTTTCCTCTCTTTGCCTCTGTTCCGACACGCCATGAACAAGATCAGGATTGCACTGGTGGGCGTTGGCAAGATCGCGCGCGATCAGCACGTCCCGGCTATTGCCGGCAATCCGGCGTTCGAGCTGGTGGCGGCAGCGAGCCCGCATCACCGACTCGACGGTGTGAAGCACTTTCCCGACATCCAGGCACTGCTGTCCGGCGTACCGGACCTCGATGCGGTGGCGATCTGCACGCCACCGCAGATCCGCTATGACATCGCCCGCGCAGCGCTGAACCACGGGCGGCATGTGATGCTCGAAAAGCCGCCGGGCGCGACGCTGAACGAAGTCAGCGCGCTCGTCGATCTCGCAAAGAACGAGGGCGTCGCACTGCAGGCGACCTGGCATTCGCGCGAAGCGGCAGGCGTCGAGCCGGCCCGTCAGTGGCTCGCGAACCGCAAGGTCCGCAACGTCGTCGTCACCTGGAAGGAAGACGTGCGCGTGTGGCATCCCGGCCAGACCTGGATCTGGAAGGCCGGCGGCCTCGGCGTGTTCGATCCGGGCATCAATGCCATGTCCATCATCACGCGCATCCTGCCCGGCACGCTCGTGCTGCGCGATGCCGAGCTGGCGTTCCCCTCGAACTGCGAAGCGCCCGTCGCCGCCACCCTGAAACTGACGAACGAGTTCGGCGCCGCTGTGCGCATGGATCTCGACTTCCTGCAGACAGGACCGCAGAGCTGGGACATCGTCGTCGAGACCGACGACGGCCGGCTCGTGCTGTCGAAAGGCGGCTCGGTCCTGCGCATCAACGACGATCCGCCGCTCGAAGCCCCGGACCGCGAATACCCGAATCTCTACGCACGCTTCGCAGAACTCGTGCGCTCGCGCCAGATCGACGTCGATGTCACGCCCTTCCGGCTGGTCGCCGATGCGTTCATGTGCGGGCGACGCGTGGTCGTCGAGCCGTTCGTGGAATGAAGAATCCGGAGGTTCACACGGAGTTCACGGAGAACACGGAGAAAGAAAATAATTTCCGGAGAACACGGGACTGGAAGAGTTTCTTTATCCCATTTTCCCCTGGAATCATTTTCTTCTATTTCTCCGTGCTCTCCGTGAACTCCGTGTGAAACTTCTTTCGCTTGAAGGAGAAGAAATTGAGAAAGATGATTTGTGCGGCGATGACGCTGACATCGCTGGTGGGGGTGCAGGCCGTGGCGCAGAGCGCGAAGCCTGTGGAAGTGGCGGTGACGATCCGCGCCGATCAGCCGGGCGCGAAGATCAACCGCAACATCTATGGCCAGTTTGCCGAGCATCTCGGCGCCGGCATCTACGAAGGCGTGTGGGTGGGCGAGAACTCCAGCATTCCCAACACGCGCGGCTATCGCAACGACGTTGTCGCGGCGTTGAAGAAGCTGAAGGTCCCGGTCGTGCGCTGGCCCGGCGGCTGCTTCGCCGACGAGTATCACTGGCGTGAAGGCATCGGTCCGCGCGACAAACGCCCGGTCAAGATCAATACGATCTGGGGTGGCGTCGAGGAAGACAATTCCTTCGGCACGCACGAGTTCATGGACTTCGCCGAGCTGATCGGCGCCGATGCCTACGTCGCGGGCAACGTGGGTTCAGGTACGCCGCAGGAAATGTCGGAGTGGGTCGAATACATCACGTCCGACACCAGGTCGACACTCGCAGAAATGCGCCGCAAGAACGGCCGCGAGAAGCCGTGGAGGCTGCCGTACTTCGGTGTCGGCAACGAAACCTGGGGCTGCGGCGGCAACATGCGGCCCGAATATTTCGCCGACCAGTACCGTCAGTTCCAGACCTTCATCCGCGCGCCGCACGACAACAAGCCGGAGAAGATCGCCAGCGGCGCGAATGTCGACGACTACCACTGGACCGAGGTCATGCTGTCGCAGGCCGCGCGTGAGATGGACGCGTATTCGCTGCACTACTACACCTTCCCCGGCCGCTGGGAAGACAAGGGCAAGTCCACCGGCTTCCCCGAAGACAAGTGGGCCTCGACGCTCAAGAACGCGCTGCACATGGACGAACTGGTGACCAAGCACTCCGCGATCATGGACAAGTACGATCCGGGCAAGCGGGTCGGCCTGTACGTCGATGAGTGGGGCACCTGGTATGACCCGGAGCCGGGCCGCAATCCCGGCTTCCTGTGGCAGCAGAACACGCTGCGCGATGCCCACGTCGCGGCGCTGTCGCTGAATATCTTCCATCGCCATGCAGAGCGTGTGCGCATGACGGCCATCGCACAGATGGTCAACGTGCTGCAGGCGATGATTCTCACGGACAAGGAGAAGATGATCCTGACGCCGACGTACCACGTGTTCGAGATGTACGTGCCGTTCCAGGATGCGACGTTCCTGCCGGCCGAGTTCAAGTCGCCCGACTACACGCACGGCGACTGGTCGATTCCGGCGGTGGATGTGTCGGCAGCGAAAGGTGCGGATGGCAAGCTGCACATTGCGCTGGTGAACAGCGATCCGAATCGCAGCGCGACGCTGACGACGAAGGTGGCAGGTTTGAAGGCCGGCAAGGTATCTGGCCGCGTGCTGACGGCGGCGGCGATGGATGCGCACAATACGTTCGCCAGGCCGAATGCGATTCAGCCGACCGAGTTCAAGGCACAACGCAAGGGCGATCAGATCGTCGCGAACCTGCCGCCGAAGTCGGTGGTGGTGTTGACGGTGGAGTGATTCTTCACTCTCCCTTGAGGGAGGGAGGCTATGCCGGAATCACCCGAAGAGGTGAGAGGTCGCGCGCGAGCGCGGGTGAGGGTCTGCGGTGTTGGAGCCACGATGACGCTTCATCGCGGTTGAAAGATCTCAGACCCTCACCCTGCCCTCTCCCTAAGGGAGAGGGAAAGAAGCGCCCAGCTCACCCCGCGAACAGGTTGGGCGCCAATCCCTTCACCCCACCCGCATCCACCTCAAACAGCGACCCCGCCAGCGCCTCGTCCGGCTTGCCATCTGCCGCTGACGTCGCAAACAACCGATCGAGCTTCTCGCCCGCAAACACCACATTCGTGACCTGCGACGCCGGCAACGCGATGAACCGCTCACGCTGGCCTTCGGGCGTGAAGCGGCTGATACCACCGCCGCCCCACTGCGCGATCCACAGATACCCTTGCGCATCGACCGTCATGCCGTCAGGCACGCCCCACTCTTCGGGAAAGCGGATGAACTCGCGCCTGTTGCCAAGGCTGCCGTCGGCCGCCACATCGAAGCAGTACACGACACCGCGCCCCGTATCGTTGTGATACATGCGATCGCGCGCCGGACTGAACGCGGGACCATTCGTCACGAGATAGTCGCTGTCGTGATGCGTGACGTTGTGATCGGCATCGAGCCGGTACAGCGAACCGGTGGCTTGCTCGATCGGCACGTCCATCGTGCCCGCCCAGATGTGGCCGCGATGATCGACGCAGCAATCATTCATGCGATTGCCCGGCAGATGCGGCTCCGGATCGGCGATGTGCCGGACCTTGACCGGATCGAGCGTCAGTTCGACGAAGCCGCTCTGCATGCCCGCGATGAAGCCGGGTCGATCGCGCCGTTCGACGATCCAGCCTGTCTTCTCCGGCAGGGACCACGACGTCGTGTCGCTGCCCGCCAATACATAGCGATGCAGCTTCTGGCCGATGATGTCGACCCAGTACACCGCGCCTTCGCGGGCCGACCACAGCAGGCCTTCACCGAGTTGGCAGCGGATCTGGGGAGCGATGACGGAGCGCATAGGGGATAGTGATCAGGGGGTAGGGGATAGTGACAGCAGGAGGCGTCGCAGGTTCTGACTATCCCCTACCCCCTGATCACCTACCCCCTTCCTCTCTCAGTGATTGTGCCTCGGCACTCCGATCGTCTGCGCAATCTTCTGATACTTCACCGCACCCTCCAGCACCGCGCCCGTATCTGCCTGGCCGATCGTGGCGCGCTGGATTTCCTGCCACGGCGTCTGGCTGGCCGGAATCGGGAAACCGCCGGCCGCTTCGAGTGCCTGGCGACGCGCGTCGAGTTCTTCCTGGCTGATGAGGATGTTCGCTTCGCCACGCCGCAGGTCGATGCGCACGCGATCGCCGGTCTTCAGCAATGCCAGGCCACCGCCGGCCGCGGCTTCGGGCGAGGCATTGAGTATCGAGGGCGATCCCGACGTGCCCGACTGGCGGCCATCGCCGATGCACGGCAGGTTGTGCACGCCAGCCGTGATCAGGTACACGGGCGGACGCATGTTCACCACTTCCGCCGCACCCGGATAACCGATCGGGCCGGTGCCGCGCATGAACAGCAGCGTCGCGTCGGTGATGCCGAGCGCCGGATCGTCGATGCGCTTGTGATAGTCCTCGGGACCGTCGAACACCACGGCCGGGCCTTCGAAGGCCTCCGGATCGTTCGGGTTCGACAGATAGCGTTCGCGGAACTGCGGCGAAATCACGCTGGTCTTCATGATCGCGGAATCGAACAGGTTGCCGCGCAGCACGGTGAAACCCGCGTTCGCCTTGAGCGGCCTGTCGAATGGACGGATGACCGCCTCTTCCTCGATGCGCGCGTCGCGGCAGTTGTCGCCGATGGTCCTGCCGTTCACGGTCAGCGCCGATTCTGAGATCAGTCCCTTCTTCATCAGTTCGGACACGATCGCGGGCACGCCGCCGGCGCGGTAGTAATCCTCGCCGAGATATTCACCGGCCGGCTGCAGATTCACGAGCAGCGGAATGTCGAGACCGAACTTCTGCCAGTCGTCGATCGACAGCTCTACGCCGATGTGACGCGCCAGCGCATTCAGATGAATCGGCGCATTGGTCGAGCCGCCGATGGCCGAGTTCACGCGGATCGCATTGATGAAGGCTTCGCGCGTGAGAATGTCGGACGGCTTGCGATCCGCCGCCACCATTTCGACGATCTGCTTGCCGGTGAGATACGCGCATTCCTGACGATCGCGATACGGCGCAGGAATCGCTGCCGAACCAGGCAACGACATCCCCAGCGCTTCGGTCAGGCTGTTCATGGTGGTCGCGGTGCCCATCGTGTTGCAGTAGCCCGTCGACGGCGCGGATGAGGCGACCAGCTTGATGAAGCCCTGGTAGTCGATCTTGTTGGCGGCAAGCAGTTCGCGCGCGCGCCAGACGATCGTGCCCGAGCCCGTGCGTTCGCCCTTGTACCAGCCGTTCAGCATCGGGCCGACCGAAAGTGCGATGGCAGGAATGTTCACGGTCGCCGCCGCCATCAGGCAGGCGGGCGTGGTCTTGTCGCAGCCGATCGTGAGCACGACGCCATCGAGCGGATAACCGAACAGCACTTCGACGAGGCCGAGATACGCGAGATTGCGATCGAGCCCCGCAGTCGGACGCTTGCCCGTTTCCTGGATCGGATGCACCGGAAATTCGATGGCAATGCCGCCGGCTTCGCGAATGCCTTCGCGCAAACGCTCGGCGAGCACGATGTGGTGACGGTTGCACGGCGACAGATCGCTGCCGGTCTGGGCGATGCCGATGATCGGCTTGCCCGACTGCAGTTCCTGCAACGTCAGTCCGAAATTCATGTAGCGCTCGAGATAGAGCGCTGTCATGTCGGCATTGGAAGGATCGTCGAACCAGGCGCGCGAACGCAGGCGACGGCCGGAAGGGGGAGTGGAATTCGATGCTGTCATTGCGGCTTTCAGGAAGTCATGACCATGAAATCGCGGACCTTCAGCGGCCCGCGATCGAAAAACGGAAGACCATTGTATTGATATAGGTGTCGCCGGGATTCAGCCGCGCCGACGGGAAGTCGGAATGATTCGGCGAGTCCGGAAACACCTGCGGCTCCAGGCACAGCGCATCGCCCTGGCGATAGATACGTCCGCCCTTGCCGATGCTGGTCCCGTCGAGGAAGTTGCCCGAATAGAACTGCACGGCCGACGCGGCGGTCAGCAACTCCATCACGCGGCCCGAAGCGGGGTCTTCGAGCTTCGCCGCCAGCCGCAGCGTACCGGCCTTGCCGCGCAGGATGTAGTTGTGATCGTAGCCGCGGCCGAAGCGGATCTGTTCGTCATTGCCGTCGCGCACGCGCGCGCCGATCGCCTGCGGCTCGCGGAAATCGAACGGTGTATCCGCGACGTTGCGACGCTCGCCCGTGGGGATGAGCGTGACATCGACCGGCGTGTACGCATCCGCGAGCAAGGTCAGGCGATGACCGAGGATGTCGCCACCGTCGGCCAGATTGAAGTAGCTGTGATTCGTGATGTTGACGACGGTGGGCTTGTCCGTCGTCGCCTGGTATTCGACGCTCAGCTCGTTCCTGTCGTTCAACGAGTACGTGGCCGTGACCTTGAGCGTGCCGGGATAGCCGCCGTCGCCGTCCGGGCTCATGTGGCTCAGCACCACGGCCGCCGGCGACCCGCCCTTCACCGAATCGATCTTCCACACGACCTTGTCGAGTCCCTTCACGCCGCCGTGAAGATGATTCGGCCCGTCGTTGGTGGCGAGTTGGTAGGAAGTGCCGTCCAGCGAGAACCTGCCGTCGCGGATGCGGTTGGCATAGCGACCGACGGTCGCGCCAAAGTACTGCGGCTTCGCGACATATTCGGCCGGCGTGGCATGACCGAGGACGACGTCGCCCGGCCTGCCATTGCGATCGGGCACCTGCAGCGACTGGATGGCCGCGCCGAGCGTGATGATGCGGGCGGACATGCGTCCATTGGAAAGCTCGACGGCCTCGATCGCCGTGCCGTCCGCCAGTTTGCCGAACTCCACTCTCCTAGCCTCCGACGCCAATGCGGCCGTCGTTGACCCCGCCAGGGCCGCAAGCGCCGCCAGGGACGCAAATACCTGTTTCCGCACCATTATTTCGTGCCATGTAGTTGTTGCGAATCATTCCCGGGCCGCCCCGTACCCGGCCCCAAATAACTCAGACAAAATGTCACTAAACGGGACTGGAGACAAGCCCCTCCCAGAACTGCGATTCGTCATCCCCGCGCAGGCGGGGATCCATTCCGGAACTGCGGAGGGAGGATGGATCCCCGCCTCCGCGGGGATGACAGACAAGGCCATGCCCAGCGACCCGACGCCCGGACTGCATTGGGTATCCTTGCGATTCGTCCACTCCCGAGATTGCCCATGGCGATGCCCGATTCCCTGCGCCGTTCGCTGCGACTGCCCGTCATCGCATCGCCGCTGTTCATCGTTTCCTCGCCCGAACTGGTCATCGAGCAGTGCAAGGCCGGCATCGTCGGCTCATTTCCGGCGCTGAACGCCCGACCGGAACCGGTGCTGGAGGAATGGTTGATCCGCATCCGCGCCGAGCTGGATGCCTGGCAGCGCGAGCATCCCGGCCGGCGCGTCGCACCGTTCGCGGTCAATCAGATCGTGCACGGCTCGAACAACCGGCTCGCTCACGACATCAAGGTCTGCGCGCAGCACAAGGTGCCGATCTGGATCACGAGCCTGCAGGCGCCGGATGCCGTGGTCGAAGCCGCACATTCGTACGGTGGACTCGTCTATCACGACGTCACCAACATCAAGCATGCGAAGCGTGCGCTGCAGGCGGGTGTCGATGGGCTGATCCTGGTGTGCTCCGGCGCGGGCGGACATGCCGGATCGCTCTCACCTTTCGCGCTGCTCACGGCGGTACGCGAGTTCTACGACGGCACGGTGATCCTGTCCGGCGCAATCTCGACCGGCGCCGGCATCCTCGCCGCGCAGGCGCTCGGCGCCGACTTCGCCTACATGGGCACGCGCTTCATCGCCAGCAAGGAAGCCAACGCCGGCGAAGCCTACAAACAGGCCATCGTCGACAGCGGCGCGGAAGATATCGTGTACACGAATCTCTTCACCGGCGTACACGGCAACTACCTGCGATCGAGCATCGTGAACGCCGGGCTCGATCCCGACGCGCTGCCCGAAGCCGACAAGACGAAGATGAACTTCGGCAGCGGCGGCGAACAGAAAGCGAAGGCATGGCGCGATATCTGGGGCAGCGGCCAGAGCGTCGCCGGCATTCACGATGTGCTGCCGGTAAGCGAACTGGTGGACAGGCTCGAAATCGAATACGGCGCGGCGCGGGAGAAACTGC